>DAOOUW010000014.1:0-48012 GCA_035390885.1 Bacteroidota bacterium | reverse complement strand
TAGTCTATCAAGGTGGTAGCTTCGATACGAGCTGTCGCTCTACTCAGCCACCGTCTGTAAATCGGTTGTTGAATGGTTATAGGCGTACAGGAACAGCAATGTATAATCTTCTTTCGTTGATATATTTTTTCCCTTTCCACAGGTTATCTTCAAGAAGTACACATATCTCTCTCTTTGCTAATCTTTTTCCCGGCAAATGTAAAGAAAAATGAAACACAATAAGTGAAGAAAAATATATGCGAAAATTTCATTTGGACTTGCGGGAGCATTTTACGATCTTATAGTAAGAAGTTTTTATAATTTGATATGTTTAGAAGCAATTAGGTGAAAGAAGAAATTCAAACAACATCTGTCCAGCGAAAGCCCGAGTGGCTAAAATCAAAGATAGCTGGCAGTGGCGATTTTAACCGAATTCAAGCTCTTGTCCATTCACACCGACTTCATACAGTATGCGAAGAAGCTCGATGTCCAAATTTAGGAGAATGTTGGGAATTAGGTACTGCAACTTTCATGATTCTTGGCGATATTTGTACAAGGTCGTGCAGGTTCTGTGCTGTAAAAACCGGTCGACCGGCGAAAGATTTAGATTGGGATGAGCCGCAACGTGTGGTTGATGCAATTAGAACGTTGAGCCTTCGCCATGCAGTGATAACATCGGTGAACCGCGATGAGCGGGAAGATGGCGGAGCGCCAATTTTTGCGGAAACTATTCGGTTAGTTCATGACTCAATACCAGGTTGTAGAGTCGAAGCGCTTATTCCAGATTTTAAAGGTAACGAGAAATCGTTAAACATTGTGTTAGAAGCAAAACCAGATATTTTGAATCATAATCTCGAAACAGTTCCTCGATTATATCACGCTGTGCGCCCGCAAGCAAACTATAAACAATCGCTTCGAGTTCTCGATCGTGCAAAACAAAAAGGATTTGTAACGAAAACTGGATTGATGGTTGGATTGGGTGAAGAAATAGATGAAGCGCTCGATGTAATGCGCGATGCAAGAGAAGTTGGATGCGAACTTCTTACAATCGGACAGTATCTTCAACCCTCGAAAGAAAATTTGCCGGTTGCCCGATTCGTTCATCCCGATGAATTTCGTATGCTCAAAGAACGAGGATATGAAATGGGTTTTCGCCACGTCGAATCTGGTCCGCTGGTTCGCAGTTCGTACCATGCAGCATTGCAAGTTTAAAGGAATTGTATGATTACACGATATGGGTTTGATGTATTTTTTACGGTAACGGCTATTTGCATTATTCTTATTGTTGTGGCGTTTGCGTTTGTCGAGCCTCGTGGAGTGCGATACGGAATAATTGGCGTAGCCGCTTTGCTTTTTATCTTTGCATTGATTTTCTTTCGCGATCCAGAACGAACAACGCCAAATCGAAATGGATCAATTGTTTCCCCAGCCGATGGAAAAGTGGTTGCAGTAAAAACTGTGTTCGAGCCGGAATTCTTTCATTCCGATGCAATACAGATCAGCATTTTTATGTCGCCGCTCAACGTCCATGTCAATCGCATTCCTGTAAGTGGAACTGTTGCCCACACGCGTTATGTGGAAGGCGAGTACTTTGCTGCTTATGAAGATAAAGCATCAGAAAAAAATGAGCAGATGATTGTCGGCATCGAGTCTCAGCACGGTAAAGTGTTGATGAAACAAATTGCTGGTTTCATTGCTCGCAGGATTGTGTGCGAACTGAAGCAAGGAAAAACTGTAACTGTTGGCGAACGTTTTGGAATGATAAAGTTTGGATCCCGCGTCGATGTGTTTGTTCCTCTTCAAACAACGGTATTCGTTACCGTCGGCACAAAAACAAAAGCGGGAGAAACTATTCTTGGAGAGTTTGCTGTTGATTCAAAGGAGAATTCAAAATGAGAATTACCCGCGCTGTCGTACCGAGTCTTTTTACAATTCTCAATATTTTTTGCGGATTTCTTTCAATCGTCAATGCGCACGAAGGTCATATTCAAAATGCTGCGTGGTTTATTATTCTTGCAGGAATTTTTGATTCACTCGATGGACTGATGGCGCGCATCACTCGTTCCTCGAGTCAATTTGGAGTCGAGCTGGACTCACTCGCCGATGTTGTTTCTTTTGGCGCCGCTCCTTCGTTTATGATCTATAATGCTCATCTCTTTCAGCTAGGGAATCTGGGAATCCTTGTTACTGCATTTCCATTATTCTTTGGCGCTATTCGGCTTGCTCGTTTCAACGTTCAGCTTGTTGGGTTTGATAAAGACTCGTTCTCTGGACTTCCCATCCCGGCTCAAGCAATTACGCTGTGCGCGTTTGTGCTGGAATATTATTCCGACTTCCGCGGCGTACCAAAGGGGATGGCTCCATTTGTGCTTCCGGGAGTTATTCTCTTATCGATTTTAATGGTATCTCGCATTAAGTATGATACTTTACCAAAGTTTACAAAGAAGGACGCACGAAAACATCCCGTAAAAATTGTGTTGATCATTGCTGCTGGCTTGATATTGATTTTTTCAAAAGGAAAATTATTCTTTGAAATTATGAGCGCTTATGTTGTTTATGGAATTTTACGCGCATCTGTGATAAAATTTCGGCAACTTCTTTTTGTACATCAAAAACAAAATGAAAAAAGAAGTCAAATCTCAAGTATTGATATTTAAGGAAGGGAAAAATTGTGTACCACGCAAAAGTGATTGTAACATTACGAAAATCTATTCTCGATCCACAAGGAAAAGCCGTCGAGCATGGAATTCATTCTTTAGGATATACGTCGGTTGAGAATGTGAGGATAGGGAAGTTCATCGAATTCGATATTGACGTTCCGACGCAAGCGGAGGCGGAAAAGGTATGTCGCGAAGTTTCAGATAAACTTCTGGCAAATCCCGTGATGGAAGATTTTACTTTCGTGATTGAAAAGAAGGAGCGCTCTGCATGAGCTCTATAACCTTTGGCATTATTGGATTTCCAGGATCGAATTGCGATCACGATGCCCACTATGTTGCTGGAAACATCTTGCAGCAGAACGCAAGACTTATCTGGCATAAGGAAGGTTCGCTTGGCGATGTTGATGTTGTTATTTTGCCTGGTGGATTTTCCTATGGTGATTATTTGCGTTGCGGAGCTATTGCGCGTTTTTCTCCGATTATGAAAGATGTCGTTCGGTTTGCAAAGAGCGGTGGAATTGTGATTGGAATTTGTAATGGATTTCAGATTTTAACGGAAGCAGGTTTACTTCCAGGCGCTTTATTACGGAACAAATCTTTGCAATTTATTTGCCGAACGGTTCCGTTGCGTGTCGAAACAACATCGAGCCGATTTACAAATCAGTGTAAGCAAGGTGAAGTGCTACATATTCCGATTGCTCATGGCGATGGAAATTACTTTGCGGATGAAGAAACAATCCGTCACCTCGAAGACAATGGGCGAGTTCTGTTTCGATACTGCGATGACGATGGAAATGTAACTCCTGAAGCAAATCCTAATGGTTCGATCAACAACATAGCAGGAATCATGAATGAGGAAGGGAATGTGCTTGGAATGATGCCGCATCCCGAACGAGCTTCCGATCGAGTGCTACGATTAACAGATGGACTGAAAATTTTTTCTTCAGCGCTCAATAGTTTTGGCATTGAAGCGCCGGCTATAAATTTATTTGAGAAAGAAAGGAGCGTTATCAATGGGTAATATTGGCGGACAGGAACTGTTTCTTATACTTCTTATTGTGCTGATTTTCTTTGGAGCAAAGAAATTACCGGAATTAGCGAGAGGATTAGGACAAGGAATTCGTGAGTTTCGGAAAGCTGCAAAAGACGTCCAGGATGAAGTAGAGAATGCAGTCAAAAAAACAGACGAAAAGTCTCTTGATGAAAAGTCTAATGAACAGAAACCAGTTGAACCGAAACAGCAAGAATAATTTCATCATCTCTTTATTGATATGATTAAAACGTACGACGTTCTTCGCACAGCTATAGAATCTGGCGCTACAACTTGTGAAAAGCTCACAGGAGAATATCTTGATGCGATTGAATCGAACAAAGAACTAAATGCGTTCCTTACAATATTGAAAGATTCAGCTCTTGAATCATCACGGCGCATCGATAAAAAAATCGCAGAAGGCTCGGGCGGTCCATTAGCCGGAATGGTTGTTGCAATCAAAGATAACATTTGTATCAAAGATGTGGTCGTATCCTGCGGCTCAAAGATTCTCGAGAAGTTCATCTCTCTCTATGATGCAACGGTGATCCAGAAACTCAAAAATGCCGATGCTGTCATCATTGGAAAATGCAACCTCGATGAATTTGCAATGGGCTCTTCGACAGAGAATTCTGCATTTGGACGAGTGAAGAATCCGGTTCAACGTGATTACGTCTCTGGCGGTTCGAGCGGCGGCTCTGCTGTTGCCGTTGCAAAAGGAATGGCAACTACTGCGCTCGGTTCGGATACCGGCGGTTCGATTCGGCAGCCAGCGGCGTTCTGCGGCGTTGTTGGCTTAAAGCCGACGTATGGTCGCGTTTCAAGATACGGTCTTGTTGCCTACGCATCATCATTCGATGTCATTGGTCCATTCGGGCTCTGTGTGAAAGATGTTGCGCGTGTCCTGCAAGTTATTGCGGGACATGACGAAAATGATTCTACTTCTGCGAATGTACCAGCGCCGAATTACGAAGCATCATTAACAAAAAATGTAACGGGATTGCGTGTTGGATTACCGAAAGAATATTTTGATTCATCCTTGAATACAGAAATTCGCTCGGCGATAGAATCTGCCGCCGATGTATTGCGAAACAACGGTGCAATTTTGAAGGAAGTTTCTCTACCGCACACGCAGTACACAATCGCGACGTACTACATTCTTGCAACAGCAGAAGCTTCATCGAATCTTGCTCGCTACGACGGAGCGCGGTATGGATATCGCTCCGAAAACCCATCGGATTTACATTCGATGTACGTAAAATCGAGGAGCGAAGGTTTTGGTACAGAAGTAAAACGGCGCATAATGTTAGGAACGTATGTGCTCTCAGCGGGATATTACGATGCTTACTATCGGAAGGGACAAAAAGTTCGTCGCTTAATAAAAGATGATTTTACAAACGTGTTTCAAGAAGTAGATTGTTTACTAACTCCAACAAGTCCAACGACGGCGTTCAAAGCAGGCGAAAAAACTGACAATCCTCTTGAAATGTACTTATCGGATGTATACACAACATCTGCAAATCTTGCTGGCATTCCTGGTATCTCGCTTCCATGGGGAAAAGACTCACGAGGATTGCCGATCGGCATTCAACTTCTTGCGCCTCAATTTGGCGAACCAATTCTCCTACGCGCAGCCGATTTCCTTGAAGCTCATCGCTCATCGCTTTAATCATAAATTATTCAATGAGTATTCTTGTAAACAAACGAACCAGAGTAGTTGTTCAAGGCATTACGGGAAGAGAAGGAACATTCCACACTCGTGCAATGATGGAGTACGGAACTAAGATTGTTGCTGGTGTAACCCCGGGGAAAGGTGGTACGCTCTACAATGGCAACGAAGAAGAAAATTTTTTACGTCCTGTGCCTATTTACAATTCGGTGTGCGAAGCCGTAAAATTCCAAAAAGCAAATGCTTCAGTTATTTTTGTGCCAGCGCAATTTGCCGCCGACGCAATCCTCGAAGCCACTGATGCCGGTATTCGTTTAATCGTTGCAATTACAGAAGGAATTCCTGTACACGATATGGTTGTTGTGTACGAATATGTGAAAAAGAAAAAAGTTACACTCATCGGTCCAAATTGTCCCGGCATTATTACGCCGGGTGAAGCAAAAATTGGCATCATGCCAGGATTTATTCATACGCCGGGAAATATTGGAGTTGTATCGCGGAGTGGAACTCTCACGTACGAAGCTGTTTCGCAACTCACCTCGCAGAAACTTGGACAATCAACGTGCGTTGGCATAGGAGGCGATCCAATCGTTGGAAGTAGATTCGTTGATATACTAAAACTATTCAATGGAGATAGACAAACCAAAGCAATTGTCTTGATTGGAGAAATTGGAGGAACTGCTGAAGAGGAAGCTGCAGAGTACATTCGGCGATACGTTAAGAAACCTGTGATTGGATTTATTGCTGGACAAACTGCGCCGCCCGGAAGACGTATGGGACACGCTGGAGCTATTATTTCTGGAGGCAAAAGTACTGCATCGGAAAAAATTGAAGCTCTGCGAAATGCCGGCGTTACGGTTGTTGAGAATCCAGCGGTAATTGGAGAAACTGTGAAGCGAGTACTATCGAAAACTAAATCAAGAATAAAAAATCATACAACTTTAACTAAAAGAAGTAAAAACAGAAAGAAACGGAAGGAGTAATTATCTCTATGGCTGTTGAACGTACATTAGCAATCCTGAAACCAGATTGTGTAAGAAAAAATTTACAAGGAGAAGTAATAAGGAGAATCCAGAGCGCTGGCTTTAAAATTCTGAGTATGAAACAAATTCGTATATCAAAAGAAGTTGCCCGTGCATTCTATGCCGTCCATAAAGGGAAACCATTCTATGATGGATTAGTTGAGTTTATGACGAGCGGACAATGCATGCCAATTGCTCTCGAAAAAGAAAATGCTGTTGCAGATTTTCGTATGCTCATTGGAGCAACAGATCCAAAGGAAGCAGCCGAAGGTACAATTCGCAAACTCTATGCGGATAACAAAGGTGAGAATATCGTCCACGGTTCGGACTCGCCTGAAAACGGGAGGTATGAAGTTGCATTCTTCTTTTCGGAAAGTGAGTTAGTATAATTTTCTATGCCGCTCAAGCGCTGGACAAAAATTTCCGAGGAAACGCTCTTTACAAATAAGTGGTGGAAGTACAGGAGAGATGAGTTTTTGCTGCCAGATGGAAAACAAGGGGAGTACCATTATGTTCATACAAATGGCGCTTCTTTGATTATTCCTGTTCTCGACGACGGTAAGATTTTGATGGTGCAGCAATATCGTTACCTCAATGAACGAGAAAGCCTTGAGTTCCCTTGCGGTGGAGTTAAGGATGGCAACACTTATGAAGAGACAGCAAACTTTGAATTGCGAGAGGAAACAGGCTTTAGCACAAAACAAATGCAGCTTGTCGGTAGTTTTAATCCTTACAATGGAGTTACCGATGAGATTTGTAGAATTTATATAGCAACCTCGCTTGAGCCTGTAGAATCCCAACCCGACGAGACTGAAGAGTTTGAAAAACACGCATTTTTTCCACATGAAATTGATGATTTAATTATCAAAAATATCATCTGGGATGGTATGACTCTTGCAGCATGGACTTTAGCCAAATTTCGGCTTCAGGGTAAAAGATGTCTTCGGTACTCTTGACTTTCAATGGCTATAAATGTAATTTTTAGCAAAAGTAGGGGAGGGGAGATTTGAAATAAAGAGATAGGTGAATCTATGAATACTGGCCAAACAATGTTAACCATTGCAGCTTTGACTCTGTTAGCCACAATGACATTAGTTTATTATTCGAATATTGCTCGGCAAGGCAGGCTCTTGAACCAATCGCAAGGTGGAATTGTGGCAAGCACACTCGCAACTTCATACCGTGAACGAGCTCTAAATTTATATTTCGATGAAGCAGTAAAATCGTATACATTTAGTGAGATCCAAGAAGATCCATCATTACTTACAGCGGCAAATTATTTAGGAAGCGATGCCGGAGAAGATTCTGTAGATAAATTTGATGATGTTGATGATTTTAATAATTTTACTGATACTTTAAAATTGCCTGTTGGTACTTTTGCGGCATCCTTTAAGGTATACTATGTTAGTCCGAGTAATATTGACGTTCCTGTTTCCAGTCCAACTTTTCTAAAACGCATGGATATTACTGTGCGCCGCACATTTCCCCCAGTTGATGAGGGTGAGGCAAACATTTTGGTCTCCTCTTCTGTTTCCTGTATTAAAGGATTATTTCAATATGACGCTAATAACTTTTAGCTCAAGGGTGATGCAATGACGACAATTATGGATATTGCTTTCTCTATTTTTATTGGCGGTACGATCATACTAATTATTTTGAACGCCAATTTTACTGTGCGAGAAATTTGGGCTTATTATAATTCGGAATATATGGTCAATCAAACTCTTATCAATGTTTCTCAGGTGCTGGAATCGGAGTTGCGGAATATGGGAGCTGGAATTGAGGATAATGGCAATTCAATTCTGGAGGCAAGAGACACGGCAATACAATTCCAGTTTGTACCAGATGGCTCTTCAACCGCGAAAACAATAAAATATTATAAAGGAAGTACGAGTGAATTGGCTTCCACCGATAATCCAAACGATGCTTATCTCTATCGGCAGGTTAATAGCGGCGCTCCTCAACCTATTGGTATTGTAACGAAGTTTCAAATTCGTTATTTACAGAACAGGGTAGAGGCGGATTCTCTTGGTAATATTATTTTCGATGGAGTGGCATATTTGGACAATCCTCAGCCTTCAATTGTGCAAATGGTTGAGATAACCCTGGAAGTACAAAATCCTTACTCGATGATGAGCCTCACTGAGGAAAACATTGAAGACCCAAATAAGAGGTATGCGATGGGCGTTTGGAAGCAAACAAGGCTTGCTTCTCATAATTTACGTAGATAATTACATAGGAGGAATGAACTATGTCTGGAAAAGGTTCTTTAATTTTAGTAATCGGCTTTGGGGTGATATTGGGGTATATATCATTTAATATGTACTCGTTGGTTTCCCGTGCCTCGGAAGGGATGATAGGCTATAGTCAACTTGCAAGCGCACGGGAAGGCGCCAATGCCGGCATTCAAATTGGGCTTTCGATGCTTACTGACAATAGAGATATCTTCGAAAATTCTGGACAGGTTACACTTGTCTCAAGTATGAAACCAGATTCTGGTTCATTTAAGGGCAGTGAGATAACGGTAACGTTGGGCCCAGAAGTTGCAACAGGTACAACCGATATTTACACAAGAGAACTATTAAGCGTGTCAAAGTCCACATTAAATGTGGTGGATATTAACTCCAACCCAGTGAATGTATCAGATTCAGTGAAAGTTACATTGAAAGTGAAGAAAACCGATTTGGGCACCAGCACTTCTTGGGAAACATACGAGAATAAATTCTCACAATTGGGATGGATGACTGTTACGGAAGGAACGAATATCTGGTTTGCTACAGGAGATACGCTCTATGGAAAAGTACATTCCAATGGCGATATCAGGGTAAATGGAAAGCCAGTATTTAAGGATAGAGTTACCACGAGTGGGAATCTTGTTTTCCAAAACTATAAACCTGGCGATTCCAATGCGGTATTTACAAAAGGATATGAAACTCATGTGCCGAAAAAGGATTTTCCAAACGATTTGAGCAGATTGTGGACAAATAGAACTAATTCTGATACTAACAGTGTGCTTTATGTTGATTTAATACCGGGAGCTTCTAGTAATAATAATGGATATGCCATTATTCGAACTGGATCGTTTAATGGCGCAATAATTGATACTATTTCATTATCTGACACCGGAAATTCTGTTATTTATTCAAGAAATTTTATTCATGTAAGAGGTCAATTAGATGGTAGATTATCTATTTGTAGTAATAGTAGTATTTACATTGATAATGATATTACATATGAAAACAAGACGAATGATCTACTTGGACTGATAGCTCAAAATGATGTAATTATTGCAGATAACACTCAGAACAGCAATAATGATCTTTATCTTGATGCATGTATCTTTACCTTAAAGGGTAAGTTTACCGCTGAACACTATGACACTCGTGGCGTTGAAGGACGGATTTATTTTAACGGTTCAATGGCTCAGTATCAGCGGGGAGCGGTTGGCACTAGCGGCACAGATTGGTGGGGCAACGTTGTGCCAAAAAGTGGTTTTTTGAAAAGCTATCGCTACGATACCCGTTTAGCAGATGGGAAGACAGCGCCGCCATTTTTCCCAGGCTACTATGAAACTCATCAAATTACCACACATAATTACTGGGTAGATTATAAAATTGCGAATTGGTGGGAGAGTGTTGGAAAACCTGTAACATTTTAATTAACTCTTGCAGAAATCAATGCCTCCACCTGTACTTCTCAGATGGAGGTATTTTTTTATCCTGAATTATCTCAAAAGCCGGCGGCTTCGATACGAGCTATCGTTCACCTCAGCCACCGTCTTTTCTTTGTTGGTTGCCGAGTAGCCGTAAGGCGTATCGAGGCAACATAGTTGCTAATGCATAATTTGTGGTTATCCTAAATATGCCGCTATCTGATCCAGAACCTGGTTGATAAGCTCTTTCATTGGCACGTTGTGTACTCGTGCGCCAGCGGCGTTGATGTGTCCGTTCCCTCCAAAATGTTTTGCCACCTCGTTAATCCGAATATCTCCCTTTGAACGGAAATTTATTTTTATACAATCATCTAATTCGGAAAAAAGTAATCCCACCTGCACGCCAGCGATACTCAACGTAAATGGAACAAAGGCATCGGTATCTACTTCATCGGTATTGGTATCTTCGAACATCTCTTTTGTAAGCGCGATATACGCAACTTTTCCATTATGCGCGAGCTGAATATTTGCAAGCGCTTTTCCTAAGAGTCGAGTGCGCTCAACTGTGCTTTGCTCATACACAGCTTCGTAAATAGCAACCGGATCCGCACCTGCTTGAATAAGGTGCGCAACAATTTTATGCACCTCAGGATCCGTTTTAGGGTATCGAAAAGAGCCTGTGTCGGTCATAATTGCTGTGTACAATCCAAAAGCGATTCTTTTGTCTATTGGTTCTCTATCATTTAAGTAGTTTAATAAGCGATAGACAATTTCGCCAGTCGCCGGCGATGCTTCTTCTAAAATATAAAGATCCGCAAATTCTTGAGGTTCAGGATGATGGTCGATACAAACTTTGACGCCTTTGTTCTGTTGTAAGGAAGGTTTGAGACTTCCTAAACGATCAACGCTGTTTGTATCAATAACGATGATGACATCTGCTTTTTCAATTACATCTGAATGTTGAAAAGGATTGAACTGAGTAATTGGGAAAACCTGATTGAGGAATTCATAGTTTGGTGGAGTAGAACTGTGATTGATGATGACGACTTCTTTTCCTATTTGCTGTAGGAAATATGCGAGCGCACATTCAGTCCCCAATCCATCTCCATCGGGATTGATGTGCGTTGTAAGAACAAAATTTTGATTCGAATCGATAATAACTTTAAATGTTTCAAAAAGAACAGCCACAAAAGCCTCACTTTTATGCTTTAATTCAGTTATAAATGAAGAATGATGTAACGACGATTTTTAGTCAACCCCATTTATTTTTAAAATAAAGTAAGGAAAAATTATTCAATTGTCCAAGTATCGCCGCTGTTGAGAAGCGATTGGAAATCTATCGCTCCAGACTTCTTTTGAGCTTCGGCAATGTGGCTTATCAGCTCTTCTTCGTATGTCGGTCGTGGGACGTCAAGAAAAACTCCAAACGGCCGTGGAAGCGCCGAATTGTTGGACATGCTGGCGATAATGAATGCAAGTGAAGCATCTTGATCGTTGTATACTGTTATATCGGAGACAGAATATTTTCCATCTTTTAGAGAAACAACTTCAGGCGTAAGTCCATCGAGTCTGATTCCCTTTTCCATATTTTTACCGAACAAGAGAGGTTTCCCATGCTCAAGGAAGATGGTAGAGTCGTCCTTCGTTTCCTTTTCTGTAAACAAAGAAAAGACTCCATCATTGAATACAACACAATTCTGGTAAATTTCGATGAGCGAAGTACCCTTGTGTTGAGCAGCTCGTTTCATCATTAGCTGAAGATGTTGTTGATCTCTATCTATTGAACGAGCCACAAATGTACCGCCAGCGCCTAATGCAAGCGCAATTGGATTAAATGGATAATCAATAACGCCATCAGGAGACGATTTTGTAATTTTCCCGCGTTCGGTGGTTGGGGAGTATTGTCCTTTTGTCAAAGCATAAATCTGGTTATTGAAGAGTAAAATATTCAGGTCAATGTTACGACGTAGAACATGAATATAGTGATTTCCGCCAATGCTTAATCCGTCTCCATCTCCAGTAATAACCCAAACAGATAAATCAGGCCTTGCTAATTTGAGTCCGGAAGCAATCGCTGGAGCGCGTCCATGGATACTGTGGAATCCGTACGTTCCCATGTAATAAGGGAACCGACTTGAACATCCGATGCCGGAGACAAAGACAATTTGATGCGGCGGGATACCAAGTTCAGAGAGGATGCGTTGCGTTTGAGCTAAAATTGAATAATCGCCACAGCCAGGGCACCATCTCACATCTTCGCCGCTGTGATAATCTTTTGGTGTAAATTTTTTCTCTGAAGTAAATGGATACGCTTCAATAAGTTCCTGTACTCTTGTTTTCATGATTGAACTCCATTGAGAATCTCTTCAATCTTGATTTCAATTTCTTGCGAGCGAAACGGAACGCCCTGTACTTTGTTTAATTGATAAACCGGCGCGTTACAATGTAGGCGTACAAGCATGACTAATTGCCCAAGATTGAGCTCAGGGACCAACACAGCTTTGAATCTTGAAAGTACTTCAACAAAGTTTTTTGGAAGTGGATAGATGTACCGGAGATGGAGATGAGAGACCGGCCGTCCTTTTTCTTGCTCTTTCTGTACTGCGGTGCGTATCGCTCCGAAAGCGCTTCCCCAACCTACAACGAGTAAATCTCCGCTTTCATTTCCATGAATTACTGGTGGGGGAATTCTATCGGCGAGTCTATCGATCTTTTCGGCGCGAAGGTGCGTCATCAGTTCATGGTTTTCTGGTTCGTAATCTACTTCACCGGTAATGTTCTGCTTTTCTAATCCACCGATTCTATGCTCGAATCCAGGAATTCCCGGAATTGCCCAAGGACGTACGAGTGTTTTCTCATCTCTTGCATATGGATGATAAAGGGAAGGATCATCAGGGTATCGTGGTGTGATAGGTGGAAGTTTGTCAATGTCCGGGATGCGCCAGGGTTCGGAGCCATTGCCGAGGTATCCATCGGAAAGGAGTATTACAGGAGTCATTGTTTCGATTGCAATTTTTGCCGCTGCGTATGCCATCGTAAAACAATCGGATGGCGTTGCGGCGGCGAGAACGGGAAGGCGAGCTTCGCCGTTTCTTCCAAAAATTGCTTGAAATAAATCTGCTTGTTCTGTTTTTGTCGGCAGTCCAGTGCTTGGACCGCCGCGCTGGACATTAATAATAACGAGCGGTAATTCTGTCATCACTGCAAGTTCAATTGCTTCTGTTTTTAATGCAATTCCCGGTCCACTGGTTGATGTGGCTGCAAGAGCTCCGCCGAACGAAGCTCCAATGGCTGCAGTGATCGAAGCAATTTCGTCTTCAGCTTGAAAAGTTTTGACGCCAATTTTTTTATATTGCGCAAGTTCATGGAGAATATCGCTTGCGGGTGTAATTGGATAACTTGCAAGGAAGAGTTCTAATTTTGCTTTTTGCGCGGCAGCCATCAACCCTAATGCAATTGCCTGATTGCCGGTAATATTTCTGTAAGTTCCTGGCGGAAGTTTTGCTGGAGGAACTTCATACCGAACTTTGAAGATTTCCGTCGACTCGCCAAAATTCCATCCCGCTTTGAGAACGCGTATATTTGCTTCGATAAGTTCAGGCTGCTTTGCAAATTTATTTTTTATCCAGTTCAATGTTGGTTCTAATGGACGATTGTACATCCAGAACATCATTCCAAGAGCAAAGAAATTTCTAGTTCGCTTCACAATTTTGGATGGAAGATTTAAGTCGCTCAACGCCTGCTCGGTAAGACTCGTAATATCGATTTCGTAAACATGATATTCGGCAAGAGAACCATCATGTAACGGGTTGGAAGCGTAACCAGCTAATGATAAGTTGTTTTCGGTAAAGCCGTCGCTGTTTGCGATTATTGTTCCTCCTTTAACCAGATAAGGGAGATTTGCTTTCAGCGCTGCTGCATTCATGGCAACCAGAACATCGCAGTTGTCGCCCGGCGTATTGATTTCGACGCTTCCAAAATGAATTTGAAATCCGCTAACGCCGCCTATCGAGCCTTGAGGCGCGCGAATTTCGGCTGGGTAGTCAGGGAATGTGCTGAGGTCGTTTCCGAGTATTGCAGATGCATTTGAAAATTGCATTCCGGCTAGTTGCATTCCATCGCCGGAATCTCCTGCAAAGAGGATCGTTACTTCTTTTATTTTTTTTGTGTCTTTCATAGAGAAGTATTCCTCTAAGGGTGGATAGAGAAATTTCTATTAGATTATTTCTACTAATGCACAAACTACTAACACAATGGAAAGAAAGCAAGCGATGGAGTTTGTTTAAAAACAAAAGGCAGCATAATTTGATATGCTGCCTTTATTCTCAGAAGTATCGATGAGATTATTCGTTATTCACGAACAATCCAGACTTTGATTTTACTTGTAACTCCACCCTGGAGTTTAATTGGAACATCATAGATACCCAGAGCTTTGAGAGGCTCTTCAAGTTCGATGAGTCGTTTATCGATTGTGATACCTTTTTCAGTAAGCGCATCGGCGATCATCTGTGCAGTTACCGAACCGAAGAGTTTTTCTTCTTCGCCGACTTTCATCTTTATAGTAATAGAAATTTTTTCTAGTTGTACGGCGAGATTTTCAGCGTTCGTGCGTTCTTTTTCAAGCCGACGTACTTGTTGTTTTTTTTCTTCTTCCACCTGACGAAGCGCGCCTTCTGTTGCTTCGAATGCAATACCGATAGGAATAAGGTAGTTGCGTGCATATCCATCTTTGACTGAAACAACATCACCAACTTTGCCAAGTGTATCGACGTCTTTCCGTAATATTATCTTCATACCATTATTCTCCTTTTTCCTCTGAATTAACTTACTGCATCATTAACAAATGGCAGAAGCCCCAAATGTCGTGCGCGCTTAATTGCTAACGTAAGCTGACGTTGATGTTTTGCGCACGTTCCTGTAATGCGACGAGGAATGATGCGTCCTTGCTCTGATATACAGCGGATGAGACGCTTTTCGTTTTTATAATCTATGTAATCTTCATGGGATTCGCAGAAACGGCAGGTTCGTTTTTTTCGTTGCTGTCGATTCCGTTGGTTATTTTGTTGATTTTTTATGGGCATTGTACAATCCTTTCATTCAATTTCAATAAAATCAATTAATCTATATCTAATGAAACTTCGTCTGGAAGCTCATTATCTTCTTCCGGAGCCGTTGAGTTTCCTGCTCCAGCTTTGATTAAATCTGAACCGGAGATACGAGCCGCGAGCGCTTTCTTATCGAGAGCGATAATGAGGTAACGAAGAATGTTTTCTTCGAGTGTAAAATAGCGCTCAAGTTTTGCGATGAACGGCGTTGGCGCTTTGAAAACGCAAACGACGTAGAAGCCATTGTTCTTTTTCTTAATTGGATAGGCAAATCGTTTTCTGCCCCACTTGGTCAGCTCTACTATTTCTCCGCCATTCTTGATGATGGCATCATGGATTTTTTCAATGATACCATCGATAACAGGATCGTCAAGATTTGCATTGACGATGAATGTTGTTTCGTATGTTTTTATATTTACCATAAATAGATCCCTTTGGACTTATGATTATTATTGCTTTAGGTCCATGATTAAAATAAAATCATGGACAGGGTTGATTAAAGAAAACTTTTATTATAAGTATTCATTGCGTATGCGCTTCCATACTCGATGAATGAAATTACTGCTTCAGCGCCATACTCAATCATTTTTTCTGCTATTGTCTGCTCGCTTTCATCGAATTCTGATAAAACAAATTCCGCCATTTGTTGAGGATCGAAAGAACCATTATTGGGTGCTATGCCAATTCGTACTCTTGGAAAAGCATTGGAATCGAGTGAATAAATAATGGAAGCAACTCCATGATGACCTCCATCAGAACCACGAAGCCGTAATCGTATTGTTCCTAACGGTAAATGAATATCGTCATAAACCACTAAAATGTGAGAGAGCGGAAGCGGTTGATTTTCTAAAAATTCAATTACTGCCTGACCGCTATTATTCATGTATGTTGCAGGTTTGAGCAGTACCACATTCGTATTTTTCAAAGAACATTCAGCCAACCAATAAGAACCTGTCCCAGGTTGAAAACTGCACTTTTGTCGCTTGGCTATTACGTCAAGCACGCGGAACCCTATATTGTGTCTTGTGTTAAAATACTTTATATCCGGATTACCTAATCCGACAACAAGATACATTTGAACGCCTGAAATCCCTTATTCGGCAGCTTCGGCGCTATCAGCGCCTTCTTCAGCTTTCTTTCCTTTAGCAATGACTTCTGGTTCTGCTGGCGCTGCTTCGGTTGGCTCTACAGCTGGAGTTTCTTCTTTTTCTACTGTAGGCGGGATAACCGCAACAATTGTCGAAGATTCGCTTTCGAGAATTTTTACATTTGGAATTGTAATATCCTTGACGTGAACCGCTTTGTTAATTTCAAGAGCTGAGACGTCAATTTCAATATGATCAGGAATAGACTTTGGAAGACAAGATATTTCAAGAGTGTGTAAAACATGCTGCAGTATGCCTCCTTCCCGGACTCCTTTTGGTATGCCACCAGTGAGTTGGACTGGAATTTCCAGCGTGATTTCTTCATCTTCCTTGATCCCTTGCATATCAAAATGAATAGGAATATCTGTTACCGGATCGGATTGAACCTCGCGCAAAATGCAAAGACGCTTGGTTCCATCACTGAGTTGAAGGTTGATGAGATTGACGCCGGAAGACAGGTATATTTTTTTTATAGTTAGCAAAGGTAATGAGATAGGGATATTTCCCATTCCATGTCCATAGTATATGCCAGGTACCTTTCCTTCTCTCCGAAGTCTCTTCACATCTTTTCCAACCTGATTGCGAATTTCTGCCTGAAGCAATATTTCAGCCATCGTATTTCTCCTTAATTAAATCTTATCTTTGTCAACGTCAAATAAGCAGCTGATAGACTCATTTCGATGAGTTCGCAAAATAGCTTCTGCGAAAAGTTTTGCCGCTGAGAGTAGTTGAATTTTTGGTGATTGTCTTTTTAATGGAATACTATCTGTAACGACTAATTGATTGATAGGCGCAGCCTCAATTTTTTCGTATGCGTCCCCGGATAAAATTGGGTGAGTACAAGCTCCGAAGATCTCTCCTGCACCTGCTTTTTTGAGAGCGTAGACAGCATTCACAAACGTGTTCCCGGTATCAATGAGGTCGTCAACAATCAATACATTTTTATTATCAACGTTACCGATGATGTTCATTACTTCCGTTTCGTTCATTCTTGGCCGCCGCTTATCAATGAGAATTAAATCAGCGTCCAGTCGTTTTGCATACGAACGAGCCAACTTTATACTTCCAACATCAGGGGATGCTACTGCAAGATTTGGAATATTGAGTTTTCGAATGTGTTCGATGAGCACTATCGATGCGTAAAGATGATCCATCGGAATATCGAAGAATCCTTGCAGTTGTGCGGTATGGAGATCCATCGTCAGCACACGATCGGCTCCTGCTTCTGTGATCAAATTTGCAACGAGCTTTGCAGTGATAGCAACACGAGGTTGGTCTTTTCGATCCTGTCGTGCATACCCAAAGTATGGAATTACAGCAGTAACGCGTTTTGCTGATGCTCTCTTTGCTGCATCAAGCAAGATAAGGAGCTCAACTAAATTTTCTGCTGGAGGTTGAGTGGGTTGAATAATGAAAACGTCATCACCGCGAATGTTTTCGATATATTTTACCCAAATTTCACCGTCGCTAAAATTTTTAATATCGGCATCTCCAAGAGGTATACCAGCCTCTTGACATATTTTTTTCGATAATACTTTGTTAGCTCTACCCGAAAATATTTTTAGTTCACTCATTTGATATTGTCACCAATTATCGTGCTCGAAATCCCGCGATATTGTTCGAAATTGCTGGGGTGCCAGGACTCGAACCTGGGAATGGCGGCTCCAAAGGCCGCTGCCTTACCACTTGGCTACACCCCAATGAAATCTTGAAAATTTTCTTGGGAAAAATAAAAAAATCAACTCAATTATGAGTTGATTGTTAAAAAATATACCGAAAAAATCCTTCCTTGTCAATTGTAATTCTATACCAAAATTTATGCCAAATGAGAGCGAAATGAAAATACCATGCTGCTTGAACTGTAATCGATAGATTTTCGTCCTGTAAATTTTTTCAGATGCTTGCTTATCGAAAGAGCTTTTGGTACATTTTTATAGTAATTATCTAATCCTCTTAATGTAAATAATAATTTAAGGAATACGTATGAAGCGAACTATTTATTCAATGATGGTCGTAGCTTTGATTGCTGCGGTAGCCACTGTCGGATTTCAATGTGGTTCAGCAGATTTTACAGGTGCAAAATTACACATTCAACAAAAAAATTATGATAAGGCGATAGAACTTCTGGAAAAAGAGACCGCAAATAATCCGAAAAATGAAGAAGCATGGTACTTACTTGGTCGTTTACGCGCTGATAAAGGCGATATTGATGGGATGAATGTCGCTTTTGAGAATGCCCTAAAAATTTCTAATGCGCACAAAAACGATATAGAGCTAACACGCCTTTCGGTGTGGGGACAGTATTTGAACTCAGGGGCTTCTTACTTAAAGCGAGCCAGCGCAGATTCTGTAGAGTTTTATCGATTAGCTATTGAGAATATCACAAAGTCAGTGAAGGCAAAACCAGATACAGCATTAACATACGACTATCTTGCAATGGCATACTACGGAATGGGAAATGAAGACAGCGCTATCATTGCTTATACAAAAGGGTGGGAAATTAGTAAAGATCCAGAAATGTATAAGCAAGTTGGAAAAATACTTATGAATAAAGGAATCGAAAAGGAAAGTCAATTCGAGAAAGAAAACAGCGAGGGGCTGAAGGCTCTAAGAAATCTGAAAGAAGTAAAGCCTGGAGTTTATAAGAGCGATGTCTTGCGTTCATTAGGTGATCCGGATGCCACCAGAATTGATAAGAAGAATAAGAAGAAAGAAGAACTGGTGTACGCAGCATACAATTTAACGATTTCTGTGGAGAGCGAAAAAGTTACAAAGATAACATTTTCAAAACCCTATGAGCCCAAGATCGATTCAACAAAATACTTTGAAGCGCTTGCAGAGTATAATAAAGCAATCGAAGTATTCGAAACGATAAAGAATCAGCATCCGGAGGACAATGAAAACTTAACATTACTCCTTCAAACGTATGTTCGAGCAAATAGAATCAAAGAAGCCACGGTTGCGTTTCAACAGGCTGTGGAAAATGACCCAATGAATAAAACGAACCATTACATTTTGGGTGTTTTATATCGCAGTCTCGGTGATTACACAAATGCACTTGCCGAATATAAAGAAGCATTAAGATTAGATCCTTCATTTACCGATGCTGCCTATGAAATTGGTGCAACGCTCTACAATTGGGGAGTTGATATTTTGAAGAAGCAACAGGAGAATGGAAATGACTCACAAGAATATAAAGAAAAATTTCAAGAGGCATTACCGTATCTTGAGCAAGTTGTTTCTGTCAAAAAGGATGATTGGCGGATTTGGCAAACATTAGGAACGATTTATGCTCGCTTAGGTCAAACCGACAAAGCGATGGAAGCACTTGACCATGTGGAAAAAATTCAGCAGCAAGGAAAATAAATTTATGGCGGAACCTGTTCAGCAACAAATAAACATTGAACTCGGCGAAAAAGAAGCTGAAGGAATATATGCTAATTTAGCGATTATTACTCATTCTCCTGCGGAATTTGTCGTTGATTTTACGAGAGTAATGCCAGGAGTGCCAAAAGCCAAAGTCCTTGCACGCATTATTATGACTCCGCAGCACATGAAAATGTTTGCGAATGCCCTCTTAGATAACATCGATAAGTATGAGAAGAAATTTGGGGAAATCAAATTAGCAGGTGAACCGCAGGGTGGATTGACTTTTGGCTTTCAGCCTCCCTCAAAAGAAGAAAAAATTCACTAATCCATTTTTGAATTTTCTTTATGAGCCAGCGAGAGCTTACTAGCTCTCACTGGCTTTTTGTGCTTGAGCGCACAGCGGTTAGTGTGCTCCTTGCATTGATATAGGAACGTTGATATATTACACCTGTAAGTAACGATCGAAAGGATATAAATATGAAAAAGCAATTTCATTTTCCGATGAGAGCTATAAAAATTTCTGGTGTAATCTTGGCAGCCCTTTTCTCTTTCCAGTGTATGGACAAACCTGGAGAATTTATTGCGCCAGTTGCCGATACCCGTGTTGAAGATATCACTCTATTAAATTCTACCTATTATTTTAGGGAAGTGATAAAAAATGACGAGCTTGTTGAAAATGGAGATCAAACGGTTTCCTATTTATATAAGCAATCATTCGACTCAAAAGGGTTGGATAGCTTTTTAACAGTTACACCAGAACCTGCGACACAGCAAGTTAACGTTGGAGTTTTTGCAGTTTCCGATCTCCCACCGGTATCTGTATCTAAAACCGTAAATGAACTAGGACTTCTAACAGGAACAATATCAGCGCTGCCTTTTACAACAAAGAAAATTACTCTAGAAGATGTTAATTATACAAATGTTATGGATTACGTTGTCGTGAATCAGGGTAGTATAACTGTAGCGATTCAAAATAATTTACCTGTAGCAATTACAATTGATCAGCCGATTGTACTTCGTAATAATTTTAGTGGGGATACTTCAACCATTGCCTCTTTTGATGATATTGGCAGAATCGAACCTCATCAAAATATTTCTCGAACGGAACCAATAGATGGAAAGTTTATCAAGGGGATTATCCAATTCGATCCAATTTTTCTTACAATAGATGGTTCATCGGTTCCTGTTACAATTAGTTCAAGTGATGGAATACTTTTTTCCCTTTCGACATCAAAAATTCTAGCTGATAGCGCTTACGCAGTAATCCCAGAGCAAACCATTACTTCAGTTAAGGATTCGGTGGTAACCATGGATGATTCGGTTGTAGTACGAAATGCAACATTTCGGCGAGGTACGATGAATGCCATAATCGAAAACCATTTAGATATCAATGTTGGCGTGGATTTTGAAATTCATGATGTACTCCAAAATGGAGCACAGTATACCTATAAAACTCCACTTCCTAGAAAGCAACAGACTATTCAGCCTTTGGATTTTTCGAAATTGCAAATTCAACCAATACATCAGCGTCAGGTGGGAACAGAAGCTGAATTCTCGATAGGGATTACAACCATCAGCTCGGGTGGACAGAAGCGAACAGTATCGAAAAATGATTATGTCAAAGTAACCCTTGAACCTCAAGGACAACTCTATATTGCTTCATTTACAGGAAGGATACTTCCACAAACTATAACGCTTAACTCCAACGTCCCTACAAATATAAATTTCCGTGATTTGAACAAACTAACTGCGGAAGAAATTAATTTTAAGGGTATTCGTCTGGACTTAAGATTGCCAATCAGTAGTGGTTTTCCAATGGATTACAATATAAAAATTTATGCAAAGAATACAGCCGAACATTGGGTTGATTCAATTGAAATGATTAGTGGTACTAATGGATTTCAGCGAATTGATCCCACCGCATCTGGAACTCCAGTTATTACAGTATCGAATGTACCAAATTTTGATGCATTCATCAGCAAATTTTTCCCGGAAGCTCCAGATTCATTTTACCTTCGAGGAACGGTCGTTGTCAGTCCTTACGATGTCTATAGTACAGACAATACATATTCAATTTATGATACATCGAAAGTTTATCCTTCAATGGATGTCAATTTCCCGATGACTGCTGGTATTAAAAATGGACATTTTACGGAAACCGTTGAAATTGAATCGAATATATCAGAAGATGTAACTGAGCGTACACAAGAGGGTTCTCTCACCTTCAACTTTATCAATAAACTTCCGATGAATTTAACCTGTAAAACTTACATGCTCGGATGGATCGATTCAACCCGTCATCTCTATGGGAAATTGGATAGCGTAATTATTTCCGATACAATAAAAGCATGTCTTGTTGGTTCTGATGGGTATACGACCACACCGGTCAAGTCAAAAGCAAGTGTAACTCTTACCAGATCACAGGCGGAGAATCTTAATCGAGCGGATTCTTTGCAAATTGATGTTGGGCTCTCAACAGCGAAGAATGATGGTTCGCCTGTCAAAGTACGAACGACGGATTATGTTACGGTGTATGTTACCGGAACATTAATCATCAATGCTGTGAAGCCATAGGAGGAACAGAATTATGAAAACGAAGAGAATAGTATTTTCAATAGTGTTAGTAATTCTTGCCGTCTCTGTGGCGAACAGCTCCGATCGCAATAGTATTCGCTCGCTTGGAATGGGACGTGTCGGTGTAACGACTGTACGTGGAATCGATGCAATTGGTATCAATCCTGCCAACTTTGGAATGAACGGAATTGGTTCGTTTAATTTAAGTCTTGTTCCACTCAATGCACGAGTAAGCACAGAATTGATAAACTATGATATTTATCAAAAATATTGCACAGGAGTTGATACCGGCGGTGAGAAAAGGGCTCGGTACCACCTTACGGAAGAAGATAAAAATTCAATTCGTGATCAATTACCTGACAATGGATTGACAAGGGTAAGCGCTGATGTTATGTATGCGGGACTATCTTTAGAGCTTGGTAAATTGGCAGGCTTTGGATTCGGAATAATTGATCATGCTGGAATGGATATTGCACTCTCGCGAGATTTCTTTGATTTGTTATATCTCGAAGGCTTGCCTTCTAATTCAACTTATTCATTCAGTGGATCATCTGCAGATGCCTATTGGTACCGTGAATATAATTTTTCCTATGGGATGAAAATTCCCGCTAAGATTCCATTTGTGAAAGCTCTCTATGGTGGAATTGGATTTAAGGTAGTGCAAGGGTTTGGGGTGTATGAGACGGTTGAGAATAATTCATATATCACGAACAACACGTATTTGAGTGAGGATCAAATAAATACTCTCTATGGCAGGTTTTACTTTAAGGGTCGTGGGGCTGGAATCGATCTCTTCAAAGATATTGATATTGATGATAAAGATGATGATAAAGACAGTAGCAAGAATAAATTCAAACCGTTTCCTGAGCCAGCTGGTAATGGAATTGGTTGGGATTTTGGAGCAACGGCAGAACTTGCAAACGGTATCACAGTTGGTTTGAGCGTAGTGGATATTGGAAAAATTTCATGGAAGAAAAATCTCATTGAAACTCGTGGCGATGGCGATGTAACCATTCAAGGATATGAAAAACATCTCGAAGATACAGTAAAGAATAGAATGAAAGGTCAGAGTTATGATGGAGAACCATTTTCTACATCTCTGCCGACCGTGTTGAGAATTGGCGCATCGATTAACTCAAAACAGGTGCCATTCTTAGCTGTTATTCCTGGCAATATGCTCCTTGCAATTGAGTATGCACAAGGATTAAATGAATCGATGGGGAATACAACGAAACCTCGATTTTCGTTAGGAATGGAGTACCGGATTATTCCGTGTTTGCCATTGCGAACAGGACTAGTACTTGGTGGAGGGGATGCTTTACGCTGGGCATTTGGTACGGCTTTGGATTTTCGATTCTTTGCAATTGAACTAGCAACCGATAACTTTGGGATGATCTTTACACCAAAGAGCTTTAACGCTGTATCGGTCAGCACTGGAATTAAAATTCGTATTTGAATTAATTGTATTTCAACAATTGGAGAGGCAGGATGAGATAGAACATCCTGCCTTTTTTGTTTATTTCAGATTATAGAATAGCTTACAAAAATAAGATAATAGCAAGAAACAATAAGGGAATCGAAACAGATGCAATCTTTCAATTTGATTAGTTACCGAATAGATTCGTGCTGAGCTCCGAAAAGTGTATCGAACTATTTTGCAAGTTGCTAATATACAATCTGGATTTATTGGTTTCCATGCCACTCCATAAACTGCGTTGCTCTTTGGTTATTGTTTTCCCATATTTCATATATAAAAAAGATGGAAATGGAACAAATACGACTCGTTTTGTTGTTTTATTAGTATCATCACCGCTGTAAATTAAGGAAAAGTTAAAATGTGTTTAGCTGTGCCTGGTAAGGTAATTGAAATTTTTCGAGAGAAGCAGCCATTAATGGGGAAAATTGATTTTAGTGGAATTCGGAAAGAAGTCTGCCTTGAACTCGTCCCCGAAGTACAAGTGGGAGAATATGTGGTTGTCCATGTTGGATTTGCTATCAGCATTATGGATGAAGAAGAAGCTATAGAAACATTGAAACTGCTTGACGAACTTTCATCTGAAGAAGGATCGAAAGAGCAATAAATTTTAAGGATCGAATTCTTCGTGCGATATGTAGATGAATATAGAAATAGCGCTGCAGTAAAAATTTTGGTAAGTGAAATTTTTAAGATTACAAGAAAACCATGGTCATTAATGGAAATATGCGGCGGGCAAACTCATTCAATTATATCGAATGGATTGGATGAGTTACTTCCTAAAGAAATCACGTTAGTCCATGGACCTGGATGCCCTGTGTGTGTAACGCCTTTGGAAATGATAGATAAAGCGATTGCCATAGCATCAGTACCGGGAGTAATTTTTACTTCTTTTGGCGATATGCTTCGTGTGCCAGGTTCGCAAAAAGATTTACTTACCGTAAAGGCGGAAGGCGGCGATGTGCGGATTGTGTATTCGCCGCTCGATGCTGTTAAGATTGCTCAGCAAAATCCATCGAAGAAAGTTGTCTTTTTTGCAATTGGATTTGAAACGACTGCGCCTGCAAATGCAATGTCGGTTCTTTTTGCAAAAGAGCATGATGTAAAGAATTATTTTATTCTTAGCTCTCATGTTCTTGTGCCTCCAGCAATAAGAGCTATTCTAAGTTCACCGGCAAATCGGGTGCAGGCTTTTTTAGCGGCGGGACACGTCTGCACTGTGATGGGATATGAAGAATATCTTCCAATTGCCTCTGAATTCAGAACTCCAATTGTTGTAACGGGGTTCGAGCCGGTAGATATTATGGAAGGCATTCTGATAGCTGTGCGTCAGTTAGAGGGCAATAGGTTTGAAGTAGAAAATCAATATCGCCGAGCAGTAACAAAAGAAGGAAATCGCGCAGCGCAGAAAATTATGCGTAAGGTTTTTCGTATTGTGGATAGACAATGGCGTGGAATTGGATTGATACCACAGAGCGGTTATGCGCTTCGTGATGAATATGCAGAATTCGATGCAGAGAAAGTATTCGACGTTGCAATGGTAACGACCCATGAATCTCCACTTTGCATCGCTGGTGAAATATTGCAAGGAACAATGAAACCGTTTCAGTGTTCTGCTTTTAAAAATGAGTGTACGCCAGAGCATCCATTAGGAGCTCCGATGGTTTCTTCGGAAGGAGCTTGCGCTGCTTATTATCATTCTCGGGCGAAAGCAGTGTAGCTTATTATTATTCTTGTGATTGTAAGAGTGCGAGTCAGAAAGTGTGTCCGGCGTTTGTTCGGGGGGAAAAGTGTGTAGGAAAGAACAGTGAGATGATAAATTTTTCTGTTTTATTTTTGCATTGTTATGTAAGCAATAAAATACTTCATGCTCTATCGAGCATAGGAGGAAGATATGAAAGCTAACAGTTTGCAATCTATGAAAAAAGAACTTCGGTTTTTTGTTGGAGCTATTGCTCTGACATTGTGGCTCAACGTTGTTCTTCCGCCAGTCTATGGTTGTATTCTTTCGATTCTTGTAATTGTTTATGGTGGATTCGTATTTGATGTAACAGTTTCAATTATTACCGCTATTGCTCTAAGCGGAGCAGCGTATCTCAATGCTATTCACAATAGCTCGATGCAATCGTTCCTTTCGATAACGTTAGCGTATGTTGTTGCTGTTTTTTTGAGCGTACCTTTCAATAAATGGTGGGCGAAGCGAAAGAAGAGCAATCGGGTCGTCGATTTTGTGAATGATGAAGGAGAGTCTGTTTTCTCTACAGTGATTGAAAATTTATCTGAAGGAATTGCAGTGATTGAGCGGGATACACGGAAAGTACTGCTTGCAAATAAAGAATTCCGTTCGATGCTCCAATGGAACGAGTTCCTTCGAGATACGTTGACTGTGTATGATTTTGTAAATGATACCTCTGAACACATCGATCAGCAATTTGAAACACTTCAAAAGGAACGAACGTTACACAATGTAGCAGCGCAATATCGAACATGCGATGGTTCTGTTATTGATGTTGAACATTCTTTGACTGTTAGCGAATACAAGGGGCGCAAAGTTATGATTGTTTTTGCTCATAAAATTTCCGAACAAGAACAGATAAGAAGAACGATGGAGCAAGAACGAGTACTTCTGCGTACGCTCCTCGATACTATTCCTGATGTAGTCTATGCAAAGGATAAGGAAAGCAGATTTATTCTTGTCAACAAACCGCAAGTAGAAATTTTAGGCGCGTCAAGTGAACATGATGTTCTTGGGAAAACAGATCATGATTTTTATCCAAAAGAATTTGCCGATGAGTATTTGCATGATGAGCAACGTCTTATTGAAACGGGAATCCCTCTATTGAATAAAGAGGAATCTGTCATAACGCCGGAGGGTGAAATTCATTGGTTCTCAACCAATAAAGTTCCTTTGCATAATAGTCAAGGAGAAATTGTTGGACTTGTTGGCACTGGACGTGATATAACATATTTAAAGAAGATCGAGAATGCGCTTCGGGAAAGCGAAGCATATCTGCGTTCATTGCTCGATTTTCTTCCCGTTCCATTTGCTTCTATTGATGTTGGTGGAAAGGTTCAATTTCTCAACAAACAATTTTTACAGACATTTGGTTATGGATGGGAAGCGCTATCGAGGATCGACGATTGGTTTTTCCTTTCGATTTCTGAAGAAGCTATAAGGATGCAAATGCATCAACAATGGGTCTCGAATGTATCTGCCGCGCAAATATCGGCCAGTGAGCCATTTGTATTAGAATATGAAGTGCGGTGTAAAAATGGCGAACGTAGATTCATTCAAATGATGACGAAGGTATTTCAAAATGGCATTAACCTAGTTTTTAATGATTTGACAGAACAACGTCGTACGGAAGAAGCATTAGAAAAGGAACGAAATCTTCTCCATACGCTCATCGACAATTTACCAGACAGAATTTTTGCAAAAGATAAAGACGCTAGATTTACGTTAAACAATAAATCACATATTCGAGCATTAGGGGCGTCCAGCCAGGAAGAAGTAATTGGAAAGACGGACTTTGATTTTAAGCCGCATAATCTTGCAGCAATATCATTCGCTGATGACCGGCATGTCTTGACAACTGGTGAGACGTTGAGCGCTCGTGAAGAAAGGGCAAAACTTCCATCAGGGGAATGGGGATGGCTTTTAGTAACAAAAGTTCCACTTGTTGACTCAAAAGGTACAATTACTGGACTTGTAGGAATCAGTCGAGATATTACGGAACTGAAATCAATAGAGGCTTCGCTTGCCCACGAGAGAAATTTATTACGCACGTTGATCGATAGCATTCCGGATAGAATTTATGTGAAAGATAATCAAAGTCGTTTTATCATTAACAATAAAGCTCACCTACTAGCATTAGGCGTCTCAACTCAAGAAGAAGCATATGGGAAAACGGATTTAGATTTTCGAAAACCCGAATTGGTAAACCCATCTCTTGAAGATGATCAGCGCGTTATAGAAACTGACGCGGCGATATTTAACAAAGAAGAACAGACCACCTTCCCTGATGGTTCTATTGGATGGGTGCTGACAACCAAAGTTCCACTTCATGATGAAAAGGGACAGGTCATCGGCTTGATTGGTATTAGTCGTGATATCACTGCGCAAAAGCAGACAAACGAGGTTTTGAAACAAGAACGAAATCTTCTCCGCACACTCATCGATAATATTCCCGATAGAATATTTGTAAAAGATGCGGAATGTCGATTTATTCTTAACAACAAAGCTCATATCCTTGCGCTCGGTGGAAAGACACAAGAAGATGTTATTGGAAAAACAGATTTTGATTTTCGGCCGAGAGAACTCTGTGAACACTATCAAAAAAATGATTTAAATGTGATTCTTAATGGCAAGTCAATTATAAATGTAGAGCAACCTTCATATTCAGCCGATGGAACACAAGGTTGGCAACTCTCGACCAAAGTACCATTGTTAGATAGTCAAAATAAAATTATCGGTCTCGTTGGCATAAGTCGAGATATTACTCGATTGAAAAAAGTCGAACAAGAACGTGAAGCGCTAATCGAGGAACTCCAACATGCGCTTGCCAGCGTCAAAACCTTGAACGGATTATTGCCAATTTGTGCCAATTGTAAAAAAATTCGCGATGATAAAGGCTACTGGCAAGCTGTCGAAAATTATGTTATGAATCATTCCGATGCGACTTTTACTCACGGTTTATGTCCGGAGTGTCAGAAGCTTCTTTATCCTGAGTATACTAAAAATAAAGGTAGTGATAATGAAGAACAAAAATGAAATGACAAATGGATTTACCTGCGCGCTTCCGTACAATGAATATTCATCGGTGCTTTTAGCTCACGGAGGCGGAGGAAAACTCTCGCATCAATTATTTCAGAATATTATTCTTCCATGCTTTCGGAATGAAAAAATCGAGCAGCAGCACGACGGCGCAGTTTTCTCAATTGGCAATGTTCGGCTTGCCTATACAACGGATTCCTATGTCATTCAGCCGCTATTCTTCCCTGGCGGTAACATTGGAACATTAGCCATCAATGGTACGGTCAACGATCTTGCAATGTGCGGAGCTGTTCCAAAATATCTGTCCGTTGCATTTATTATCGAAGAGGGATTACCGATGAACGATTTGTGGCGAATTGTCAATGCTATGAAAGATGCTGCAACGGCAGCGGATGTTGAGTTGGTAACCGGCGATACGAAAGTTGTAAATCATGGGAAAGGCGATAAGATATTTATCAACACTTCTGGAATTGGAATTGTGCCTGAAGATATTTCGGTTCATCCAAAACGCGTATGCGCTGGAGATAAAATTATACTGAGCGGAAGAATCGGAGAGCACGGTATCGCTGTTATGTCTCTGCGGGAAGGATTGGAATTTGAAACCGAAATTCAAAGCGATTGTGCGCCGCTTTCGTCGCTTGTTCAACGTATTCTTTCAGCAACACGGAATGTTCATATGATGCGCGATCCTACGCGCGGTGGAATTGCTTCCGCATTGAATGAAATAGCAGAAGCTGCAAATGTCGGCATCAATATCAATGAAAGCGCTATTCCAATTCGGGATGATGTGAAGAGCGCTTGCGAAATTCTAGGACTCGATCCACTGTATGTGGCAAACGAAGGCAAAATGATTGCATTCGTTCCATCGAGCGATGCTGAAAAAGCGCTCTCAACGATACAAGCTCATCCGCTTGGAACGAACGCTTCCATCATTGGAGAAGTGGTAACCGATCATCCGCGAATGGTTATTATGAAAACTGCGATAGGCAGTTCGCGTGTTGTTGATATGATTTCTGGCGAGCAATTGCCTCGGATATGTTAGAAAGGAAAAGATGTCAACGTATAAATATGTATTTGGTCCTGTGCCATCCCGAAGACTTGGTCGGTCGCTTGGTATCGATATTATTCCATCGAAGCTCTGTACGCTCGATTGTATCTACTGCGAAGTCGGTAAAACCGATAAGCGAGGATTAGCGCGTAAGGAATATTTCCCTACGAATGAAATTATCGAAGAAGCGCGGCGTGCACTGAATGAATTTACGCAGATTGACTATGTTACAGTAACAGGCTCTGGCGAGCCGACCCTTCACAAAGGGATTGGAGAGATTATCCATGCAATCAAAGGAATGACTTCTGTTCCGATTGCAGTCCTCACGAATGGAACATTGCTCTATCTTCCGGAAGTTCGCGCTTCATTGTTAGACGCAGATGTTGTTTCGCCCTCGCTTGATGCAGTAACAGATGATGTTTTTCAGAAAATCGATCGTCCAAATCCAAAGCTTCGATTGCAAGAAATTATCGAAGGAATGAAACAATTTCGGCGGGAGTACAAAGGGAAATTGTGGATCGAAATTCTCTTTGTAAAAGGAATAAACGATGGCGATGACGAAGTTCAGAAATTAAAAAAAGCGCTCGATGAAATTCAACCAGATAAAATTCATCTTAATACAGTTGTTCGTCCGCCGACGGAATTCTTTGCGCTGCCAATAAGCGAAAATCGCATGCGTGAAATCCAGCAAATATTAGGAGAAAAAGCTGAAATCATTAGTTCATTTTCACTTCATCATAGAGATGACAAAATTACACCTCATAGCGAGCTAATTTTAGCGGCATTGGAGCGTCGTCCTATGACGGGCGATGAACTTGCTGCAGCGCTGTCGGTATCGCAGGATAATATTCTACAACTTCTTCATCAATTAGAGGAAACGAAAAAGATTCGTGAAGTGACGTTCGAAGGGAAGAAATACTATCAATGCGAGAACAAATAGTGTTACTCTTAATGAATGTATTGAGGACATCATTCAAATGGATTTTAAAAAGTATGAAATCATTCTTGCAGAAAGAGACAATTATTGCGATAATATAAAGGTTTATAAGAAAACCAATCTATTCACTTATAAAATAAGAGAGAACCAACAATGAGTAATCGAATGAATGTAACAATAGACGGTAATGAAGCAGCAGCGTATGTTGCTCATAAGCTCAATGAAGTCATCGCCATTTATCCAATCACTCCATCTTCGAATATGGGGGAATGGGCGGATGAATGGTCTGCACAGGGAAGGAAAAATCTTTGGGGCACAGTTCCACAAGTTGTTGAAATGCAAAGTGAAGCCGGAGCGGCTGGAGCTGTTCATGGCGCGCTGCAGAGCGGAGCGCTTGCCTGCACGTTCACGGCATCGCAGGGATTGCTTTTAATGATTCCGAACATGTTCAAAATTGCAGGGGAACTGACGCCTACAGTTTTTCACATTGCTGCACGTACAGTTGCAACCCATGCGCTTTCGATTTTTGGCGATCACAGTGATATTATGGCGACTCGTCAATGCGGCTGGGCAATGCTTGGTTCGGGCTCAGTTCAAGAAGTAATGGATCTTGCGCTTATTGCCTATGCTTCGACGCTTGAGTCTCGTGTGCCATTCCTTCATTTCTTCGATGGATTCCGTACATCGCATGAAGTAATGAAAATCGAGCAATTGACCGACGATGATATGCGAGCGATGATCGATGAAGAACTCGTTCGTAAGCACCGTGAGCGTGCATTGAATCCTGAACATCCGGTTCTTCGTGGAAGCGCGCAAAATCCCGATGTATTTTTCCAGTCTCGCGAAGCAGGAACAAAATTCTATCAAGCAGTACCGCAGATAGTTCAAAATGTAATGGATAAGTTTGCAAAGATTGTCGGACGTCAATATCACTTGTTTGAATATGTTGGCGCGCCGGATGCGGAACGGGTGATAGTGCTGATGGGCTCTGGCGCTGAAACTGCACACGAAACAGTTGAGTATCTCAATGGAAAAGGAGAGAAGGTCGGCGTTTTGAAAGTTCATCTCTATCGTCCGTTTTCTGTTGAGCATTTTGTGAAAGCTCTTCCAAAAACTGTAAAAAGTATTGCAGTACTTGACCGTACAAAAGAATCGGGAGCGATTGGCGAGCCGCTCTATCTTGATGTCGTTACAGCATTGACGGAAGGAATAGAAAAAAAATTAGCGCCATTTTCATCGATGCCTCGTGTCATTGGAGGACGTTACGGTCTTTCGTCGAAGGAATTTACACCTGCAATGGTAAAAGCGGTTCTCGATGAGTTGAAAAAAGAACAGCCGAAGAATCATTTTGTTGTAGGTATCGAAGACGATGTCCTGCAAAACAGTCTGGAAGTCGATCCATCATTCTCAGTAGAAAGCGATGATGTAGTTCGAGCTATTTTCTACGGCTTGGGCGCTGATGGAACGGTTGGCGCGAATAAGAATTCAATCAAAATTATTGGCGAAGATACCGACTTCTACGCTCAAGGATATTTTGTGTATGACTCGAAGAAGTCTGGCTCGACGACAGTATCGCATCTTCGTTTTGGACCACGCCCGATTCGTTCTATTTATCTTATCGATCGTGCAAGCTTTGTCGCCTGCCACCAGTGGTTCTTCCTTGAAAAATTCGATGTTCTAAAGAATGCAATTCCTGACGGTACTTTCCTGTTGAATAGCATCTACGGACCGAATGAAGTATGGGATCATTTGCCGCGTCATATTCAACAGCAAATCATCGATAAGAAATTGAAATTTTATGTTATTGATGCTTACGAAGTTGCGAAGAAAACTGGAATGGGAAGTCGTGTGAACACAATTATGCAGACTTGCTTCTTTGCAATTTCTGGCGTTCTGCCTCGAGATGTAGCGATTGAAGCAATCAAGAAATCAATTGTGAAAACTTATGGAAGAAAAGGCGAGCAGGTTGTTCAGAAGAACTTCCAGGCTGTCGATCAAACATTGGAAAATTTATTTGAGGTAAAAGTACCCGATAAAGTTACAAGCACGATTGAAATGCCGCCGGTTGTTTCCGATAAAGCGCCTGAATTTGTCAAGAAAGTTACAGCAAAGATTATTGCCGGATTAGGCGATGAATTGCCTATCGGCGCAATGCCTGTTGATGGAACTTTCCCGACAGGAACAGCTCGATGGGAAAAGAGAAACATTGCTCTCGAAATTCCGGTGTGGGAAAAAGAAATCTGTATTCAATGCAACAAGTGCGCGCTCGTATGTCCGCATGCAGCAATTCGTACCAAGGTTTACGATCCTGCAAATGCAACCTCAGCGCCATCAGCATTCAAGATGACGGATTATAAAGGCAATGAGTTCAAGGGAATGAAGTACACTGTTCAGGTTGCTCCAGAAGATTGCACTGGTTGCGGATTGTGCGTTGAAATTTGTCCTGCTAAGAGCAAAACCGATGCGAAAGTGAAAGCAATCAATTTAAAACCACAGCCGCCAATTCGTGAGCAGGAACGTGAGAACTTCGAGTTCTTCCTCAATCTTCCCGAAGTTGATCGTCGTACCGTCAAGGTTGATACAGTAAAAGGTTCTCAATTCCTTATGCCGTACTTCGAGTTCAGCGGAGCTTGTTCTGGATGCGGAGAAACGCCGTACATTAAACTTGCCAGTCAGTTGTTTGGAGATCGAATGATCGTTGCAAACGCAACAGGCTGTTCATCCATCTATGGCGGCAACCTGCCGACGACTCCGTGGACATTTGATAACAATGGACGCGGTCCAGCCTGGTCAAATTCTTTGTTCGAGGATAATGCAGAGTTTGGTTTAGGCATGCGTTTGACAGTCGATAAGCTCAACGAAATGGCAAAGGAATATGTTGCGCTTCTTGCCAATGAAATCGGAAACGATCTTGCCACAGCGCTTATCGAAGCCAAACAAAAAGACGAAGCTGAAATTTATGAGCAGCGTGAGCGAGTGCGAATTCTAAAAGAAAAACTTTCCACCATAAAGAAGCCTGAAGCCCGACGTCTTCTCGATATAGCAGATTATCTTGTCAAGCGAAGTGTCTGGATCATTGGCGGCGATGGATGGGCTTACGATATTGGATATGGTGGATTAGACCACGTGCTTGCTTCCGGTAGAAATGTGAACGTGCTAGTACTTGATACTGAAGTTTATTCGAATACAGGCGGACAAATGTCGAAGGCGACAAGTCGCGGCGCAGTAGCAAAATTTGCTGCAGCGGGAAAATCTACCCCAAAGAAAGATCTTTCGATGATGGCATTTCTCTACGGAAATGTCTATGTTGCTCGCGTTGCGCTTGGATATAGCGATATGCAGGCAGTGAGAGCATTTATCGAAGCGGAATCTTACGATGGTCCATCTCTCATTATTGCCTATTCGCACTGTATTGCTCATGGTATTGATATGGTGCGAGGTATGACGAATCAGAAGATAGCAGTCGAAACTGGTTACTTCCCGCTCTTTCGATATAATCCCGACCTTGTCAAGGAAGGGAAGAATCCGTTTAAGCTCGATTCGAAAGCGCCAAAAGGTTCGCTCTCAGAATTTACCTCGATGGAGACGAGATTCAATTCACTGATGAAATCTCAACCGGAGCTTGCGCAAGAACTCCTGAAGCTTGCAGAAGAAGATATCAAAAAACGCTGGGAACTTTATGAGCTCTTTGCTCAAGAAGGTTCTGATGGAAAGAAAGCGTAATTGAGGTAAGACGATGATAACTGTGTCGGGATTCGCACGGTAATCCCGACACAACTTGTAAAAGCAAATACACCAGTGCGGCACGACCCATTTCAATCAAAGGAGTTTTGCTTATGGAACCGATGAAACAGCAGTGCGACCTTAACAATGTTTGGTTTACATGGCTTGGTATACCAGCAATTGCGATTCTGATGGGTTTCCTTGTTAGCTGGTGGGCTGTTCCTTTTATTCTTCTTGTGGGAGTGTTTGCTCAAATCGCTTACATACGAATCTTTCCAAAAGTATCTCGATGGCTCGGATATGGCTCTGTCGAAGATGTTTCTCCTGAACTGCCAAAGAACTCACAAGTGAGCTCGCATGTTACATTATATATTGCTAATGTGTGTCCTTTCTGTCCAATTGTACGACAACGTCTTGTTGAACTGCAGCGTACGATGGGATTTGAAATGTCGGAAGTCGATGTAACGTTCCAGCCAGATCTGATTAAACAGAAAGGTCTTAAGTCGGTACCGGTAATCGAAGTTGACGGCCGCTTTTGGTTCGGCAATGCTACAACTGCTCAGCTTATATCATTCCTAACGAATGCCCAATGAAGATATATACTTCGAATTTGATTAGCGAAGGATTTCGTTTTATTGAAAACCTTGAATCGCTACAGGTTCTTGATTTTGAGGAACTCATTCTTCTTTCTGGGTGTTCCAATGAACGGAATGTTTTATGAAAACTGTCGGTAAAAAAAAGAAGCGGCAACTTCTGATGAAAGCCCTCGATGGGGATTTAGATCGAATTTCCAAATCTCCGTGGGTTCGATCTTTGAAAGATGGAAAGCAGTACATCTGCACATGCTGCGATCTTCCTGTTCAACCGTGTAAAACAAATTCGTCGATTCTATGCTCGCACGTTTTACTGGAAGGAACGGACGGCGCAATTTTAGAGAAAGCGCTCAAGGAATTCGATCCTGATACCGTTGGAAAATGCTCGATTTGCGGAAATGATATTCCGCTCTCGTACCTTCGAAAGCATCCCAACGCGGAAGTTTGTACCAAATGTCAAAGCAAAGCGCGTAAAGTTCATTCAGTGCATTGAAAATGTTTTTCTAAGTTTAGCTTTTCAGAAAAAGCTTTATCCCTCTTGAAATCACTACATCAATACAGATTGTCCATCAGCAACTTGAGCTTGAGAGATTCAATAGGATAGGTAAGATTTCGATAGTCGAATTATTTTACTCCCCAGATGATGATTGGCGCCTAATGGTCGACACGGCAATGCAGTGTTGGAACAAACTATGAAGTGATAAGCCCTCAGTCGTTACAGCCCTTGCCAGCACTAGACTCTGCAAAATGTAAATCCTGTATCCGCTGAATACTCTATTGTTTTTTATATCGTGCAAAGTAGTCGTCGATTTCTGGACGTAATTCTATACCAACTCGTTCAAAAATATCCAACAGTTGATTGTATGTGCCTTGTCCGCCAAGAAAATCCCAAAACTCGTCAGCAACTTTTAGTTCGTTCTGCAAATCCAACATTCCTGCCATTGTCCAACGTGAATAAGGTTTTGGCTCATAAGGATTGTAAGGAATTGCGATGAAAGTGTTGATTTTTGCATTTGGATTTTCAGCCAGAACGCAAGCTGTCCACTCTAAAAGTGTTCGTTTAAATTCTATGAAACCGCCTTTGTTTGGTTTTGCAGTCTTAAGGTCAAACAAGTAAAGCTCGTTGTCATATCCTTGCAACCAGATATCCACTTTGGTTGGTTTTACGGTTTTCATCGTTCCTATTTGAGCCACTTTTCTGATCGCTTTAATTTCATTCACTTTATTTGGTTTTGAATTTCCGGCTGTCAAGTCGTCCATAATATCTTGGATAATCCGTTGTGCTTTTTCACTGATTTTTGTTCCTGCAGTGAATTGCGCTTTCGCTTCCTTGAAATGCGTTGAAGCTATTGCTAAAGCAACAGGTTCAAAAATGGTTGTTCCGAAATTTGTGTTTAGCGATTGGATAAATGAAAACAAAGCCATTCTATCTTTTCCAAGAAGCCTTGTATGGAAAGGCATTGAAGCAGGCTCGGGATTATAGTTTTGGAATCTGTTGCGTAAACTATTTTTTAGAACTGTTTCAACTTTTTTGATTTGCTCTACTGATAATGCCATTACTTTTTGAAAGTATAGCTACTTTGCCTTTAAATGAAAAATTATTTCCGAATATGCTCCTTTGTCCTTTTCAGTTCGGTTCAATACAGGTCGTTTAAATTGCTTAACGATTTTCATTCCTGCATTTTCAGCAATCGTAGGATACATATTGTATTTGTCGTTTGCTACGAGAAAAATATTGTAGTCGTCTGCAAGGTATTTTTTACAATTGTTCAAAACGTCTGAAATTCCTTGTATGTAGCTTTGTTTTGCTTCTTTACCCTGTCCTTTGAAAAGCGGACCAATTTCTAATTCGTCTCTACGTTCAAATCCAAACAAATCGTAAGCGTAGGCATGCTGTTCGTGGTAATCAATTAAACCAACGTAAGGCGGCGATGAAAAAATGCCTTTGATTTTTTGCTTTTCTGCCAACTCTCCAAAGGCAGGATTTTTCTTTTTAAGTTCAGCAAAAATATCAATCGTTCTGCTGTCGCCTGTCAAACAAGTTTGAAAAGTTTGAGTTCTTAATTTGTCAAACTGTGCAAGGCGTTTTACGGTGTCTTTGCTGTATGTTTCCCACCATTTAAGAATTGAAAAAAGCGGTTTGCATATTTTGCCGTGCTTTGCACAATAGTAAGTTGCCGTAATTGGCTCGACAAGCGTTGCAAGATCGGCATGCGTGGTAGCCCTACAGCTGCGCATCGTACGACTTAAAATTATGCTTATAATTTTCTTGGTGTCAGTGTTTTTAATTTTCTTGATTTCGTTGAACACAAACTCAATTTCATCCCGAATGTGCTGCGAGTACCATTTATCTAAAAAATTGTCGGCTTTGTCCTGACGTAATTTTATGTTGTATTGCTTTACAAGTTTGGTGTAAATTGGCAAAAATTCTTTTTCTTTTTCTGCACCGTACTCTTTTTCGTTGATGCGACCTTGTCGTAAATTGTATTTGTATTCGGGAACAGGAAAATATTTATTATTGAACTCGTAGAGTTCATGTAATAGTTTCGCTTCAAACTCCAGCGTATGTGAGTTTTCCAAAAAAGCTTTTAGAGATTTTGAAATGCGATTGATTTCGTTTTGAACGTTTATTAAATCGTATTTTATAACTTTACAATTTCCTATTAAAGCATTGAAAGCAGAAACGTCAATACCGATAGCGTTCATTCCCAATTCGCAGGCTTGAACCATCGTTGTTCCACTTCCCGAAAATGGGTCGAGAATAATGTCGCCTTTTTTGAAGTACGTTTCGGTTTTAAAGTTGTCGGTGTGATCGTCTAAAAAATACTCAACCAATTGCGGAATGAACTTACCTTTGTATGGATGGAGCCGATGAACGTGTTTGGTGGTTTCAGCTTCTTTATATTGTTCAAACGACAAAGCCCAATTCAAGTCGTCGCCAAGTTGATCTTTCCAAGAAACTTCACGTTGTCTGTTGTAAGATTTGTAATAGTTGATTAAGTCTTGCAAGGCAATTTGAGTAGAGCCGTTGTCGCCAATTTTCCTAATTCGCCCATACTGAATGAGGTAGGAAATGTTAGAAGTTGTAACGGTTTTGTGGGTGTACTTCGTTGCCCATTCGCTTGCTTCTTTTATGCTTAATAATTCTTTCATTACTGTCATTGTTTGGTTCTATTAATATTTATAGATAATGCAAAGACAGTTTTTTTGTATCGGCGATCGTAAATTATCAAAAAGTTTTTACAATATCTATTTCCTATTCAGAATGCTGATCTTAGAATTGTCGTTCGGAAGAATTAGCAGCTAACCGTTGGCATAGCAATGCTGTGTTGGAACAAACTATGAAACGATAAGTTATCAGCTGTTATCAACAAACATTTTATCTCGTTAGATGGTTGCAAAAACCAATTTGTAAGCAACAGCATTGAGCGACAATTATAATACTTTTTCAAATGATGGAGCGTCGTGCTTTTGCTTGTTATACGAAGTTGGCGCACTCATGAGGATTTCTTTTGAATTGCTCGTTCAATCATTCCTAAAATTTCCTGGTTATGGTCAGGATTTGTAAAAACCTTTCCACTTTCTTCATAATCCGCCCATGTTTGACCGGAAATATCAGAAGGTGGTTTAGATCGCCCGACTTTTTTAATAGGTAATACTCTGCAACCCCATGTGAGCGCAACACCCATCTCAATCATAACATTTGGATTCATGTCTGAAGTCTCAAAGACAGCAATGTCGGCGGCTATAATATCCCGTGAAATTTGATTAAACAAATGTTCGCCATAACCAGCAGCGAGAGGCTTGAACTCAAGAATAGTTCTCATCCGCCCGCCGCTACTATTGTAGCTGTCTATAGCTTTCTGAAAACAATATTCCACATTTGTTTTTAACAGCTTTGTGTTATAATGCTCTGATTTAAATTGAAAACCCATTACGACAAAAAGTATATTAGGTTGCTTCTTTTTTCTTTGGACATATTCCCAATCGATGTCCGTGAAACCAAAAGGCGAACCAATTGGAAGAATAGGTACACTTTGTAACACAGTTGAAGCTGGAGTAGTTAGCTCGTTAGTAGTCTTTACATTCTGTTTAGTAATTGTCTCATGATAAAAATATCGACCCCGACTATTTAGGATAATTTCTCCAAAGTTATAGGGATCTGTTCCAAGCCAGTTTGTTCAATCTATGAGTGAACGATCATCCAGAAAGTCGATGGCGTCGTTGATGTCTTCAGGAGATAAGCCAGTCCATTTGGTGAGTTCATTTCCATCAAAATATGGTGGTTTTTCAAGATCAAGTTTTTCACCTTTTTTGACTTTTTCCTCGGCCTCAAAAAGTGTTTGAACTATCTTTATCGCGTTTTCAGCAATTGGATTAGACATTTGCATTGTTCCTTAAGTGCGCCAATTTTCGCCTAACGTACTGCCCCAAAAAAATCGTCCTGATTCGGCACTATAAATGCGCGTAGCTCCGACCATGGTGCCGAATCGGGATGAAGCGACCACGATATATATAAATGCGGAGCGTCTTTTTGCCCTTGTTATACGAAGCTTGCCCCATGGTTCACTTCTTCAGTTTGCTCACGTTCACCAATTCCTCAAGAGTTATGCGAAGGTCTCTTTTGATGTTGTCGAGGTCTCCCTTTCTGGCAAGGTAACGCCGATTGTGTGCGGATTGATCGCCGAGGTCTTTGAGCTTTGGAAGGGATGAGCGGATATTTCGGGTGATGTTCCATGACTTTTCGTTCAACAGCATTGGAATCAGGCCGCTGAGGTAATAAAACGTACCATCTGGGTTTTTGATTTTGTCGTCCACCTTATAGGCTTCGAATGTCTCAATGATAAGGGTTTCAAGCAAGCGTCTGGCCATGACTGCAGCAGCGTCGTACCAACCTTGGTCGTATGAGCCGCAAGCCTGTTCGGCGACTCGTTCGATGTACCCTCTTGTGTCTCGCACAATTTCTAAAGGGAAAAAGTCATCCGATGGCGCGTGAGTGGGAGAAATAGTCATGGCGGGATCAATAACTGTCTTATAAAGAAAGATGACCCGCTTGCGAAGTTCGCCTCTCTGACTTTGCTTTGCTTTGGGATCGAAAAAGCGCGCAAGGATTGAGCCGATTTCCTTCAGGGCGTCTTTTAGAGCTGCATCCTCAAAGCTATCAAGCTTGCCCGACAACTTTCTGAGTGCCAGTGTGGCTTCCGCCTGAGCTTCTGAGAACTTCGAAGCATAGAATCCTCCGCCAGTGAGGGGGTGATTGTGCTTAGCGGCTTTCTTCGAGATATCCTCAGCTGTAATAAGAACATCAAGAATTTGAGGCGCGGATAACGGCCTCGATTGAGATGAGTCAGATTGTTCAGCCATTTTATTTACCGGTTAAACCAATGAAGGACTTTCTTTCCACCACCTTCGGGTCGACGTCTGTCTCGCTGGAGTTTCTTTTCAAGGCAAAGTGTTTTGAGAGGAAGAGTAAGGTCGGTAGCTTTCAAACAATGGCTGCGCTTGTCTAATTCATCCTGAATATCTTTTGATGATTTCGGCGTAGCAAAAAAATTTTCATCCGCAAGTTCCCTAAGCCAGGCCAAAGGACCATCTGATTTTACATCTTTGGTCTGAGCACTCCCTGAAGGCTTGCGGGTGCTACGGCGTCCAGCATTATGTTTGGTGGTCGGCTCACCCGAGGAAGTTGAAAGGAGATGGTCAAGGATTCGCCCGAAAGCAATCTCTTTGAGTTTTGGATCGCTCATTTTTTCCACCGCCTTCTCCGCTTCAGCAATAAGGGAGCCGTAATCGACGTTACCATCTGTACTGTCGTTCATTTAATTCACTCCTTTTTAATAATTTAGGGCAAGTTTCGTATAACTACTCGGTACACGCCATTATGGCGTATTTCTATCCTACACGGTATGTTATACGCCATATTGCGTTTATTTTTCTTTTGTTTGTAAAGTAACATAAAGCGCTAACCTACCTCTAATCTCACAACGGTTTCAGAATGATTAGCTGTCTGAAAATCACAACTTAGCTCATACAGTCCCAGCATTTTCAAAGATGACTCCCTCTGTAGTTTGCTTGTAATCATTGTGAAAAATATACATACTTCACATAATAAAGTCAATTTGTAATAGCTCTAGCAATTACACCCATGCGAGGGAAACTTTCACGGCGTGTACTGCCCCCGGAAAAGCAAGACAGATTTTCTTTTTATATTTGAATTCATTTTTTAATCATTTCTGAAAAAATTGATTTATAAACTGTATCAATATCAAAAAGCAAGGCATTTTCTAACCTGTCTCTTGCAATTTCAATTTCTTCTTGGGTTAGTTTTCTTCCTATTTTTTCTATTGCTCTTGATTGTAAATCTTCAGTTGTAATAGAAAAAAGAATTTCATTTGATTGTGCTGTTTCCATTTTGAACTCTGCAATATGTATACACTGTGTCCGGTGGCGGCCACCTCAATTAGGTCGAAGATCAATGTTGATTCGCAATCCACCATTTGAACTTGATGGACAGCCACCTTTGTAGATTGTATAGTCCGGATAGCAAGTGATGATCGTATCTCTATACCCGTTTGCGGAGACCTTAAAATTATATTGACCTGGTTGTGTTCCAAAAGCGCATGGTAGATTGCAGACCAATACACTTTCCAGCGCTGCAACGTAACGACTTTCTGGTATCAGAAAGAACGGGTCTAGTGGTATCGAATCAATGGTGATGTTTGACAGAACGATTGTTTTTAAATACACACCACTTTGGATGTCTCGTGCCGATTCAATATGGAGAATGGGTTCTTCGTAAATATGAATACACGGTCCAACCCCACCGCCGTCTCCTTCGCACGAAAGCTGAAATACTGCAATAGACAGAATAAGGAATAGAAAGAACAAATCCGCATTCCTTGTTGTTGTACCTACCTCCATCGAATAGTCGCCCTCAATGTTGAATCACTTTCATTTTCTTATAGTCCATCTCACGCCAATGACGCATAACGGTTGATGGTATGGTGATGTGCGGGATTACGAGGCGATCCGCTATCAGTTTACATCGACCTTTTTTACGAGTTACAAACCCTCGAAAACCACTGAAACCCGCATGATGTATACACTGTGTTAGCGCATGTTAATTTTTCTTTCTTTTCGTCTCAGCCTTTTCCATTACAATCATCCCATAAATGTATCTTCCGTTAGGTAATCCATTTGTAAATCGCTGAAACCTTTTTTGTAATCCAATTGTGGTATCAGCAAAATGATAAAATTCTTGTACTTTTTTTGCTTCAGTAATCGAATCTGCTTGAGCGTTTGGATTCCCATATGTAGAATATTTGTAAATCGAATCACTCGAATATTCAGTTATATAAGTAATACCATCACACCACTGAACCCACCCATTTATCTTAGAATCTGTCGGTAAATCAAATAATCCTAAATTCAGCGCCTTTTGCCACAAAATCAATGATGTATCATCACTTATAGAAACCTTGTTGAATATAAGTTTCCGATTTTTGTAATCAGGCAATTCTCCTTTCTTAGGATCCACCCACACAAAGCTATATAAATCACATATTACTCTATTCGATTTTGAAATCTTGAAATCTAATACTTGATAATCCATCCAAAATCTAAAACATATTGAATCATGCTTGTAAAGAAGATTATTTAATCCAAGTTGTTTCAATTGGTTATCGTGAATTTTATAAAAATAAATCGTGTCATTATTATTCTGATTCTTAGGAATATCAATCTTACGAGATTGAGAAAACCCCATGTTTGTTGAAATCAGAAAAGTCAAAATAATCGCTATTGCTTTCATTAATTTAATTGATGCTAATTACTTAATACACGCCACTTCGACGTAATGCTATTTACCGCCGTATGTTATGCGCCATATTGCGTTTATTTTTCTTTTGTTTGTAAAGTAACATAAAGCGCTAACCTACCTCTAATCTCACAACGGTTTCAGAATGATTAGCTGTCTGAAAATCACAACTTAGCTCATACAGTCCCAGCATTTTCAAATATGACTCCCTCTGTAGTTTGCTTATAATCATTGTGAAAAATATACATACTTCACATAATAAAGTCAATTTGCAATATTCCAGAAGAAAAAACTATTATGCAGATTATGCAGATTCTCGAAGATAGAATGTATTCTCAGCGAGGGATTATTTAGTTGAGATGGCTTCGATACGAGCTATCGCTCATCTCAGCCACCGTCAAGCTTCGGTTACCGAGGTGCACGAAGTGAATATCGAATCAGCACTCTTTTTCATAAAGTATAGAATCCTTCGTTGGTTAGAATTTTACATTTTCTATTTAAAATCCAAAAAAGATTCGACAGAATTCATCAGCATTTCCTGTAATCCAAAGATTTTAATTGAATCGATAGACACTTCTCTCTATATTTATTCACGAAACATTTCTCTAAATTAATCGCAATGATATAATGGATCGAGGAATGTCAAGAAGTATCTGAATGAGAAAGAAGAGAAGAAGTGCCAAAACGAACGGATATTAAATCAATTCTTATTATTGGATCGGGACCTATCGTCATCGGTCAGGCGTGTGAATTTGATTATTCGGGAACGCAAGCATGCCGCGTGTTGAAACAGGAAGGCTATCGAGTAATTTTAGTGAACAGCAATCCAGCGACAATAATGACCGATCCAGAATTTGCCGATGCAACTTACATTGAACCGTTAACGCCTGAGTTTGTCGAGAAAATTGTTGCACGTGAGCGACCGGATGCCATCCTACCAACGATGGGCGGACAAACAGCCTTGAACGTTGCTGTTGCTTTAGCGGAGAATGGCGTTCTTCAAAAATATGGCGTCGAGTTAATTGGCGCAAAGCTCGAGGCAATCAAGAAAGCGGAGGATCGTGAACTTTTCAAGGAGTCGATGGATCGCATTGGATTGGAATGCGCTCGCGGCGGCTTTGTAAACACGCTGGACGAAGCTTTGAAAATTGCAGAAGCCATTGGATTCCCTCTCATTATTCGTCCTTCCTTTACTTTAGGTGGAACTGGCGGTGGAACGGCATACAACATCGAGGAGTTCAAGGAAAAAGTTCAACACGGTTTGGGCGCGAGTCCTATCTCTCAAGTTCTGGTGGAGGAATCGGTTATTGGATGGAAAGAATTTGAATTGGAAGTGATGCGCGATCTCAAAGATAATGTCGTCATCATTTGTTCTATCGAGAATTTTGATCCGATGGGAGTTCATACAGGAGATTCGATCACTGTTGCACCCGCACAGACGCTGACGGATAAAGAATATCAGCAGATGCGGGACGCAGCTCGAAAAATTATTCGTGAAATTGGCGTCGAGACCGGCGGCTCGAATATTCAGTTTGCCTTGCATCCGGAAAATGGAAGAATGCTTGTCATTGAAATGAATCCACGTGTTTCCCGCTCATCCGCTCTTGCATCGAAGGCAACAGGTTTTCCAATTGCAAAAATGGCGGCAAAATTAGCCGTTGGTTACACGTTAGATGAGATTCCAAATGATATTACGAAAAAGACTCCAGCGTCGTTCGAGCCTACTATTGATTACTGCGTGGTAAAAATTCCAAGATGGGATTTTGAAAAATTCAAAGGCGTTGATGATACGCTTGGCGTTCAAATGAAATCTGTCGGCGAAGCGATGGCGATTGGGCGAACATTCAAGGAATCTTTTCAAAAAGCTCTTCGCTCTCTTGAACAAGGGCGATATGGTTTCGGCACGGATGGCAAAGATATTCTGGATATCCACACTCTTTCCGAAGATGAAAAAAACGAATGGAGAAAGAAAGTTATCGAGAGACTCAAGATGCCTCGTCCCAATAATATTTTCTATATTCGTTATGCTTTCCAGCTTGGCGTCTCTATCGATGATATTTATTCTGTTACCGGTATCGATCCTTGGTTTTTATGGAATCTCAAGGAAATTATTGATGTGGAAGAAGAATTATATCAATATCGAGTATAAACTGTGTTGAAATGCACTTATACCTTTGCACTATTATTGTTGATACCGCACGTTGTCGTTGTCTCTTTATTTCTCTTTCTAAATTTTCTGCATAGTAATTCAATCGTAGAACATAGAGGAATAAATGTGGGAAGACAATTGTGGAACCAAAGTGTTTTTCTTGAGTCAAAAGAAATGAGGATATTGAAGAAATAATATGAACGTGAAAGAGTCGAAAAATAAATTGCAGCTACAAGAAAAAGTTACGCCAGAGATTCTTCTGAAAGCAAAAAAGTTTGGCTTCTCTGACAAACAGTTAGCTCATATCTGGAATACCGATGAGACCGGCGTGCGTCTATTGCGTCGGAAGTGGAACATCGCACCTGTTTTTAAGACTGTTGATACCTGCGCTGCAGAGTTCGAAGCTTCAACGCCGTACCACTATTCGACGTATGAACGAGAGAATGAATCGGTGAAGAGTGAGAAGAAGAAAGTTATTATTCTTGGCGGCGGTCCAAACAGAATTGGACAAGGAATTGAATTCGATTACTGCTGTGTCCACGGCGTCATGGCGTTGCAGGAAGAAGGCTATGAAACAATAATGATTAACTGCAATCCAGAAACAGTCTCAACTGACTACGACACGACGGATAAATTGTACTTTGAACCTTTGACATTAGAAGATGTCTTGAATATTTGTGAATATGAAGAGCCATACGGAGTTATTGTGAGCTTTGGCGGACAGACTCCGTTAAAAATTGCTAAGGATCTGGAAACCAATGGCGTAAGAATCCTTGGCACATCTGCAGAAGGGATTGACATTGCAGAAGATCGTGAGCGATTTGGCGCGTTGCTTCGGAAGCTGAATATTCCTCATCCAAAGTATGGAACGGCTTACACGGTGAACAATGCAGTGTTGGTTGCAGAACAAATAGGTTTTCCAGTTCTCGTCCGTCCATCGTATGTACTTGGTGGAAGAGCAATGGAAGTGTGTTATACAAAAGATGCAGTGCGCGAATACATGCGAAAAGCAGTCGATGTATCTCCCGATCATCCGGTTCTCATCGATCGATTTCTTGAAGATGCTGTTGAGTTTGATGTTGATTGTGTCTCGGATGGAAAAGATGTTCTCATCGGTGGAATCATGGAGCATATCGAGGAAGCCGGCATCCATTCCGGCGACAGCGCTTGCGCCCTGCCGCCGTATAAAATTTCCGATAAGTGTTACAACGATCTCGTTGCGTACACGATTAAGCTTGCAAAAGCATTAAAAGTAATTGGGCTAATGAATGTTCAATATGCAATGAAAGATGAAACAATTTATGTGCTCGAAGTAAATCCTCGTGCATCGAGAACAGTTCCATTCGTTAGTAAATCTACAGGTATTCCATTAGCGAAAATTGCAGCAAAGATTATGGTTGGGAAGACGTTGGAAGACTTGGGGTACAAGAATCGAGATTATCGTGCGATTTCGCATGTTGCTGTGAAAGAGGCGGTTTTTCCGTTTGCAAAATTCCCTCGAACGCCGGTGTTTCTTGGTCCAGAAATGCGTTCGACAGGAGAGGTGATGGGAATTTCCTCAACTTTTGGCGAGTCGATTGCAAAATCGCAAATTGGCGCCGGGAATGCGTTGCCAACGAAAGGTACGGTTTTTATCAGCGTCAATGATAGAGATAAAAATGAACGTACATTGAACATCGCTCGTGAGTTGCTAAGGTTGGGTTTTTCACTTGTTGCGACAGAAGGCACGGCAAAATTTTTGAAAGATCATGATATTTCCTGCGAACGCGTTTATAAAATAAATGAAGGCAGACCGAATTCGGTTGATTATATCAAGAACGGAAAAATTCAGTTGATCATTAGTACTCCGCTGGGTGAAACTTCACGAACGGACGAGTATACAATAGGTTGGTCTGCGATTGAGTACAAAGTGCCTTATTTTACAACACTCACGGCTGCGGAAGCCGGAATTAAAGCAATCGAAATGCAGCAAAAAAGTACTATGTCTGTAAAGAGCATTCAGGAATATTTAGGCAAACAGAAGTAAATTCAAGTCAATCATCTTGCGCTTCTAATTTATAGAGCGCCAGAGAATTTTGTTCAATGGATATCAAACAGCATAATGGAGGTGGTGTATGAGTTATTCGTATGAGCAATTAGAAAAAATGACCGTTGCTGAATTGCGAAAGATTGCAGAAGGACTCGATCACGAAGCAGTCCATGGCTATTTAACAATGCACAAAGAGAAGTTGATTCCAGCCCTCTGTGTTGCATTGGGAATCGAAATGCACAAACGCCATAAGGCAACAGCTCAGAACAAAACGGTGATGAAACAGAAAGTGCGACAATTGAAGAAACTTCGAGATGAGGCGATGGCTGCGCACGACTACGACAAGCTTGCCGAGGTTCGCAAGGAAATTCACGACTTGAAATTAAAACTGCGACACGCGGCCCAATAATCTACTTTAAACACATTCGAGGTTGTTAGATATTGTCTGATGCCGCAGAAGATTTTTGATGATTAAATTGAAGGATAAACTTGTATTGAAAAATTTCTCGATTAGTATTTCTATCTGCTTCATTCTTGTATTCGTTTCCCTTCCATCCTTATTGTACGGTCAGGAGACACAACAGCCTCGTCAGCATACTTTTGGGGAGGAGCAAGATTACCGTGTTGCTACAGGATTATTTCGCGATAGTTTGTTCCAATTAGCGGAATCCGAACTTGCAGCTTATCTGGAAAAATATCCCGAGAGTCTGCACCGAGCGGAAGTAATGTTTCTCCGCGCCGAGTGTTTTTTCTTTATGGAAAGGTACAACGAGGCGCTGAAATACTATGATGAACTTTTACTGAAATATCCGCAATCAACATTTGCACCGAAAGGATACTTCAGGAAAGGTGAAACGTACCTACGATTGAAGAAATATAATGCGGCTGTTGATGCATTTAAGCTCATTCTTGATCGATATCCAGATTCAGAGTATGTCGGAGAAGCAGCTTATTGGATTGCAGAGTCATACAGCGGCGCTCAGGATTATCAAAATGCGCTGAAGTATTATACTTTTTCGTATGAACAAGGGACAAAAAATCGTATTCGAGATTATGCGATTTTTGCAATTGCCTGGACATACCAGAGTCTCGAACGATATAAAGATGCCATAGCTTGGTACGATACGCTTCAATCTGCCTGTCCAACAAGTCCGCTGAACGAAAAAGCTTGTTTCAACAAGGCGGAGTGTTTTGCACAAATGAAGGATTATTCTTCTGCTCTGACAACGCTTCAAAATTGTCGCGTCGCTGGGAAGGGAGATAC
>DAOOUW010000013.1:8257-54753 GCA_035390885.1 Bacteroidota bacterium | reverse complement strand
GAAGACATTGAATACTGGAAATCCCATAAAAAATCCATATACAAATACATTATAAACTAGATAAATCATAACGATTATCCAAATTGGTAAATTAAATCTATGATTAATCCAGCCTCTTAAAAATTTAAGGTCTATTAATCCACCGATTAATAATCCACTTATCAAATATATAAAAGGCCTACTTTCAGATTTATCAAGCAAAAACCATATAGTTACAGATAAAAGTCCTAAAGACACGGGGAATATACTTCCTATTAACAAACCGCTAATTCTTTTTTCAAATCTTTTCATTTGGTATCCTATTAAAGATTACCCATTATTATTGCGAATGTAATAATACCAATTATTATCAGATAAGAGTAAGGATTTGCAAAATTCAAAGTCCATCCCAACCATTGATTTCTTTTCGGCAAAATAAATCTTGAATCTTGAGGATTAAAATAAAAAATTCCCCATTTATAATTTTCTGGATTATTTCTCATTTTATCAAGTTTGTCTTGTTCAAATTCTGTTTTCATAGTTATTCAATTTACGCTATGCAATTATCCTTGGTCGTTTAATATTATGTCCGCTAACTACTCGATACACACCATTTTGGCGTATTTCAATCCTCCACGGTATGGTATGCGCCATATTGCGTTTATTTTTCTTTTGTTTGTAACATCAAATGGTAACTTGTCTCTATATTCAATAATGGTATCATCACTCAACTTATACACTGCATGCATTTCCGATGACGACTCCCTTTATAGTTTATTGATATTCATTGCGAGAAATATATGCCATTTCAATACTATTGTCAACACGTTAATTCCAATTTGCAATAACAGAATGCTACCATCCATACAAATTATTCAGCTAAAGGAAATAAGAGAAGTGTTTGTTCTTTTCTCTTGAGAGCTATTTGCGAGAATCTGCGGCATCTGCGTGAAAATTATTCCATAAAGATAAAGAATATTTCGGCTCGCGCCTTAAGATATAGATTGCTTTTGTAAACTCTAAGAATAGCTTTTCGATTGTCGAAATGCCCTAAGGCGTATCGAGGCAATGTTTCTATTCCATAATTCAGAATGAAATGGAAATCATTAGCGTTTTCGCATGCGAACAGCAAATGAGCCATCCATTTTATGCTTGTGAGGTAAAGTTTCAACACAACCGCGCTCATTAACAAGCTCCGACGGAACAAATTGTGCAGCAGACTCAATTGAAAATTCAGGATGATTTGATAGAAATTGCTCGACTACGCCAATATTTTCTTCAGGTTCGATTGTACAGGTGCTGTACACCAATACGCCATCTGGTTTTACAAGCTTTGCAGCATTGTTAAGAATTGCGGTCTGAATCTCAACAAGTTGCGGAATGTCTTCTGGTTCACGGCGCCATTTTGCATCTGGTTTTTTTGCAAAGACTCCTAAACCTGAACACGGAGCATCCACAATTACTTTTTCTGCAGGCGCTAATTCTACTTCAGCTGCATTTGCCGCTATCGTTTTTACATTTTGAATGCCAAGTCGCTTGCATGCATTTGTAACCAGTTGAAGACGAGTTTCATACCGATCGACAGCAATTATCTCGCCTTTATTTTCCATCAACTCGCCAATGTAGGTGGTTTTACCGCCGGGAGCGGCGCAAAGATCGAGGACGCGTTCGCCAGGATTAGGCTGTAAGAGCAGTACCGGTAGCGCAGCGCTTTCATCTTGAACAGTAAAAAAACCTTGACGATAAAGATCCGATTTACCAATTGCAGTCATATACCGGACACGAATAAAATCCGGAACATAGCGCGACTCTTCGTATTCAAATTGATGCTGATTCAAAAAGTTGATGAGAATTTGCTTCTCTCTCTTCAGTCGGTTGAACCGAAGCGATACAGGTGGAATTGAGTTGTTCGCCTCCATGAGAGCTTTCGCACCATCGAAGCCGTACCGTTCGATCCAGCGCTTTGCAATCCACAAAGGATGCGATTCCGTAACTGCAAGATGACGGATCTGATCCTCCTTGACATCGGGATACCTGATTTCATCGAGGTTCCGAATGATATTACGCAGTACAGCATTCACAAGATCAGCGACTTTTTGTCCTCGAAGTTTCTTGATAAATTCTACAGCTTCATTGACGGCAGCTGAGTGCGGCACACGATCGAGAAACATTATTTGATAGAGCGCAACACGAAGTGCATTTTTTATATTCGTTTCCGCCTTCGTAAAGTTTCCATGAAAAAAACCAGTCAGCACCCAATCGAGCTTCATTCGCCAGCGCACAACTCCAGTAACAATTTCATTCATCAAGCCTTTATCGAGTTCATTCATATCATCCCGACGCATTTCATTCTCGAGCAAGCGATCTAAATATGCATCGGATCGTTCGAATCTGTTAAGAATCTTTATTGCTGTACCACGTGGACCGCTGTAAACGGTTGACCAATTTTGCTCTGAAATTTCTTTGCCGTTTGTTTCCTGCATTGTCGTCATTTGCTTCCTTTAACGCCGAACAGTACTCTTTCTTTTCGAGTCTGTTCAAATATAAATCGAAAAATATTTTCTTCTTCAGACGTCAATTCCGCATTGCGCCGAGCCATTACCGTCCGTGCAACATCAAGGGATTTTTTTAAATCATATTCCTCGAATGTCCCATCTAAATTCTGCCATGCAAATGACGGAATATATTTTGGTGGAAACGCTCCGCCAAGCACATTGCAATTGACTCCAACAATCGAGCCGGTATTGAACATTGTATTGATAGACGATTTTGAATGATCGCCAATAATCAATCCTAAAAATTGTAATCCGGTATCAATTTTAGTATCTCCAAAAGAAACAGTAACCGTGCTGTAATTATTCTTTAAATCAGATGTGTTCGTTCCTGCTCCTAAATTTACCCACGGTCCAATATACGAATGTCCTACAAAACCAGCATGTTGTTTATTGGAATATCCATGGAAAATTGTTCCTTCAACTTCACCGCCAATTTTACACATTGAACCGATGGATGTACCGCCATAAATTTGCGTTCCAGACTTAAGTAAAGAAGATTCGCCAATCATTGCAGGACCGATGACAACGGTATCAGGCATCAATGTTGCATTCTTCCCAATATAAATGGAACCATCTCTGGCATCGAGGACACAGTAAGGAGCTACCGTTGCGCCTTTTTCAATAATAATATCCTTCCTTTGAATCAGAACAGATGTACGGTGTATCGTTCCAGCTTGCTTTCTCTTTATTCGTTCTATGTCTTTTTGTAATTGCTCGGAATTCCAATGAATTAAATTCCATGGAAATTCCACGAATTCTGCTTCAATCTCTTCTTGATGAATTCCTTCGAAGTCAGCATTCGAGAGTAATTCTTTCCCAAGTTTCTCTTTTACACTTGCTAACTTCTTACCAGAAAGGCATGCTGCAACGACGTTATTGTGAGATACAAGTACAAAATTAGATTTTGCTAATTTCAAAATTTCTTTGGCAATGGTTTTATCCGCCAGCCAGCGTCCATTGATGAATAAACATTTGTCGGATGATATTGTATTGACTTCGTATGCAGGGTAACGATGTAGCAGAAGAGGCGCCAAATAATTCCGTGTATGGAAACTAATTTTTGATGCCGGAAGGAGCGTCAGAATTTTTTCATAGAGGGAAGAAATACCGCATCGAAGTTCGTACACTGCACGGAAATGAACAAGGGGATTCAATTGATGATAATTTGCATCTTCAAATATACAAACGTGCATGGAGCGCCTCCACCGACAATTATTTCTTTATAGCAATGAACAAAAAAAGCGGAATGGTTCGTTGAACACATTCCGCCTTTACTATCGGTATAGAACCGAACATCAAGCTACCTGTGTAGCCTGAGTATCCTTTTTATTACGCCCGTACTTCTTATTAAAACGCTCCACTCGTCCTGCAGAGTCGACTAATTTTTGCTTACCAGTAAAGAACGGATGGCAATTTGAGCAGATATCAACGTGGATATCGCCAACAGTTGACCGTGTTTCGAAAGTATTTCCACACACACAGGTAACAATTGATTTTTTATACGCTGGATGAATTCCTTCTTTCATATCTTACCTTTCAATTTATTACTGATCTAAAATACAGAAAACTAACCTGACATGCAAAAGATGGAATCCGTTTCGTTTTTGCTATTCTTGATAATACTGGGAAAACTAAGTATATTATCAACGAAATAAATTTCAACTTAGAATGTGGAGTACATTATGGCAAGAATTTGTGAGGTGTGTGGCAAAAAGCCAATGGCAGGAAATCATGTAAGCCATGCACATAATAGAGTTCCAAGACGATTCCTTTTGAACTTACAAACCGTGCGAATTCTTACGGAGAATGGCTCGGTCAAAAAAGCAAAAGTTTGTTCCAATTGCATTAAGTCCGGGAAAATCAAAAAGGCTGTGTAAGAAAGTATGCTATAAGCATTGAAAAAGTCCCGCTGTAGCAGCGGGATTTTTTTTCTTGTTCCATCCCAATAATTCAGAAATCACTGAGTGAAGGATGAAATTCTTCTCGTTACCAAATCAATTAACTTTGCTTCGGATCCTTTTAACGCCAGTGTTTTTATTTCTTCTCTTTTCTTCCGATGCAATACTCCGACAGTGGTCATTAGTTGTTTTCATTTTCATGGCATTCACGGATTGGTACGATGGATGGCTCGCTCGACGATGGGGTTACGCATCCCGATGGGGCGCATTCTTCGATCCTCTTGCCGATAAAGTAGTAACTTCTGCCGCGCTCATTGCCTACGCCGAATTAGATTTGACTCCTGCCTGGCCTGTTTGGGCTATCGTCATCCGAGATATTCTTATCACTCTTCTCCGATCCTATGCAGAGTATAAAGAAAAGCCATTCGACACAACAAAATTAGCCAAGACAAAAACTTTTGCTCAGTTTACCGTCATCTACTATATTCTCATTCTCTATGTTGCACGAAGTACGCCAGGCATCCGACTCGAGTATGGAGCTGTAATTGATATGCTTCTGAACTACACGCTCGTCTATATTCTTATGGTCATTATTGCAACCATTACTGTTTGGACAGGAATCCAATACATCTATACTAATTGGAGTACAATCCAGGAACTCTATGAGAGCATTCGTAAAACTAAGAAACCATGATTCAGTAAATCAAGCAGTCCAACCATCGTTTCTTACGGTGATGATTGCATCGGGCTTATACAGCGGTTATGTGCCTGCCTTCTCGGGAACTGTTGGAAGTGTCGTGGCGATTCTGTTCTATGCAATTCCTGGCTTTGAATCCGCAGCTCTTATGATTCCGATTGTGCTTCTTTCATTCATTGCTGGAATTTTTACTTCTGCCACATTGGAACGTCGCTATGGACATGATCCTGCTGAAGTTACAATCGATGAAATTGTCGGTATGTGGATTACGCTTCTCTTAGTACCAAAAACTTTCTCTATCACAATTATAGCTTTTATTCTCTTTCGTTTTTTTGATATTGTAAAACCATTTCCAATTCAAAAAATCGATGCGCTCAGCGGCGGTTTAAGTATCATGTTAGATGATGTCGTCGCTGGCATCTATGGGAACATCTGTATTCACCTTCTTCTTCTAATTCCATTTCTAAAAGATATATTCTTAAAACTATGAATACTGAAATTATTTCTATCGGAGATGAATTACTCATCGGTCAGGTCATCAATACAAATCAGGCGTACATTGCCGAGCGATTGAATTCTGTCGGAATTTTTGCAGATAGAATGACAACCGTCGGCGATAATGAGCAGGATATTCTCTCTGCCTTCGACCAGGCATGGAAAACGCATACCGTTGTTACAGTCACAGGCGGTTTAGGGCCAACTCACGATGATATTACTCGCGCCGCTGTCTGTAAATTCTTTCAGACCGATTTAGTTATTGACGACGAAACGTTGAATAATGTTACTTCTTTTTTCAGGCGGAGAAATTTACCTCTTACTGAGCTGAATCGAGATCAGGCTCGTGTACCACGAGGATGCACTGTTATTCAGAATACAAAAGGAACTGCTCCTGGTTATTTCTTTGAGCGAGATGAAAAATTTTTTATCGTGATGCCTGGAGTTCCTTATGAAATGAAAGAAATGACGGATTCCTTCGTCGTACCGTTCTTTTCCTCTCGACCTACTGGAACTGTTATCCAGCATCGTACGCTGAAAACGACAGGAATATCTGAATCATTCCTTGCTGAAAAGCTTAAAGACATCACTCCTCTTCTTTCTTCAAAGAAGAACGTTACGTTGGCTTATCTTCCGTCTCCAACCGGGGTCAGACTGCGAATTTCGGTCAAAGCTCAATCTACTGCCGAAGCGGCAAACGAAATTCGATTTTTTGAACAAGCGATACGTTCAAAAGTCGAGCCGTACATTTACGGAACGGATTCTGAAGAACTCGAGGAAGTCATTGGCAGAATATTAACAGAAAAGCTCCTGACGCTTGCTATTGCAGAATCCTGCACGGGCGGTTTCATTGCTCACAAAATTACAAATGTATCTGGAAGTTCCACCTACTTTGAACGTGGATATGTAACATACAGCAACGAATCAAAATGCACAGAACTTGGAGCGCCGCGAACAGCGATTCAACAATTTGGCACTGTAAGTAAAGAAGTTGCAGAAGCAATGGCTTTTGGAGCGCGAAAAAAAGCGAACACTTCCATTGCTTTGGCAGTAACAGGCATTGCAGGTCCGACAGGTGGAACGGAAGAAAAACCTGTTGGACTTGTCTGGATCGGCTATTCAGACGAGCAGGAAACATTTGCGATAAAAAATATTTTCTCAGGTGAAAGAACAATTATTAAGGAACGAGCTGCACAAGCAGCTCTGGAATTACTCCGAAGGAAATTATTACTTATTCCAATTGATTCAAATGAGTGAATTCTTACGAACATTCATTGCCATTCCACTCTCGGATGACTGTAGAAGGGCAATTGCAACCATTCAACGAACGTTTCGACAACTTCCTTGCGATGTTCGATGGGAAGAGGAAGATAAATTCCATATCACATTAAAATTTTTGGGCGCTACTTCGCAAGAGCAAATTCAAACTCTGAAGAAGGAACTCGAAATTCGAAGCAAGCAATTCTCTGAATTCGAGATTTCGTTTAGCAACCTTGGCGCCTTTCCAAATCAAAGAGCGCCTCATATTGTATGGATTGGTATTTCCGAACCAGAGACTTTAGCGCCGATTCAGGAAGCTGTTGAATCCGTGTGTCGGAATCTTGGATTCCCAAAAGAAGATCGTCCATTCCATCCTCATGTAACATTGGGCCGCGTCAAAAGCAATAGAAATCTTCATTGCTTGACTGAAGAAATAAAATCAATTACCTTTGAAGCGATACAAAGCAAGTGTAATTCCATTGCGTTAATGAAAAGTGATTTAAAACCTGGTGGATCAATTTATTCGCTTATCCAAAAATTTCCATTTCAACCGTGAGAGGAGAATTCTATGTCAGAAAATAATAAAGAAGCCAAGATGCAGGCTCTAAAAATTGCAATCGATCAAATTGAGAAGCAACATGGAAAAGGCTCTATTATGCGCCTCAACGAAGGACCGATTGCCAAAATCGACGCAATCTCTACAGGCTCGATATCCCTCGATGCAGCGTTAGGGATTGGCGGCGTGCCTCGCGGAAGAGTTGTGGAAATCTATGGACCAGAATCGTCGGGAAAAACCACCATCTGTCTCCATATCATTGCAGAGGCGCAGAAGCAAGGCGGAATTGCAGCCTTCATCGATGCAGAGCATGCTCTTGATATTGGATATGCAAAAAAACTCGGCGTCGATGTCAATAATCTTCTTCTCTCACAACCTGAATATGGCGAGCAAGCTCTAGAAATTGTAGAGACATTGGTACGGAGCAACGCCATTGATGTTATTGTGATCGATTCTGTAGCGGCATTGACTCCGCGTGCAGAAATTGAAGGGGAAATGGGCGATCCATCAATGGGCGTTCAAGCGCGATTAATGTCGCAAGCGTTGCGCAAACTTACGGCGGCAATTAGCAAATCGAAAACCTGTGTCATCTTTACGAATCAACTTCGGCAAAAGATTGGAGTAATGTTTGGAAATCCTGAGACGACAACCGGAGGTAATGCGCTTAAATTCTACGCATCGGTACGATTAGATGTACGCCGAATCGAAGCCATTAAAGATGGAACCAATGTTATTGGAAATAGAACTCGAGCAAAAGTTGTTAAGAATAAAGTTGCGCCTCCTTTCAAAGAAGCGCAGTTTGACATTCTCTACAACGAGGGAATTTCACGAATTGGCGATCTTATTGATACAGCCGTTGAAAATAATATTATTGCAAAGAGCGGCTCATGGTTTTCCTATAAAGATGAACGAATAGGACAAGGTCGCGATGCAGTAAAAGCATTTTTACAGAATAATCCCAAGTTAATCGATGAGATAGATACTGAACTCAGAAAAAAATTGGGATTGGTATTTTCGGAACAATCACAGACTCAAGAGCCAACTGCGGCCGCTCAACCGCAGACGACAAAGAAAGGGAAAAATGTATAAGCCGTGGTTGTTCGAAAAATTCAAAAGCTTAGAAATCGGAAAGAGCGGTATAGAATTTTTTTTGAAGATGGTACGACTGTGGATGTAAATGCATGGACAATTGCAAAATTCGGAATTCGAGTTGGAGATACGATTGCAGAGAAGACTTTAAACGAGTTGATTTATTTTGATAATAAGAATTTAGCAAAAGACTGTGCTCTCAATTATCTCTCATATCGAGTACGAAGCTCCTACGAAGTTCGTCAGCATCTTCTCAAAAAGGGATTTACAAAGGACATTGCTATCGATGTAATAAAAGATCTATCGGACTTGGAAATGCTTAACGATGTTGCTTTTGCGCGTATGTACTTGAACGATCAGCTAAAACGAAAGCCGCAGGGAATTAACCTTTTGCGCCAGCGTTTACTCTCAAAAGGAATTCAACAAAAAACAATCGATGCGCTTCTCAACGAATGTGTCTCAACAAAAGATCAACAGTCTGCAGCTACCGCATTGATAAAAAAAAAGATTTCGACACTTTCCAGAAAAAAACTTTCTTCATGCGACTATCGAAAACTCTACGCCTATTTGTACAGCCGGGGATTCTCCCCAGAAATAATCCGCTCAACCCTCCAACAATTTTTCTTTGGAAATGACATCTATGACTCCGAATAAGCCACTCATTAAGGTTACTTTTATCCTTTCACTGATTATTATTTGTTTGATTGTAGCATCCTTTTTTCCGGAACTTGTATTTATTCTTATTCTCTCCGTACTTTTTGCACTTGTTCTAGAACCGTTTGTACATTTTCTCGAGTACCGCGCTGGCTTAAAAAGAATTTTTGCAGTACTCATAAGTTTTGTTGTCGTTGGAGGCATTCTTACCTTTGGCGGCATAGAATTTGTACCGATTGCTCTTGATCGAGCTAAAAGTCTTTACGGAACATTTCAAACTTTTCCATTTGATGAAAAACTCCAGGCTATCAGCCGCGACATTTCTTCCTTAATTCCATTCTTCAATGCTGGAGCAATTCACGAACAAATTATTTCTCTAATTCACCAGGCTATTGAACAGCTTGGCAAAACAGTAGAAGAAAGTGTCGGGTTTCTCGCAAACCTTATCATCGCTCCCTTCATTACTTTCTTTATTCTGATGGATGGAGATAAAGCCATAAAAAAAGGCATCGAGCTCATTCCAAACAAATATTTCGAAATGACGCTAAATGTTTTTTTTAAACTAAAGAACGAATTGTCCGCCTATCTCAAAGGACTTTTTCTTGAGTCGAGTACCGTTGGAATCCTCAACATTATTGCATTTCTCATTCTTGGAATTCCTTATGCAATTGTAATCGGAGTTTGCGCCGGCATTGCAAATATAGTTCCTTACTTTGGACCGGTAGTTGGAGCCACGCTTGCAATTATCATTTCTTTCGTCTACGGCGGATCCACACACATTATTTTGAACATTATTATTGCATCTTTACTGATCAGATTAATTGATGATGTTGTTCTACAACCGCTTTGTTTTGGAAGAACGTTAAAAATGCATCCCGTTGCCGTCGTGTTTATACTTCTTATCGGAAATCAACTTTTAGGCATTGTCGGGATGGTAATTTCTATTCCAATAGCGACAATCCTTCGCGTCTCAGCTTCAGAGACGTATTGGGGATTCCGTCGCTATTCAATTACGGCATAGAGCAATGGCAAAGAAAGTTCAATCAAACTACGCATTTCGGAAATCAGCCATAATCCTGGTAATTGTCTGCGTACTGTTTTTCATCGCTTCATTGTTTCCAGTACTCATTACTTTAATAATTCTCTCCTGCATTGTAAGTTTTATTCTTCATCCTTTTGTACACTTTATGGAGTATCGGCTTGGCATCCGCCGGCAAATTGTTATCGGGTTGGTATTTCTGGCTTGCCTTGGAGTTTTCATTGTTTGCGTCTACTTGTTGCTCACCGTCATTCCTGAAAAACTATATGCACTCTATATGACTTTCAAGGAGTTTCCTCTTGAACCAGCTCTTCAGAAAATGACCGAGGAGTATCTATCTTCAATTCCATTTATCGATCCTAATGCTATTGTTACAACAATTCAAAATGCAATCGCAACTTTTGAGAGCAATCTCGAGCATTATATTTCAAGCGCAGTTTCGTATGCAGCCTCATTTGTTCTGGTGCCTTTTATTTCTTACTTCATTCTTATTGATGGCGATAAAGCGATGAAGCGAGTCATTGAGTACGTGCCGAATAAATATTTCGAAATGACATTGAATGCACTTTACAAGATTCAAAGAGATCTTAAAGGATATCTTAAAGGATGGATTCTCGATTCACTCATTGTGGCAGTGTTAAGTATCATTGGTTACTATACAATCGGATTAGATTATGCAATTTTACTTGGACTCGTTGCTGGAATTTCAAATCTTATTCCCTATGTAGGACCTTTCGTTGGAGTTATTCCCGCAATATTTTTATCGTTCACACAGTATAGTTCATTTCAGGGGATTCTCGGAATTATCATCATCACAGGAATTGTACAACTTCTTGATAATGTTATTATACAGCCAGTTTGTTTTTCACAAAATGTTGACATGCACCCTGCTACCGTAATTATTGTACTATTGATTGGAAACTCTCTCATGGGAGTTCTTGGAATGATCCTTGCAATTCCAATTTATACTGTTCTCAAAGCATCGGTAACGGAAACATACTGGGGATTCAAACATTACCGTATCACCATGTAACGAAAGGAGACTGCCGTGAATCGTCTCGTAATCGACATTGAAACACTCGGTTATCCTCTTGACTACTTCGATGAGCATCAACAAGAATATCTTTTAAAATTTGCCACAACCGATGATGAGCGTACCGAAGCAATACAGAAATTTAGTCTCTATCCAACGACAGCGCAAATCCTTGCAATTGGAATGCTCAATCCCGATACACAGCACGCTCGAATTCTGTTTCAAGCTGACAAGCCGTACAATCAAACTTCCGAAGATGGAACGGTTGAATACATCGCAGAGAGCGAACAGAATATTCTAAAAAAATTTTGGGAAGATATTCCTCATTATCAGCAACTAATTACTTTCAATGGTCGAGGATTCGATTTCCCTTTCCTTATGCTTCGCTCTGCAATTCTTAATATCAAAGTAACGAGAAATTTAATGGGGAATCGGTACGATACAAATTCCCACTGCGATTTACTTGAGCAATTCACCTTCTACGGCGCATTGCGAAAATTCAATTTAGATTTCTACTGCAAAATCTTCAGTATCCAAAGCCCAAAAGCCGGCGGCATTACCGGATTAGATATGAAGCAACTCTTCGAAGAGAATCGGTTCAAAGATATTGCAGAGTATAACCTTGGGGATTTACGCGCGACAGCCGAATTGTTTCGGATTTGGGAACAGTATCTGAATGTTTCATCTTCTTAAAAATTTCATCACATAAGTCTTGCATCTTTAGAATAAGCGTGGTAAATACATTTTAGTAGTTCAATACAATATTCACTCAATATAAAGGAATTCAGTATATGTACAGTTTAGGATATGATATCGGAAGTTCGTTTATCAAATGTTCAATCATCGAAATCGAAACAGGAAAACTCATTGCTGCTGGCTCGTATCCAGATACCGAAATGACCATTGATTCCCCTCATCCCGGTTGGGCAGAACAACATCCCGATATGTGGTGGCAAAATGTTGTTGCACTCACCAAGAAGCTGCTTCATGATTCCAAAATCGAATCCAAAAATATTAAGTCCATTGGCATTTCATATCAAATGCATGGACTTGTTTGTGTTGATAAGAATGGGAAACCGTTACGGCCGGCAATTATCTGGTGCGATAGCCGCGCTGTATCTATTGGTGAAGAAGGATATAAAGCTCTTGGGAAAGAGTATTGCGATAACAACCTGCTCAACTCTCCTGGAAATTTTACTGCTTCCAAACTACGCTGGGTTCAACAAAACGAACCGGATATTTACAAATCCATTTTTAAAATCATGCTTCCTGGCGATTATATTGCATACAAATTGACAGGCGATATTGTAACGACTGTTTCTGGACTTTCAGAGGGAATTTTTTATGACTTCCGTTCCAATACAGTATCTCAAAAATTACTCGAAGCTTATAACATCCGTGAGGAACTTCTTCCACCGGCATTTTCAACATTTTCAGTTCAAGGAACCGTAACGCAAGAAGCTGCAAAAGAGACCGACTTACCGGCTGGTATTCCTGTCTCTTATCGTGCCGGCGATCAACCCAATAATGCTTTTTCATTGAACGTTTTGAATCCAGGAGAGATTGCAGCAACCGCAGGAACGTCGGGAGTTGTCTACGGCGTAACCGATGCGATACTTTCCGACCGATTTTCCCGTGTGAACCTGTTTGCTCATGTCAATCATTCTCCGCAAGAGCCGCGATTAGGCGTACTGTTATGTATCAATGGAACTGGAATTTCAAACTCGTGGCTACGGAAAACAGCTGGAACAAATAAAACCTATGATGAAATCAATTCTCTTGCAGAAAAAGTACCAATTGGCTCGCAGGGTGTCCGAATCTATCCGTTTGGAAATGGCGCGGAACGCATGTTGAAAAATGCTACAATCGGCGCCCATATTATGAATCTTGATTTTAACAGACACACCTTTGGACATCTTGCTCGCGCCACTCACGAAGGCGTTGCCTTTTCTTTTAAATATGGAATTGAAATAATGAATGAGATGGGATTAAACATTAGCGTGATACGAGCCGGGAAAGCAAATATGTTTTTGAGTCCTGTATTCCGAGAAACCTTAGCTAACATAACGAATGCATTCATTGAATTGTACAACACTGATGGCGCTCAAGGCTCTGCACGAGGAGCTGCTTTAGGTGCAGGGTTTTATCGGTCGCCAAAGGATGCTTTCCAATCGCTTGCAAAAGTTGGCGAAGTGTCCCCTTCGAAGGAACAAGAAAAAGCGAATGAAGCGTATAGTTCCTGGAAAGAGCAATTCCAAATTTTCTTGAAGTAATGTTAGAATTCTGCGCTCCATCTAAAAATATGGAGCGCAATTTTTCATTTCCTTTCCAATAATCACAATATGAGAAAACTAACGCACGACGAGATTGCATCGAAGCGATTAGCAAAAGATTCTCTACCTCAGGCTAATCGTATCCCTGTTGTTGTCATCGTTGATAATGTTAGAAGTCTCTATAATGTCGGTTCGATTTTCCGCACATCGGATGGAGCGATGATAGAGAAATTAATATTGACAGGATTTACTCCTTATCCACCGAGGAAAGAAATTGAAAAAACAGCTCTTGGGGCAACCGAAAGTATACCATGGGAATATTATCGTAGCCCTCTGGAGGTTGTTTCGCAATACAAAACTCAAGGCTATAAAATTGTGTGCCTCGAGCAAACTGATGCCAGTATTCCGTACTATTCTCTCTCACAGGATCATTTCCCTCTTTGCCTCATCATCGGGAATGAAATTACAGGAGTCTCGAAAGCGCTCATCGAATTATGCGACGCAGCAATTGATATTCCAATGTTTGGAATAAAACAATCATTGAATGTAGGAGTTGCTTACGGAATTGCTCTCTTTGAACTTTGTAAGATTTGGAGAGAGAGGAATGTGAATGCTTAGGCTGTCACTTCTTCTTTCGATGCTGTTCGATGATACAGGTAAAATTTAGACGATCGCCACGCATCACAGCGTTGCGCATAGGATCAGTATTTAAATAAACATAATCAACTAAATCTTTCAGTGGTTTTTTCCCCCAGTTTTGAAGAACCTTCTTGAATATATTTTCTTTTACAGGATCGGCAAAATTCTTTACATTTTGAGGTGTAAATTTCTTTAAACGGAACAAAGTATATTTTTTTCCATCTTTGGATTTTCTTTCTTCTCTTACTAAAAAATCACTTCCGTTAAGTATTTTTTCTAATTCGAAACTGTATGGACCATGGAAGTAATAAATCCATTCGAGCGTTGTAAGTCGTTTTCCCGTTTCCTGTGCGTATTCAACTTCTGCAAGATAGAGCATCTTGATTAACTTGGTCTTTCCCATTGTTATTCGATTTTGTTGCGCACATTGTAAAAATTGGAACACAAGTTCTTTTGCTTCCATCCCATGCCTCTGAATACCCTGGTTTTAGAGTTCCTTCACCCAAAGGATTGTGGAAATAATTTACAGGAAAAGCAAGTACTTTTTATTTATTTAAATCGGAATACATATAGAATTTTCCTAAGGATTATTAAAAATCTTGATAGACAATGTTTTTCACACATACACGATTGTTACATAGAAATACATGTACTTAGCTAATAATGTTGGACTCAACCGTTCAACATTGTCTCTGCTGCACAATACTAACAGATATAATTACACACATCAATAATTTCCCTTGCTCGCATAATACCTTTTTTGTACACTCATATATAATTCATAAGAGTATCTATAAAGAATTCGATTATGGTATTTTTTCTAACGTTATTGTTTGGTGGATTCCTTGCTGGCGTCTTTGGAGCATTGCTCGGATTAGGCGGTGGAATTCTTCTCATCCCCTATCTTACGCTCCTTCTTGGCGTACCAATGCACACTGCCATTGCAACAAGTATTGTCTCAGTTATTGCGACGTCGAGCGCTGGAGCTTCTGTAAATCTTGAACGCTCGATGGTTCATACTCGACTTGCAATGGTTCTAGAAATTGCAACAGTACTCGGGGCTCTTATAGGAGGATTAACCAGTAATATTTTATCCGCTTCAATATTAGCGAAGCTCTTTGCAGCGTTACTACTTCTCGTTGCCGGCATGATGCTTCATCAGCTTTTGACTCGCAACGAAACAGATGCTCCCGTCGCAGACGGCATTCTCCCCGCTACATACTTCGATACCACAACTCAACAAACTATTCCGTATTCTGTGAAACGACTTCCTGTGACGCTTTTGGTTTCACTTGTTGCTGGTAATGTTTCAGGATTGTTAGGCATCGGCGGCGGAATATTCAAAGTGCCTGCGATGCATCTTGCTTCACGTGTACCGATGAAAGTTGCGACTGCCACGAGTAATTTTATGATTGGCGTAACAGCGGCTGCAAGCGCTTTCCTTTATCTAGCGCATGGACATGTTCATCCATTTATTACCGCTTCGTCGGCTTTGGGAGTGCTGGTTGGTTCACGACTTGGCGCTACAATCAGTCGGAAAATTTCAACTCGAATTCTTACATGGATTTTTACCTTCGTACTTCTCTTTATCGCCGTTCAATTGTATTTCAAGAAGGGATAATCAATGGAATCGCAACTTCAATCACAAAGACTTGAACATTGGCTAAGCAATGTTTTACGAATTGGAATCTGGATTAGCGTCCTTTGTATGGCGGCAGGACTCATTGAGCTGTTCCTTTTCCCATCGACAATGAACACCATGCGGTACCAAACACTTACACAATTGATAACGCTGATTATTCAATCGCCGTTATCGCCGGCAAGTTTGCTCCTGATCGGCATAACAATCCTCTGCTTTACACCGATCCTCCGTGTCGCTACAGCTTGTATTGCATTTGCTATGGAACAAGACTGGAGATTTGTAACGATCTCTCTAATTGTCTTGATGCTTCTCATCAGCGAAATTTTTTATGCCCTTAATATACTTTAAGTTTTGATGAGAGAATAAATCCCTACATTGTCATAGAAGTCGTGGTTATTTTTCTTCCAAGATAAGAAGTTAGCGCTCAAGCATTTACCTTAAACTGTGCTAATCTATTGGATCAACAATCATCCTTGAGGAATAATAAGCACTTGCCCCACAAGAATTTTGTTACTTCGGAGTTTATTGACCTTCTTTAAGTTTTCGGTCGTTACGCCATACTTGAGCGCTATGTCGTACAACGTTTCTCCTTGTTTGACCGTATGGCGAGGTGAGAAGATTCCACTGCTTGATGTTTTTACGGTATTTTGAGATTTGATCTGATTATTCGACGTTTGGATAATTTTCGTTCGAGCTTCAGGTTTATTATAAATTTCAAGGTATTTCCCTTCAACAATCTTCGATGATGAAAGGTCGTTCCAACGCTTGAGATCGGATACTTTTACCCCATACATTGCAGCAATTGATTCCAACGTCTCACCGCGCTTTATCTTATGTCGAATCCAATCAGAGCCTTGCGTATCATTTTGTTGCTCAGTCATCTTTCGTTCTGGAACATTCGTTTCTTTTCGCATCATCGCTTGTTTTTCTTCAAAGCTCATTCTGTCTATATTCATTGCATGGTTAGCTTTCAATGAATCTACCCAAATGACGAGAGTTCTTCCAGCTTGAATATAACTTCCGTATGCAATATCATTCCAGTTTCTTATGTCGCTCGCTCGCACACCGTACCATTCAGCTATATGCCCAATTGTATCGCCATTTTTAATATGGTAGAGAACCTTAACTCGATTTTTAGGAGCATTTACAGTACGATGTGTTGTTTTTGTCTCATCGGAAGAAGCGGCATAGGATTTCATTCCCGAAAGTTTTAATCCCTTCACTTCGGGCGAATAATCAAATTGCTCCTTCTCCTGTTGCGAAGCAGGAATTGGAATCGCTAATGTTGTACCTACAGAAAGTCGTTTCGTCGAGTGAATATTATTCACTTCTTGAAGTACAGAAACACTGAGGTCATATTTTCTTGCAATCGAGCCGAGCGTCTCTCCACGTCGTACAGTATGTGTTACCCAATCCTTTTTTTTCTCAGGAGGAATACTTGCATACTGCACAAGGAATGAATCTCTCCTTCCAGGAGGAATGCGTAGACGATAACCACTTACTCCTGGTGGCGTGCACCAGCGAAGCAATTCTGGATTCAGTTCCTGTAATGTATCAATTGTAGTTTGGGCACAACGAGCAAGAATTCGTAAATCTACACAATCATTGACTTCAACAACTTCATAGACAAGCGAATCCGCAATATCATAATTTACAAATCCATGTTTTTCTGGTGCAAGCGCAATTCGAGCAACCGCAATGTATTGAGGCACGTAATTTCGTGTTTGTCGCGGTAAGTATTTTCGCAACTCCCAGAAGTCGGTGCTTCCACTCTGGCGTATTGCACGGAATACTCTTCCTGCTCCAGCATTATAGGATGCAAGAACCAGGTTCCAATCGCCTAATTCATTGTACAGATCCTTCAAGTGGCGAGCCGCTGCCCGAGTCGATTTTTCAAAATCCCGTCGCTCATCATACCAATAATTCGAACGCAATCCATAGAGTGCGCCAGTTCCTTTCATAAACTGCCACAAGCCAACAGCTCTTGCCCACGAACGTGCATCGGGCCTCAGTCCGCTCTCTGTCATCGAAAGGTACACAAGCTCCTCTGGAACGCCTTCTTCTCGGAAAATCCTTTTCATCATTGGCATGTATTTTCCAGAAAGATAGAGCCACTGCTCCATATATTTACGACCCTGTCCTAAAAAGAACGACAAAGCGCGATCAACATATTCATTGACATCTAACGGCACCTGGGTATTGAACACAAGATTTTGTGGAATTCCTGTGGTATCGACAATCGAGGACGTATCTGCTTCTTCAATTTCCTGATTAATTTTTTCACGTAACGCAAAAAGAGAGGCATAAGGACTTAAATTGTCGATCTTTGCAATGTACTTTTCATAATCTTCAATAATACTTGCACTCAAATCGAGAAAATCTTTGTTTGTTTCAATATCAGGGAAATCGCTAAGTTCATTTATAATTTGAATAGCATTTTCAAATTCCATTTCGGACTGTGTCGTATCGTTATTGTCCTGAAATTCTAAAGCTGATAGGTAATGCTGGCGGGCTTCTTCCAACCGCTGAGGAATAAATGTATCATTTCCATTAGTCGAATCGCTGTTTACCTCTAAGCTAATTTCTTGAGAGAGCGCCTCATCTGTGGATTCAGCAAGCGATCTCACTCCACTTGAATCGGAAAACATCTGCAAAGAACTTGCTAATGCCGAATCTCGCTGCGCATCACTGATGGTTGACAGGGATTGCCTCGATGAGCAACTTAATGAAACTAATGCACAAACAATAAACGAAGATCGTATCCAATTGAATTTATGTATCATAACGCAACACCAAATTTTGCTTTTAAAATACTTTTTCTGAAAGAGTGAATCAAGGGGAAAAATATTTTTTGTTATTTACTGCGGATGGAGTAATGAATACATCAGCATTTCCATTATATGACTTGTGTCTCCACCGGATGTCTTTAGTTGCAAATCGGCTACTCGAATTTTTTCTATGCAAATTTCAAGCTCCGAAAATGAAAACCGATTTGAAGCCTGAAGATATCCTTTAATAAAAAATTGATGGACATTGAGAGCTTTTGCAACTTCAGCTTCTGAAACATTATGAGAGCAAAGTTCTTTCGCCTTGACAAGTTGAAAAAAATAACGCGTCAACATAACAATAATACCTGGAGGAGATTCGCCTGACTCAAGCATTCGCTTTAATATCATCATTGCATTCGTTGCATCGCCTTCCCCAAGTGCATTTTGCAAATCGAAAACTGTATTTCCTTTAATAAATCCAACGACATGAGAAACATCATCGGAAGTAATTGAACGCTGCTTTCCAACGTATGTAATGAGTTTTTCAAGCTCATTCTGTAATGCGCGCAATGAATTCCCAACAACGGAATGTAGAATATGAACAGCCTCTGGCTCTATCTTCACTCCAGCAAGCTCACACCTGCTCTCGATCCACGCAGGAACTTGATTGTCATAGAGAGGCAGAAATTCGTACACAACATTCCGTCGTTTCAACTCAGCAAAAGGCTTCATTCGAAAATCAGGTTTTTTATTCATCACCATCACAAAACAAGTCGTTTCTGATGGCTTGTTAATGTAAAGCGATAGTATTTCGCGCCCTTTTTCGGTACTCGTCAATCCTCCCAAATTATCTACAACAACAACACGCCTATCATTCATCATTGGATACGAGGCGGCAAGAGCAACAACATCTCTGACGCTTACTTTATCTCCATCAATCTTATCAACGTTAAAAGCTTGCATTTCCTTTGGCACAAGAGCCTCAATGAGCGCAGACACACACTCTTGAATCAGAAACTCTTCTTCACCATAGAATAAATACAATGGTTTAATTTTTTTGCTGCGAAGATCCTCAAGAACTTCGTTTGTCGATGGAATTTTTTCTTTCTTTGATTTCGAAAACACCATTAGAGGTTACCTATGGATTGTTACTTTTTGAATGACAATATCCTCAACGGGGCGTCCATCGTTTTCTCCCATCTCTGGAATAATATCAACTGCTTCGATCGCGTCAACAACCTCCAATCCCTTAATTACTTTTCCAAAAATTGTGTACTGTTTAGGCATCCACGGTGCATCTTGTACCAAAATAAAAAATTGACTTGTATTTGTATTAGGACCGCGATTTGCCATCGCAACGGTACCGCGACGATAGCCTTCTTGAAACGATGGAGCGTCTGGATTCAATTCATCCTCAAATTCTTTTCCGTAGATGCTTCGTCCACCTGTTCCCAATCCAGTCGAATCGCCTGTTTGAATAACGAAACCCTTACAAATTCTGTGGAACAGAATTCCGTTATAGTATCCTTGCTCCGCCAATCCTACAAAATTTTCCACTGCCTTTGGAGCATCGGTTGGATATAACTCAAGTTCTATGTTACCTTTTGTTGTTTCGAGCGTAACGTGCATGATTTTTCTCTCTCTACATCCAAAAGTAAGAAGTAATACAAAAGTAACCACTCCAACAAACAGAATTCGAATTCGCATACATTCCTCTCTATATAAAAAGAATTGCCAGCGCTCCAACAATAAGACAATAGAATGCAAATAGACTAAACTTTCCACGCTCCATTACTTTCATCAGAAGCTTAATAGCAATGTATCCGCTGACCGCTGACATAGCAATTCCTGTCAGAATGGGAAGGAATCCTAATGCTGATGCGTAGTAAAAAATATTTTTTGTTTCGAGCAAGGCAGCGCCAGCTATTACGGGAATCGAGAGCAAGAATGAATAGCGAGCAGCAAGCACTGGCATTAAGCCAAGGAATAACCCCATTGCAATTGTTGAACCTGAACGAGAAATTCCCGGTAAAATTGCAACTGCCTGAGCCAAACCGATAACGAGTGCAAATCCAATTCCAATTTTCCGATTTTCTTCTGGTTTCGATAATCGTGTTAAGAATAAAATCAATCCTGTAATTACTAAGTTCACTGCAACCATTTTTGGATCTTGAAAAATAGCTTCAATCTGATGATTGAAAAGCACGCCGATCACTCCAGCAGGAATACAACCTATAAGGACATTTACCACCATGCGAAAGGAGTCGTCGCTTTGATAACGACCTTTAAGATTCTCTTTCGAAAAGGAATGCGTCAAAGAGAGCGCCATATCTCTCACATCCCGCCAGAAAACAACCAGCAAGCTGATAAGCGTTCCAAAATGTAAATAGACATCAAAACTCATTATTGCTTGCGAATGAATGTTAAGTAACGATTGTGCAATAACTAAGTGGCCAGAACTACTGATGGGAAGAAATTCTGTAATTCCTTGAAGAACAGCTAACAAAATAGCATCAACAATAGACAACACGTAAAAATCTCCTTAATCTTATTAAAGTTAATTTGAAGGCAAACCATTCTCTGCGGTACTATCTGGAATTTCGGTAACACGAACATGGTCATGGAGATAGAAATAAAACCCGATTACCATCACAGTAATATAGCCAAGCTCGTGAGTTACAATTGTGTAACTCAACGCTGTTGGAGGATCAATACTGTAGAGCTTGACAAGAGCGACAGTAAGAAAAGAATGATACGTACCGATAGCTCCAGGCGCTGGTAAAATCCATGCAATTGATGAAACGACCAGAAGCACAATCGCAGCTCCAAAATCAAGAGAAGGCTTTGCCATTGAGGCAAATGCAAGGAATGGCTCGTACATCCCTAAAGCATAAAGCGCTTGAATAGCAATGCTCCAGAATAAAATAATTCCAAATCGTTTCTTCATCTTCACAATTCCAAATCCGCTATAGAAAGATTCAAGAATAGCATCGATCTTTGCTGAAAAGCGTTTTGGAAGAATTGCTTTAGCACGGCCAAGAAAACGAAATACTGCCTCTACCTTAAAGAAGAGGAGAAGGAGTACAACGATTCCCGCAAAAGTTGCAATATAGAGAAGCGGGCGAATCGAGACAGGATTATCAAAGAATGGATCGAGTGCGCTGGGATAGAGAAGCAACACCACACAAGCAATAAGATAGAAACTCCACATATCAAGGATCCGTTCAACGACAACAGAGCCAAGCGCAGCGCTCTTTGAAATTTTTTCTAAATTCCCAAGCACGTAGGGACGAACTAACTCCCCAACCCGTGGAAGGATATTATTAACAGCATAGCCAATCATAACGCCTGCAAACAAATTTCGTGTAGAACAATTCGGCTTAATGGGTTCCATAATATATTTCCAGCGTACCGCTCTTGCCCAATGTCCCAACAAAACTACAGGCACTAAGAGCGCAACCCACCAATAATTCGCACCTTTCAGTGCATTCAATAGATCATTGAGCCTTACTCCACGAAATGCAAAGTAGAGAAAAAGAATGGCAAGTAGAAAACTTAAAGTTAATTGAAAAAACCGTTTTCCTGTAAATTTCATCCTGTAATCCACTTATCGAAGATCAACTACATCAACACCATCTGGTGGAATAAATGTAAAAATTTTTTCTTTAACGCCTGTGTTAAACTTGATGCTATTGACAATATAGGTTGTCTCTGTATCATTGACATCAACAATATCTATTTTCATAATCATCCACGTTGAAGTATCAATCCACATTTTAACGGATTGTACAAAAGAACGATCATCTTTTGGTATTAATTTAAGTACAACAATCACACGATCTTTCTCCTTCTCTTTTCCTACTAACGTTGCATAGTATTGAGATGGAAGGTTAAGCATAAATTGCTCAGGAGAAATTGAATTCTGATTTTCCCGATAATGATCGATGAGAACTTGTTTATTTGCAGGAGAATATGCCCATACCGTCGTCCCATCGGTAACAAGTGTTTGAAGCTCCGATTCAATTCGATAGAATTTTGGTTTTTTTGAAATTAGTGTTCCCTCGAACGATTGCTCGATTTGAGAAAATCCAAACTTTACCTTTTGAGTATACTGTATTGTTGCATCATCGATTTTTTCATAGCGTTTCTGCAATTGTTCCGTAATATACTGCACTGTTAACTCTTCATCCTTTGCAAATGAAATCAAAAGGGGAATGAGCATCAATAATAAATATTTAATTTTCATAACAAGTTCTTTAAAATTGTTTCTAGTTCTGCTTCAGTTTCAACGAGGACTTCCCGCGCTTTACTACCATCGAAAGCTCCTACAATTCCGACCGCTTCTAACTCATCGACAAGCCGCGCCGCTCGAGAATATCCAATTTTCAATCGCCGTTGTAAAAGAGACACTGAACCCTGTTGATGACGGACAACGATATGCGCCGCTTCTTCGAACAACTCGTCTCGCGAGTCATTACTATAACCATTTGTTCCTTTTTTCTTCGCTAACACAGACGGCAATTGCATCGGCGCTGGATATCCTTGCTGACTACCAATGTATTCCATAATCCTTTCCACTTCTTCTGATGAAATAAATGGATTCTGTAATCGAATCGGTTTCGGCGAGCCTGCTGGAAGATAGAGCATATCGCCATTTCCCAAAAGTTGTTCAGCTCCATTCATATCAAGAATAGTCCTTGAATCAACCTTCGACGAAACTTGATATGCAATTCGCGCCGGAAAATTCGCCTTGATGACGCCAGTGATAACATCGACTGATGGACGTTGTGTAGCAAGCGCCAAATGAATTCCAACAGCACGCGCTAATTGTGCTAACCGGGCAATCGGTTCTTCGACTTCTCGAGCTGCCGTAATCATCAAATCTGCAAGCTCATCAACGATAAGAATAAGATATGGCATCTTAGAATGGTGGATAGTCTCTGTATCGTGAAGTTTGCCTGCTTTCACTCTTTCATTGTAGTCTGCAATGTTCCGCACACCGGCAGCAGCAAGACGATTGTATCGATCCTCCATTTCCAATTCAACACTCTTCAACAATAGAACTGCGTTCGTTGGCGTTGTAATAATTTCTTCATCAACATCTGGACATATCGCAAGGAAGTGATGTCGTAATTTTTTATATGCTGTGAGTTCTATTTTTTTGGGATCGATGATAGCAAACTTCACATCACTCGGATGAAGTCGGTACAGCAAGCTATTGATAATTGTGTTAATGCCAACGCTTTTCCCTGAACCAGTTGCCCCTGCAATCAGGAGGTGCGGCATTCGAGAAAGATCATCTACATAGTTCTCGCCATTGATAGTTTTCCCCAATGCAATTGGGAGAGCGGCTTTCGATTCACGGAATTGCGCTGAAGCAACGAGACTTCGCAACCCAACAATTTTTGGATTGTGATTAGGAATTTCGACGCCAACCGTTCCTTTCCCAGGCATCGGTGCAATAATTCTTATCCCCTTAGCCTTTAGAGCAAGCGCAATGTCATCCTGTAGGCTTTCGATTCTGCTAATCTTTACGCCAGAGGCTGGAACTAACTCATAGAGAGTTACAACGGGACCGGTCGTAGCGGTAACGCTTTCTATCTCTACAGAAAAATCTGCAAGCTTCGACCTGAGAAGTTCAATATTTTGCTCAACTTCTTCCTCAGTCTCTTCACTATCATCCGGATATTCGTTCAGTAACTTTAACGGTGGGAAATCGTACTCTAACTCTCCTTTATCGTATGCATGATGGATTGGCGCTTCCGGTTCCTGGTTTTCAACATTCGATTTCTTGATTTCAACAGGGATGGATTTAGCAATTGTTATTGGCGCTGGCGGCATTTCTTCTCTCGTCTTCTCGACTTCAATTTTTTTCTTCTCGCTGATATTATCTCTGTCGATTTGATGCTTCTGTACCTTTATTTGTTCCTCATTGGAAGATTTCTTTTGCAATCGTTGATACAATCTTTGCGAATAATTTTTGAAAGTAATAATACCGTTTTGTACACGAGCAATACTGACACGGTAATCAAGATCAATAAGAAGGGTGAGAAGAATGAAAAAAAGTGCAAAAAGAACTATGAATGTTCCCGTTAAACCAATAATATTTACGAGTACGTAAGCAAGAAAATGACCAATGATGCCGCTCCACTCCATTGGCAATGCATTATCAAGGTATCGTAATGCACCCGTAAAAGTGGAAAAAAGAATTCCTAAAGACAACGCATAATTTGTGAAGTGAATTTTTTTGTGAAGATTTTTTCGATTGAAGAGATAAATACCCCATAAAAAACCAAGCGCTGGAACAATCAGAACCGCATAGCCGATAGTCCCATTAATAAGCCAATTCGAAATAATAGCCCCAAGCAATCCAAGCCAATTATTCGTATGCTCTGCCTTTGCAAGTATATATTCATCATTTGTTACAACTTTCCAGAGATCAAAGATAGAAATTTCTCCATTTGCCTGATCGGCGGGAGAATATGAAACAAGACTAATTAAGAGAAGGAGCGACACCACTAAACAACATAAAGCCCCAATTTGCTGCTTGTGACGTTGAGATTTTAATGGTTCCGTATTTTCTTTTTGATTTGCCATAGAACCTTAAGCTGTTGAAGTGGAAACGTCGTCAACAGTATTTTTAATCTCGTCTTTTCCAAGACGAACAACTGTCCCAAATAACTGAGGCAACACTGGTACAGAATCGACAGCAGCACAAACGGGAAGATCATTCTCGAACCCAATTTCAGAAAGATACATTCCATGGTCGGTACTCTTCAACATTTTGAGAATTGACCGTCCAAAGGATTTATAGAGCGCACGAGCTGCTCGTGATGAATCGGTAAGTTCAACGGTAACTCCTTCCTCTTTTTCAAGCTTATCAACAATCATTCCTGCACATACCGCATCTTCCAGACTAAAATTTCCAACGCCGTTGAGACGTCCTGCACAAATAATCAAAAAGTCTTCATTGACTTGTTTCATAAAATTTACAACAGTAGAGATATTAACAAAGGAGCCAACAACCATCCGTCGCGCATAACGGCTCTTTGCCATTGCAACCGATCCGTTTGTTGTGCAATAAATTATCGACTTTCCTTTTACCATTGCTTCGGTATATTCAAGAGGTGAATTACCAAGATTAAATCCCTCGATTATTTTCCCGTTTCTCTCGCCGCCACGGAGAGTTACTTCTCCAAAAAGACTTCCCGAAATTTTTACTGCAGATTCAATGTTAGCAACTGGAATAATTTCACGCGCTCCATGCGCTAACGCTACTGTTATCGTAGTGCTTGCACGAAGAATGTCAATAACAACAATATTCTTATCTCGCAATTGTAGCTCATCAAACGGCGCAATCGAAAAACTTACGTCAATCTTCATAGTATTATCCTCCCGACTTTACTTTTTTAAAAATGGAACTTGAGTAAGGTTAATCGGCGAATGTTCACCGCGGACATCGAGCATCAGCTGCGCAGACTTCTGCAGAGCATCGACTGAAACATAGCCCAGTCCAATGCCTTTTTGAAGTATCGGCGAGTATCCTCCGCTCGTTACATATCCAACGACAACCCCATCTTGTTTAATTTGATAACCATGCCGTGGAATCCGTTTATCCTGTGATAAAAAGCCGACTAACTTACGGCGTACCCCTTGTTGTTTAATTTCTAAGAGTGTATTCTTACCTATGAAATCACCTTTATTAAATTTTGTAATCCATTCTAAACCAGCTTCCAAAGGATTTGTAGTTTCGTCAATATCATTTCCGTAGAGACAGTAGCCCATTTCAAGTCGCAACGAATCCCGTGCGCCAAGCCCAACAGGTTGAATGTTAAATTCTTTTCCAGCTTCGAAAATCGCATTCCATACTTTTGATGCAAGGGCCGGATCAGAAGGAAAATATAACTCAAAACCTATTTCGCCAGTGTAGCCAGTGCGCGATATCAGCATTGGTACGCCAGCAATGGTTCCCGAAATAAAATGATAATACGATATAGCAGAAAGATTTTCATTCGTTAATTTCTCTAATGTTGCAAGCGATGAAGGACCTTGCACTGCCAGCATTGCATAGTCATCCGATTTATCTTCAATAGTAACATTGCCCTTTTTATGCGCTACCATCCAGTCGTAATCTTTTTTTCGATTAGACGCATTGACAACAAGAAGATAAGAATTTGGCGCACGCTGATAAACCAACAAATCATCAATAATACCACCATTCTCGTAACACATTGCCGAGTAATGTACTCTTCCGGGGAACAACTTCGCTACATCATTGGTCGTTATCTTCTGCAGATATGCAAGCGAGTCGCTTCCGCTTACTTCCACTTCTCCCATGTGCGAAATATCAAAGACGCCAACTGAATTCCGAACAGCAAGGTGCTCAGCGATAATACTCGAATACTGCAGCGGCATTTCATAGCCGCCAAATGGTACTAACTTTGCCCCTAATGAAACGTGAATGTCATAAAACGGAGTTCGCTTCAACGTTATTTCCCTTGCAATTTTTTCCAATCGGACAAAAATCGTTCAATTCCTATATCAGTCAAAGGGTGTTTGATGAGTTGATCGATTACTTTGAACGGTATCGTACAAACATCGGCGCCGATCAACGCTGCCTGCACAACATGCATTGGATGACGTACGCTTGCAACGAGAACTTGAGTCGAAAAATTATAATTTCGGTATATCGTAACAATCTGCTCGATCAATTCCATCCCTTCTTCACTAACATCATCGAGACGACCAATAAACGGGCTGATATATGTTGCCCCAGCTTTTGCCGCTAATAACGCTTGCGAAGGTGAGAAGCACAACGTTACGTTCGTTTTTATACCTTCGGCGGTAAGCGTTTTCACAGCTTTCAGCCCATCTTTAATGATAGGAATTTTAACCACTATATTTTTGTGGATTTTCGCAAGTTCGTGAGCTTCTTTGATCATTCCTTCATACTCAGTCGAAATGACTTCAGCGCTAATTGGTCCATCCACAATCGAACAAATTTCTTTAAGCAATGGGAAAAATTCTTTCCCTTCTTTTGCAACAAGACTTGGATTCGTCGTTACACCATCAAGAATACCAAAACTTGCAGCTTCTCGAATTTCTTGAATATTAGCAGTATCAATAAAAAATTTCATTTTTCACCTCATTATTACTTATAGAGTTCAGTAATATCTTTTTGTTGTTTAATCGAAATGAATCGGAATTCATCCGGTGCAATGTTGTTATCCTTTACTAATTTAATTTTTACAAAGAACTTCACCTGAATTTTAATGAGCCGACTAAGAGTACCTCGAGTCAAGTAATCAGCAAGCGTTGGATGGACGTGGAGCTCAAGACGATACTCTTTTGCATTCGCTTTGAAGCGACGTATCCATCGCTCAATTTGATTCATAGTTGTTGACTTCGACTGAATGATACCAGTTCCACCACACATCGGACAAGGCTCGCTAAAACTCATTTGAACATTTTGGCGAATCCGCTGCCGAGTTATTTGCATAAGTCCAAATTCAGTCAGGGGCAGAACAGTTACCTTCGCTCGATCTTTCCGTAATTCTTTCTTCACTTCATCATATATTTTTTTTCTATTCTTTTCATCATCCAAATCAATAAAATCAATAATGATCAATCCACCTATATCACGGAGACGGATTTGTCGACAAATTTCCCGAGCCGCTTCCAAATCGGTTCGCAGCGAATTCAATTCCTGCTCCTTCTTCGCGGCATACCTACCGCTATTGACATCAATGACAGTCATTGCTTCTGTTCGTTCGATGTACAAATAGCCGCCGCTTTTTAACCACACCTTTTTACTAAATAAAGTTTCAATATCTTTTTCGATTCCGTATTTATCGAAAATCGGCTCGTCGCCTTTATAGAACTCGATGCGATCGACCATGTCTGGCGACATCCATTGCACATAGGCGCGAATCTCTTTGTATAATTTCTTGCCATCCACAACGACTCGTTCAACCGAGTCCTGGAAAAGATCACGAATCACGCTCGAGGTGGTATTTAAATCTTTGTAAATCAGTGCAGGCGCTTTCTCGGTCTTTACAGCTTTTTCGATCCCTTGCCATATCTTTATAAGTTCGTCAAGGTCTTGCTTCAAAAGTTCTTCGGATTTTCCTTCTGCAACCGTTCGGATAATTGCTCCAAATCCTTTTGGAAGTAATCCTCTTACAATCCGCCGCAATCTTCTTTTTTCCTTAAAACTGGAAATCTTTTTCGAGACTCCAATTCTTCCATCAAAAGGAATCAAAACGAGAAATCTTCCTGGCAGTGAGATTGCTGAGCGCACCCGCACTCCTTTTTTTCCAACTGGCTCTTTTATTATTTGAACAAGAATTTCCTGGCCCTTCTGGAGGTTTACTTGTTCCCGTCCCTTTCCATTATAGCGAACGAGAGCATGGGGCTTTTCTTCTACAACTAAAGAGGGTGCGTTGTTCTTTTGAACTTCGGAATGTTTATGGTTTCCATTCTCGAGATCATTTCCATGTTCTCCTTCATCGTCCTCTTCTGTTTCTTCTGCCTCGTCTTCCTCGAAGAGCGTGCTATATTCATCTACTGAACCAATGTCCGAAAAATGTAGAAATGCATCCTGTTCATGTCCAATATCTACAAAAACAGCTCGAATCCCCGGCATTACTTTGGCAACGCGTCCTAAGTAAATATCTCCGACATTGCGCTCTTTTCCCGGTATGTCTACAAATAATTCTGCAAGATTACCATCTTCAAGAATGGCAATACGATTTTCGTTTGCCGTAGAATTGATTATAATTTCTTTTTTCATAAAAACAACACTTCCACACTAATCCTGTTTTAATACTATTGTAATTGTGAGAGGCAGAACGATGTGGAAAGTTTTCATTTGAGAAATACCTTTTTTTCATTAAGACAAACTCGTAATTGCACACTTCCATATCGATTTACCAAATTAAATGCCCTGTCCATCATTACAATAAACAGAGTATGAGTAATGGTAAGAAAATATTTAAGCGTCTTTCGCTCTAAACATTCAGATACTACGTACGAAGACACATTGATTCTCTTCCATTGATGTAAAGTAAAAAGGGGCCAAGCAACCCTGCGTCACACATTGCACAGTGCCGACCGTTGCTTCCTTCCGGACCTCGCGGGGTTGAGCAAGGCATTGTTGCGCAGTACTTGACCCCAAAAATGTAACAACATATTCCAAAAATCTTCTCAATCCATCGCAGGAGCTTCTTGGCTCCTTTATACCTCTCCTCTCTTTCAACGAGCGGAGTAAATTACATGTTATCGATACCATCTAGTGGAGCTGAGGAGGATCGAACTCCCGACCTCTTCGTTGCGAACGAAGCGCTCTCCCGACTGAGCTACAGCCCCATATTTTATTATAAAGTACTCATTAACTCGAAAAAAAACAAACGTTTGATTCTGACCCCCTTTTTCGGTATGATAGATTACAAAAAATTTATAATTGGAGATTATATGGATTATCCGACAAAACAATATTCATTTCAGGAGTATGTTGAGATCGTACGCCGTCTTCGACGCGAATGTCCGTGGGATAAACAACAAACACATATGTCCTTGCGGCATAGCTTTCTTGAAGAAGCCTATGAAGTTCTCGATTCTATCAATAACAATAATCTTGAAGAGTTAAAATACGAACTCGGTGATATTCTTCTCCACGTAACGCTGGATTCGATTATTGCTGAAGAAATGCAGGCATTTTCAATTGAGGATGTCATTTCTACATCATCTGAAAAAATGATCCGACGTCATCCGCATGTCTTTGGAAATGAAGAAGCATCGAATGCTGATGATGTTAAGCAACAATGGGAACAAAGAAAATTAGACGAGGGACGAGAATCTATTCTTGATGGAATTCCAAAGGAACTTCCCGCTCTACTTAAAGCACAGAGAGTTCAAGAAAAAGCTTCAAAAGTTGGATTCGATTGGACTGAAAAATCCGATGTATGGAAAAAGGTAGAAGAAGAACTTTCCGAGTTGAAAAAAGCGGAGGAATCTGGAAACCAACAACACATTGAAGAAGAATTTGGCGACGTACTTTTCGCTCTTGTAAATTACGCAAGGTTCCTTCACCTTGAGAGTGAATTTGCACTTCAGAAAGCTACTGAAAAATTTATTGTTCGATTCCAAAAAATTGAAGATACTCTTAAACAACAGGGGAAAGACATTCGCTTATCTAATTTTGAAGAAATGGATAGCCTTTGGAATCTTCACAAAAAAGATGAGCAAGCTTGAAACCTTTTTCAGAATTTTTGTTCGTTCGTTCCATTTGAATGGTATCGGTCGTACGCATCGATAATATCCTTAACAAGTCGATGCCTTACAACGTCATTCCTATCAAGATAGACAAACGATACTCCCTGAACCGATTTCAATACCTCCTGAATCTGCACCAAGCCTGATGTAGATTTTGAAGGTAGATCGATCTGCGTAATATCGCCTGTAATAACTGCACGAGAACTCGCCCCAAGTCGAGTAAGAAACATTTTCATTTGAAGCGTTGTGGCATTCTGTGCTTCATCGAGAATAACGAAAGCGTTCTGGAGAGTCCTACCGCGCATATAAGCCAACGGTGCAATTTCAATAATTCGCTTTTCAATATAACTATGCAATTTCTCAACGGAAATCATTTCTTCAAGTGCATCATAGAGAGGACGTAAATAGGGGTCTACCTTTTCTCTTAAATCGCCTGGTAAGAAGCCGAGGCTCTCGCCAGCTTCTACGGCAGGACGCGTTAAAATAATCCGAGTTACATCTCGATTCTTAAGCGCAGCAACCGCTAATGCAACAGCCAGGTATGTCTTTCCTGTGCCTGCTGGTCCTATTCCAAAGACAATATCGTTTTTTCGCATTTGTTGAACATACTGCTTTTGCCCAGGTGTTTTGGCGCTAATAATCCCAGACTTAGTATATAGTACTGCATCTGCATCATTATCGGATTGTGTTTCGATTGTCGTTTCAGGTGCCGATCCATTTACCATGACTAAATCAATAACGGTTTCAACATCATTTCTATTCAATGCTCCATTTTTACTGAGAATGTAGATAAGTTCATTTATAACTTTTTCAACTTTCACAACTTCTCCCTGAGAGCCACGGAGCGTGATGGACTCTCCACGAACTGACATTGTCGCATCAAAATGATCTTCGAGCACCTGAAGATGTGAATCATTAAAACCTAACAACTGAACAGGATCAACTCCTGCTAGTGGAATTTTCTTTTCAGTCAATTTTGAGTTTTCTCCTTACAACAATTTAAAATACAAAACGCCCTCCGGTAGATAAACCACCTGAGGGCGCTCAATACTTCAATAAACATCGTATGTTTCAACTACCTCCTTTACGGATTTGCAGGAGCTGCATTCTTATTTGACCAGTACTTACGGAGAGCAGCTTTTTCTTCTTTTGTTAAATCTGCCTTTGGAGGAATCTTCAACACTTGACCCGGATGAATAATATCTGGGTTTTTAATTTGATCGCGGTTTCCCTGCCAAATTTTGGGCCAGAGGAATGGATTGTTATAAATCTTTGGCTTCTTTGCAATATTCCATAAGCAATCGCGATCTTTAGCCCATGTACCAACTTTGTATGTTGGCATCGCCTGACCAGAAGCAATAATTTGCTCCAATGACTTCTTCAACGCATCTAAACGCCCTTGTTGATCATTGATACGGGCTGCATATTTTTTAACAACGCTTAATGGATTTTGCTTTGCAGCATTTATCCACGCCTGAACTGTATCAAGCTCTGCACGACGAACATAGAGGTCCTGATTGGAAAGCCCGGAAAGTTCATTTAACTTTGCATCAATCTTATCTAACTGTGCATTCAGTGGACCTTCATAATCCTTTTGCAATTGCGCTAAAGCATCCTGGCATTGTTTTAATGCTTCTACTTTTTGAGCTTCCTGTTGTTTTAAATCACTTATTTCTTTTACTAATCCATCCAATTTATTCTTCAAATCTGTACGTTTCGTCGTGAGCTCTGTAATTGCCTTTTGCCATTGCTCTTTTGTCATTTCTTGCTCTTGGGCATAGAGCATTGTACTTATCATGCTCACCATCAAAGCAAATGCAACAAATCTCTTTATCTTCATAGTCGTTCTCCTTCTCTTTGCGCGTTACTTCTGAATCCGTGATTGCAACGCCTGAGTATCTTCAGTGCATTGGGCAATCTGTTCTTGTTTTTCTGATATGGAACGAAGCAGCGCTGCTTTTTCTGCTTCTCGTGCAGAAACTTCTTTCTCCAAAGAACTGACTTCTGCTTTGAGATTATTGAGTTGCTGCAACTGCTCTTTGGAAGGTTTATTACTACAACCAATAAAGCTGCTCGCAACAACTAAAACTCCTACAACAAATATACTACATGTTTTTTTCATAGACCTTCTCCTTTTTATTTTTTTCTACTCGTCCCCACAAATTTGATTTTATAGTACATATTACTCTCTAAAAAGTCAAGGCGGATTTTGTGATTCCATATATTTTTGTTCAACTCTAAATTTAATAGCTTTAGTTTATCCAAGCACTCTCACCAGCTCATGAACCGTTGTAATTCCCGCAATAACTTTCTTGATAGCATCCTGACGTATTGATTGATACCCAGATTTCATCGCCTCTTCGCGCATTTTAAGAATCGATGCCTTCTGGAAAATCAAATCCCTGAGAGCTGGCGTAATAGTTACTACTTCCGCAACAGGAACTCGACCACTATAACCTGTTCCGCCACAGGCAACGCATCCTCGACCACGATAGAGTCGAAGTTCCGGCATATCTGCCGGGGCGCCAAGAAATTCTAAATCTTCTGCGGTAAGTGCATATTCTTCTCTGCAATTACTACAAATTTTCCTCAAGAGAACTTGATAGACGACGCCTACCATTGTCGATGCAAGCCAATACGATGGGACTCCTAAATTAAATAATCGATGGATCGCACCGATAGAATCATCCGCAAGCATTGTGCTCATTACAAGATTTCCTGCTAAGGCAGCTTCTGCAGCCACAACTCCAGTGTCAGCATCGCGAATTTCACCGATCATAATCACGTTTGGATTCTGCCGAAGAATTGCCCTAAGAGCGTCAATAAAAGTAAATGATTTATCTATGGGCAAATGTACCTGGCTTGCAAACGGTAATCTGTACTCCACAGGATCTTCAACTGTAATGACACATTTTTCCGGCGTATGGAGATGATTGACCGAAGCATAAACTGTCGTTGTCTTTCCACTTCCTGTTGGGCCTGTTACTAAAAAAAGGCCTCTGGGATTTTTTAAAAGATTCCTAAGCCGTTCATAACTTTCAACTGAAAAACCAAGGTCTTCAAGCTTTGCAACACCACTGGCTTTTCTAAGAATTTTAACTAATCCACGCTCTCCAGATAAGACTGGAATAGTATTTATCCGAAAATCGTATCCTTCAGAATTATAAACCCCAGAAAATCTTCCTTCCTGAGGCTTTTTCTTTTCAAATTGATTAAGCGCTGCTTTGGCTTTGAAGACATTGAGCACCGGTTCATTCATATCAGGCGGCAGGGACACAATTCTCCTCAGCACACCCTCAATAGAAAAGCGGATCTGTAGTTCACCCTCTATCGGTTCTATATGAATATCACTTGCTCCTAACAATATCGCACGAACAAGTATTTCATCTGCTATTTGATCGGCGGTCGGAAGTCTCCCTAACCGAAACAACTCCCTGATTTTTTCTTTTGAAAGCGTCTTAACATCAAATTGTTCCAGAGGAATGCGCTGGGCTGGAATTTGAACCGTGGTCCCCGTTCGTGTAGGTGGTTGCATTGGTGGTCGTTGCATAACTTCTCTCCACTGCTGTGGGTTTCATTTATACTAACGGTACAAGTCTTTTTAATTATTGTCAACAATTCTCTAACCGCAGAAAACTCCCGCTCTCTATTTCTGCAGTTCTATCCTGCGTTTTGCAATGCTTCAGCCCCACTTACAATTTCTAGTAATTCAGTTGTAATTCCTGCTTGTCTGGTCTTATTGTACGTCAATGTCAAAAGCGTCATAAGTTCCGATGCATTTTCTGTAGCATTATTCATAGCTGTCATTCGTGCGCCCTGCTCTGCAGTCGCAGACTCCAATAACATTCGCCATATATGATAATTAAGGTGACGCGGAACAAGGAGCGATAGAATTTCATTATGTGATGGCTCAAAAATATAATTTGCCGTCCCGCTTATTTTTTTTGATTCAACCTCTGGTTGTCGAGGAACATAGAATGGAAGGAATTGCTCAACAACAATTCTTTGTTGAAGGACTGATTTAAATTCATTATAGATAACTTCAACTTTATCAAAATCTCCGGCTAAATACTGCTGAACAAGGAAATCTCCTATTACTTTGGCATGATGAAATTGGAGTGAATCAAAGATACCTGGATAGGAAGCAACAACTGGGTAATTCCGTTTCACAAAATAATCTACTGCTTTTTTTCCAACGGGTATAATGCTAACTTCCACATTACTATCATAACTATTGATATGCTCTGTAGCCTCACGAAGAATATTACTATTGAAAGCTCCACACAATCCACGTTCGCCAGCAATCACTACAAAAGCAACTTTGTGCACAGTACGCTGATGAAAAAAAGGATTCGTTTCGACTGTCGTCTCATCTATGAGATGAGTAAGAACTTCCTGCAATTTGCGTGCATACGGTCTTGTTGCAAAGATCATTTCTTGAGCGCGCCGCAACTTTGCAGCTGCAACCATTTTCATTGCTCTTGTTATTTTCTCCGTACTTTTAATTCCAGAGATGCGTCTTCTGATTTCGCGTAAAGTTGCCACAGTTACTTCGATGCTCCAATCATACGTTGTACAAATTCTTTCGCAATCGTATGGAGTTTCTCTTCAGTTTCTTTTGTTAAATCTTTTGTCTTTGCAATACTTTCCAAGATATCGTTATGCCTGGTTTCGACAAAATCGAGAAATTCTTTTTCATATCGTTGTATTTTATCAAGTGGTATTTCATCGAAGTATCCATTCGTGCCAAGAAAGATGCTTACGACCTGTTTTTCGACAGGCATAGGTTCGTACTGGCCTTGCTTCAAGAGTTCCACCAGTCTGGAACCGCGACGAAGCGCTTGTTGCGTTGATTTATCGAGATCGGAACCAAATTTTGCAAAGGATTCAAGTTCGCGAAAGTTTGCAAGGTCGATGCGCAATCGTCCTGCTACTTTTTTCATTGCTTTAATTTGAGCATTTCCACCGACACGCGACACTGAAATTCCAACGTTAATGGCAGGACGAACGCCTGCGTTAAAAAGATTAGGCTCCAAATAAATTTGTCCATCAGTAATAGAAATGACATTCGTTGGAATGTACGCAGAAACGTCGCCAGCTTGCGTTTCAATAATCGGCAGCGCCGTTAAACTGCCTCCACCGAGTTCATCATTAAGCTTCGAGGCGCGTTCCAACAGTCGAGAGTGAAGATAGAATACATCGCCTGGGTATGCTTCACGTCCTGGCGGTCGCCGAAGAAGCAACGACATTTGACGATATGCTTGAGCATGTTTGGAAAGATCATCATAGATAACAAGAGCATGGCGTCCTGAATCACGGAAGTATTCACCCATCGAAGCGCCAGCATAGGGAGCAATAAATTGCATTGGAGCAGAATCGCTTGCAGAAGCCTGGATGACAACAGTATAATCCATCGCTCCAGCTTCTTCAAGTTTTGAAACTACTTGAGCAATCGTTGAGCCCTTCTGTCCGATTGCGACGTAAATGCAATATACCGGTTGTACGCCTTCTGCTTTCGCTTTTTCTGTGTGCGTATATTTCTGATTAATAATTGTATCTATTGCTATTGCAGTCTTTCCTGTTTGTCGGTCGCCGATAATTAACTCACGCTGTCCACGACCAATTGGAATCATTCCGTCTACAGCCTTGAGTCCTGATTGTAATGGCTCTTTCACTGGTTGACGGGCAATAACTCCAAGAGCCTTTCGTTCCAGTGGAAGATATTTTTCTGTGTTAATTGGTCCCTTACCATCAATTGGAGCTCCGAGCGGAGTAATCACTCGTCCGAGCATTTGCTCTCCAACAGGCATCGAGGCGACTCTCTTTGTACGTTTGACTGTATCGCCTTCTTTGATATGATTACTGTCGCCAAAAATTACAGCTCCAATGTTATCTTCTTCGAGGTTCATCGCCATGCCAAAGACATTTCCGGGAAACTCGATGAGTTCGCTCGCCATAATCTGAGACAGTCCATAAATTCGTGCGATACCATCTCCAATTTGGAGGACAGTACCGACATCATAAATATCTACCTCTTTTTCAAATCCCGACAATTGTTTCCGTAATATTGCTGATACTTCGTCTGGTCTAACTTCTACCATTTTTTATCCTCTTAAAATCTAATTCACATTTGTGAATGATTAATTTTTTTGTTATCGATCCTTAATTGACTTTTCCAAATTCAATAAAACGAGCTCGCATAAGCTCTAGCTGATGCCGAACGCTTCCATCTATGACAGTATCGCCATATCGCGCTAAAAATCCGCCAAGGAGTGATGGGTTGAGAGCAGCGTGGAGTCGTACATCTTTTTTGATAAATGAACGAAATCGCTCGACAAGCTGTTTTTCTTGTTCCGTGGTCATCGGAATCGCTGTTTGCACAGATACTGCGACTACGCCTTTCCGCTCGTCGTAGAGTTCTAAAAATTTCTCCATAATGAGTTGAAAGGCATCTCCTCTTCCTTTCTCGATTACTAATGCAATGAACCGAAGAAATAATTCGGAAACTTTATCTTTGAAAAGCGCTGTCACAATATCAACCTTTTTTTCTTTTCGAATGACAGGACTTTTGAAAAAAAGTCTGAGTTCACGTGATTGCGCCAAGGCATTTTGAATCACTGAGATATCCGAAAGCACCCTCTCGACATCTTTCGATCCTTCGACGGCTAAGAGTAATGCTTCAGCATATCGATGTGCTATACGCGTTTGAACCATATTTAATTCTTTGGAAGTTTGTCAATAACGCTATCAATTAACTTTTTTTGTTTCTGCGCATCGAGGTTTTCTTCCAGTATCTTTTCGGCTGCTCGAATTGCAAGATCGGCAACCTCGGTGCGAAGTTGTTGCTTTGCAGCTTCGATGTTCCGTTGAATTTCCTCTTCTGCACGCGCTAACTCTTGCTCGGCTTGCTGCTGCGCCTTTGCAACAATTTCGTCCTTTAATTTTTCGGCAAGGGCTTTTCCTTCCCGAATAATTTTCTGGTACTCAGCTTCTGCGCGTGCAATATTTTGCTCGTTCTTTCGCATCATCTCCGCCGCCTCGGCGCGTGCCTTTTCGGCTTGAGTTAATGCGTCACGAATTTGGTCTTCACGTTTTGAAATCATTCCCATCATTGGTTTCCATGCATACTTCCCCAATACAATCACCAATAAAATAAACGTTACACATGTCCAAATAATGAGACCTGGATTTATTTCAAACATAATTTTTCACTTTTGATATTATTTGGTTGCAATAATCATACAAATTACGAGCGCAAAGAAGGTTACACCTTCAATTAACGCTGCCGCAATAAGCATTGATGTACGAACTTGTCCAGCAACTTCAGGTTGACGTCCACTTGCATCCATCGCTGCTGCTGCAAGTTTCCCGATTCCAAATGCTGCTCCAAGTATTATCAATCCTGATCCTATACCCGATGCAAGGTATCCTAACGCTAAAGCTAAATATTGATCCATTTTTATTCCTCCAAATTAAGGTTGTTGATAGAATGATTGTTAAATAAAAATCAATGTGTATGTTCCTCTTCCTCTGGTTCCATTCCGAGTCCCATAAAGAGCGCAGTGAGCATTGTAAAGACATAAGCTTGTAAAAACGCTACAAAGAGTTCAAGCATATAAATGGCTAATGCAAATGTAACAGAAATAGGAACAATGATAATAGATTTAAAGAGAAAAATTAAGCCTATAAGAGATATAATAACAATGTGTCCACTGTTCATATTCGCGAATAAACGCATACAGAGAGCAAACGGTTTTGTAAAAAGGCTAAGTATTTCCACAGGCACCATAATCGGCCAGAGCGCCCAATGAACGCCACCGGTTAAATGAGCAAGATAATGAACGATTCCATCTTTACGGATCGAAGAAACTTGAATCATAATGAATGCGATAAGCGCCAATCCAGCCGTTACAGCAAGATTTCCTGTTGGCGTTGCTCCATATGGAATTAATCCTGCAATATTCATAAGAAGTATAAAGAAAAATGTCGTTGATAAGAATGGAACGTACTTTACGCCATATTGCCCCATTCCTGGTATTGCAATTTCATCACGAATAAAAAGAACAACTATTTCCATCATATTTGTCAATCCGTGCGGAATAGTTGATTTTTTATATTTTTGTACAGCCATAATAGCTACAACGACAAGAATAATTGCCGCTACTAATAAAAACACAACATGTTTGGTAGGCGAAAGATCAATTGCCATGGGACCAAGTTGGAGCGGCTTAAAAGTAGGAAGCTCAATATGCAAACCCGGTAATTCGATAAAACGCGAATCTTCTACATGTTCAAGTAACTCACCAAAGCTAAACTTTTCTCCTTGTCCCGTTTGTTGAAGATTGTTGACAACACTATCACTTGATGCTGATGCAAAAAACATAGATTTGTACCTTATCGCTTAACAGAAATTTTTTTTTGAAGAAAAATGATTTCTAGTACTAACGTCAAAATATAGAAAAACAACAACGACAACATTAACGACGCCGCATGAAAATGAAATTGTTTAATAAGTATAAGAAATATACTCCAAAGAAAAATCAAACGAAATATCATTCCGCCAAAAATAATTTTTAAAAACACTGTTTGGGATTTCTCAAATCCAATTTCAATAGCTATGAATCCCAAAATGCCATTGATAAAACACATACAACCGCCTGCAATGATACTCTGCAATATCTCTGGTGATGCAATTTCTGAAATTGGATAGTACGTCAACGCTGCGGCAATTGCAAAGCTTATCAATATCCATCTTAAAAAACTCCAATCACGTTGAGAACTACTTGCCATTTGTTTTATTTGTTACTTCTTTAATTGTCTTGAAAAAATGAAGCATTCCACCAGTAAATCCGAGAGCTGTAGCTAAAATTTTACCCCACGGATCTGTATGGAACTTTCTATCGAACCACAAACCAATAAAAAAAAACACTACAACTGTTAGTCCTAATTGAATTCCAAGTGTAAAATAAGGCGACACTTCTTGCAACGTCTCCTTTAATGTTCCTTTTGATTGATTTGACTCGTGAGAGTCCAGTTTCATAGTCGATAATGATTAATGCCGATTTTCACCGGACGTTTTTTCTGCCATTGAAATTTTACCATCGAAGATCGATCCTTCATCGACGACGAGACGAGTTGCACGCACGTCTCCACGAATGATGGACTTCCCTTCGAACACTACTTTTTCTGCAGCTGTTATAGTGCCATGGACTTTTCCGCCAACGGTTACATTCTTTCCAGAAACATTTCCTTCCACTTCACCGTGAAGTCCAATTGCAACTGATTCATTCGCATTGACATCGCCAACGAGTTTTCCATCAATACGAACGCTTCCTTGACTTCGAATTTTCCCTTCGACTACAGTTCCCTCACCAACTAAATTCACATCTTTTATCGCATCATTTTTCATACTCTGACCTTTATCCTCTATAAAGAATAATTTATTACAAGATTCATCGGATCAATCGGCGTTCCATCTTTCCAAATTTCAAAATGAAGATGCGGACCTTGACTGGTTTCACCTAAACCGCCCAGAAGGGCTATTGCTTCGCCACGATGAACGCTTGTACCTGTCATCTTCAGGATTGCTTCGTTATGCTTATAGAACGTCATAAATCCATCACTATGGGAAAGTATGACAACATAACCGTCGCTATAAGTCCATCCAGAAAAAACAACCACGCCATCTGCAGCAGCATACACAAGTGCGCCAGTTTTTCCAGCGATATCGATACCAAAGTGATTTATCGAAGGATCAAATCCACGCGTTATGTACCCTTGAGCGGGGAAAACAGCAGGAAACTGATATGCTTGTTCAACATATTTTACTTCGACTTTTGATGCAAAGGGTTTAGCTTCATCAGTTTGAGCTGTCAATGCTCTTCCATTCAAAGCGCTATATTCCACATTTTCCGGCTCTCTGGATTGATGCATTTCTATTGCCGAGTTCGCCAGTTGGGATGAATCTGCGGTAATGCTTTTTTCACCTAAGGCATTCCGAAGTTTTGCGTTATAAGTGCGCAAAACCATCAGTTCTTCCATCATTGCAGCAAGTTGTTGATGAAGTTCCACTAATTGCTGTGTATACTGGTTTCGTAAGCCAGGACTTGTAATTGGAAAAAATTGTCCAACCGGTGTATAGACAATCAACAACCAGAATATTCCAAAGAACAGCGCCACCATTAGAAGAAAACCTACACCAATATGCCAACGACGGAATCGAAAAGTCTTCGATGCTCCTGAATCATCTTCAGGCATCAAAATGAGCGTATAACGCTTCTTCTTCGATATGTGATGTTCATTATTGGCGCTCACCGTCTATTCCAAAAATTTAGTATAAAAGTATAAATAAAAAACGCCCGAAAGTCAAAAACTTTTGGATGGATATATTCACATAGGTAACTTTACGATACCGGCAAATAAATATGTACAGTGGTACCTTTTTTCTCTTCGCTCTCGACAGAAATTTTACCACCATGGGCTTCTACAATCAGCTTGGATATAGCAAGTCCAAGTCCGGTCCCTTTTTGTTTCACCATCATTGCTGTCGAGAGCTGTTTGTACCTATCAAAGATAGTCGGCAGCTCAGAAGCTGGGATACCAACTCCATTATCTGCAATTGCTAAATGCAGGACGGTTGTTGTCGGGGGGAATAAATCGCTCTTAGTTTCTAACGCTAATCTTACATAAATGACGCCTTCTTGCAAGGTAAATTTTATTGCGTTACTGAATATATTCATGATCGCCTGCTCCATCTTGCCTCTGTCGACTTCAGCATCGGGAAGATTCTCCTGAAAATCTTTCACAACGGTGATTTTCTTCTGACGACATTGAATGGTAATTTGTTTAAGCACCCCTTCGATTACATCCTGGAATGCCATCCGAGTTTTATATAAAGGTACCTGTCCCGATTCATACTTTGAGAGGTCGAGTATTTCATTGATGAGATCTAACATTTTCCCTGATGCTTCAAGCGAAGATTCTGCTAACGACCGCATATCGCCCGACATAGAGCGTACGCTCTCATCTTCTAAAAGTAATTCAAGGAACGATTTTACGATAAGAATAGGGTTTCGCATATCGTGAACAAGCATTGCCATAAAATCCGATTTTACCCGCTCGACCTCCGCTTCTGCTTGACGAAGGCGTATGAGCATCCGTGTACGAACCATTAACTCGTCGGTATCAATTGGCTTTGTCAAATAAAGATCTGCTCCAAGCTGAAGTCCTTCTTCGATACTTGTCGGATCTTTTTTTTGTGCAGTAAGAAAAATAACCGGAATTTTTGCAGTTACCTGATCTTCCCGGAGTCTCTTCAATGTTTCAAAGCCATCCATTCCCGGCATTTGAATATCAAGTAAAATTACATCGGGCATGTGTGCTCGCGCAACCTCTAAGCATTCATAGCCGCTTGTTGCACGAAGCATTTTTATAGGTTTTCGCCTTAATGCAAATTCCAGTAAGTCCAAATTATCTTCAATATCATCAACGACTAAAATCGTCGCTATTGTTTGGTCTTGAGTATTCATGCGCTTCCTCCCTGCCGTTGAAGAATGCGTTTCACAGCTGAAGAGAGATTGATGTTCGCAAGATCGCCTTTTTGAATAAACTCTGAGATATATTCTTTCAATTGATTCATTTCGTCCTGATTGACATCTTTTCCAGAAAGAATAACCACAGGAATATTCTTATATCGATCATCGTTATGCAACCGAGTCACAACTTCAAAACCATCCATTTCCGGCATTGATAAATCAAGTAAAATAAGAGCTGGAGTAAACGTCTGTAATATTTCCAGAGCTTGGGGACCACTGTTTGCAACGCGAACATCGCTGTAATCTCGAGAGAGAAGAGTTTTGATTGTCAGTGCAAAATCTTCATTGTCATCAACAACAAGAATCGATTGATTTTTGGAACGACAGAAACGAGTTACAACTTCGAGCAAAGTGCGAGGCTCAGCTGGTTTCGTCAAGAAATCAACTGCGCCAAGAGAGAGCGCTAACGGTTTGTTATCAACAATTGAATGAATAATGACTGGGATATTTTTCGTCTCTTCCCGCTGCTTCAACTCACGTAAAATCTGCCAGCCATCCTTATTTGGCATCATAATATCAAGTGTAATCAAGGAGGGCTTATGTTTTGTGGCAAGTTCAATTCCTTCATCTCCACTCATTGCACATTCTACAGAATATCCTTCAGGAGTTAGGTACTTCCGCAGAATATCTAGAACATCCGGGTCGTCATCGATACAAAGAATTCGAGTTCCACTTCCCGTGGATACTAAATCTTGAATTTGTTTTTTCTCTTGTTGCATTACAACTTGCGCTGAACCTGTTTGAACTTTCTCTTCGCCTTGCTTTGGAACATACTTTGGTGGAATTGTAAAAATAAAGGTTGTGCCTTGTCCAACAGTACTTTCTGCTACAAGGTCTCCGCCCAACATTCGCGCTAATCGTCGCGCAATGGCTAATCCCAAGCCTGTACCTTGATACTTTCGAGTGTTGCTGCTATCGACTTGCTGAAATTCTTTGAAGATAAGCTCAAGATTTTTTTGATCGATTCCGATTCCAGTATCTTGAACTGCGAAGGCAATCATTGAGTCTTGATCGTACACTTTAATTGTAATACCGCCTTTTTCCGTAAACTTAACAGCATTACTTAACAAATTCATGAGAATCTGTTTTACTTTTACAATATCTGTACTGAGTGTTTTAACTTTACTCGTATTCTCTGTTGTAAGTTGCAATCCTTTTGACTTGAGCGTCGGTTCTATTGTTAGTATGCTGTTCGAAAGAATAGATTGGACGTCGTCTGTTTCGATGTTCACTGTCATCCTTCCTGCTTCGATTTTGGAGAGATCGAGAATATCATTGATGAGCTGGAGGAGATGTTTTCCGTTCTTGAGCACTTTTTCAATTGCCATTCGTTGATCAGGTGTCAACGGATCGGCGCTCTCCGACAGCAGCACCTGGCTGAATCCGATGATGGAGTTCATCGGCGTGCGAAGCTCATGGGACATACTTGCAAGGAAGTTTGATTTTACGCGGTATGCTTCTTCTAATTCTGCATTCTTGACATTTAACTCTTCATTCCGTTGAGCAATTTCAAGCGATAAGCGTCGAGTCGCTTCGTCATTGAGAGCGTTGTTGATTGCCACAGCAAGTTGCGGTATAGAATTATTGAGAATTTCTTGTTCCGATAACTCAAAGTTCCTTGTACTTCCAAGCACGATTACTCCAAGCAATTCATCTTGAAAGAGAACGGGCTGCACAACAATTGTTTTCGGTATAACATCAACAATTCCTGTACGAATGATGTACTCATTCGATTGTGGAATATCCTGAATAATGATTGCTTTTTTATCAAGAGCGCACTGTCCAGGAAGTCCTTCGCCAAGAGCAAACGCATTTTTCAGAACTGCGGAAGTAATGCCGTACGTTGCTCCAAGCTTCAATATTCGTTCCGTTTTATCGAAAAGATACAAAGCGCCAACAGCAGAGTGAGTGTGTTCGCACAGCAATTGCAAACTCTTGCTTTGAACTTCATCCATTCCTTTTAAGTTGTTCAGCGTTGTTACAAGTTCTGAATAAGCATTCAATCGTGTGTAGTTCTCGCCTAAAATTCTGGACATCTGATTAAATGCTTGTGCAAGTTCGCCAATTTCATCTGCACGAGAAATTTGAATTTGAGTAAACTTCCCTTCTGCAATTTCCTGCGCACCTTTCTTCAACATACCAATCGGTTTTGTAATCGAGTGCGTGAGAACAAAACCCAGCACCAACGAAAATACCGCTAAAAGAATGTTCACAAACAATACAAAAAACCGTAGGTTTTGGCTTTGCTTAATTGCAACCTCGACCATCCGAGGCTGTTTTTGTAGCGTCGTTTGATAGAGATTATCAAGTAAGTTTCCTGCTTTTAAGAGATATTGTTGATGGAAATCAAGAGCTTGAATTTCGCTGATCCTTTGAAGAATTACTTCTGGCTTTCCAGCTTGTTCCGATGCAACGATCATCGGCATCGACACATTTTCGTTCCATGCAAAAAACAATGATTGAATTTGAGACAACATATCAAGCGCAAAAGAATCTTTTGTTTGTTTCATCAGATTCTGGAGTGCATTGGTGCAATTGTCAAGATTCTGAATATAAATCCCTTTTGCAGTATCGGATTTTGTAAATACATACTGCATAAGATTCACCGGCGCCGAACTGAGGGACGTTCGAAGATCTTCCATCGACAGAAGAGTTTTTGTGTCCGTTGTAGCGACAAGAAAATTTTTTTCAATTTGTTGGATGTAGAGGTGAACAACCACTGTTAGCGCGGAGAGAATGAGAATAAAAATAGCAAAGTTTGCTAACACCTTCCAAAACAATCGTGATTTTATCATAGTCGCCTCGTTGTTCTATTGAACACACATTGTACGTAAATTCAATATCCTAAACGGCATAAAAAATTGGCAGCGTTTAATGTTCTCCTACATTTCTACACTGTACAATTTACACAGCTGCACGGATAATAGCCACAAATGAATCTGCTTTTAGACATGCACCGCCAACCAATGCGCCATCGATATCTGGCTGGTGCAAAAGTTCTTTTGCATTTTCTGGTTTTACACTTCCACCATATTGAATAATGACTTTCTCTGCAGCGCTCTTTGAATATCGTTGAGTAACAATCGAACGAATTAATTCATGAACTTCCTGTGCTTGCTGCGGTGTTGCGTTTCTTCCGGTGCCTATTGCCCACACAGGTTCATACGCAATGATGAGGCGTTCAACATCAGCTGCGGAAATTGCTTCGAGACAGCCTTCAACTTGCTGGGAGACTACTGTATTTGTGATATTCTTTTCCCTCTGCTCAAGAGTTTCACCAACACAAATAATTGGTATCAATCCTTCCGCTAAAGCTTTCCGCGCCTTCTTGTTGATAAAGGCATCTGTTTCCTGAAAATACTGCCGCCGTTCTGAATGCCCAAGAATGACGTATCGGCACCCAACTGCTTTCAACATTTTTGGGGAAATTTCTCCTGTAAAAGCGCCTTCGTTCTCGGGATACATATTTTGTGCGCCGAGTTCAATCGGTGTGCCTTCCAGCAATTGCTTCGCTTGAGCCAATGACGTAAATGGCGGACACACAATTACAGAAACTCCTTCGATTGGCGTTCGATAAAGAGATTTTAAATTATTCAAAAGTTCTTCAGCTTCTCTAATGTCTTTGTTCATTTTCCAGTTACCAGCGATAACTTTTCTTCGCATATCTTCTCCTTAATTTTAAATTATGATAATTTTTGTTTCAATATTTCATTCACAAGTTTCGGATTTGCCTTCCCTCTCATTGCTTTCATCGTTTGACCAACGAAGAAACCAAAGAGCTGCGTTTTTCCATTTCTGTACGCTTCGACCTGCGCTTTGTTGTTTGCAAGAATATCATCAACAACAGCTTCAATCGCCGATGGATCGCTTACCTGCATTAGTCCTTTTTTTGCGATAATATCGTTTGGCATTTCATCGGTTTTAAGCATCTCTTCGAATACTTCTTTTGCAATTTTACTGCTAATCGTGCCATCAATGATAAGATTGATCATCGTAGAAAGACGAACGGGCGATATTGGAAATTCCTTGAGCGGTGTGTGTTCTTCATTTAC
>DAOOUW010000013.1:0-8157 GCA_035390885.1 Bacteroidota bacterium | reverse complement strand
GAAACTTCCACTGGAACCAAATCTGGATCGGGGAAATAGCGATAGTCGTGCGCTTCTTCTTTACTGCGCATTGGAAAACACATATTCCGCTCGGAATCCCATAGCATTGTCTGTTGAATGATACGTTCGCCGCGTTCGAGCGCTTCGACCTGCCTATTAATTTCAAATTCCAGGGCGCGTTCCACAAAGCGAAACGAGTTCATATTTTTTACTTCGACCTTCGTGCCGAATTTCGATTCGCCTTTTAACCGCACAGAAACATTCGCATCGCACCGAAGGCTCCCTTCTTCCATATTCCCATCGCAAATGCCAAGGAATGTAACAAGCTGATGGATCATAACCATATACCGATACGCTTCTTCTGGGGAACGCATATCAGGTTCGCTGACAATTTCAATCAATGGAACGCCGCAACGATTCACGTCGACGAAGGTGTCAATATCAACGTCGTGAATTGATTTTCCGGCATCTTCTTCCATGTGAATGCGAGTGATTCCAATTCGTTTCCGTGAACCATCCGAAAGTTCAATTTCAATCCATCCATTTTGGCAAATCGGCTCTTCGTATTGCGAAATTTGATACCCCTTTGGTAAATCAGGATAGAAATAATTTTTACGAGCAAAAATCGATACAGGCGCAATTGTGCAATGTGTCGCTAAGCCCATTCGTATCGTATAGTCGACAACTTGTTTGTTGAGCACCGGCAGTACGCCTGGCATTCCGAGACAAACCGGACACACATTGGAATTTGGCGCGCTCCCAAACTGCGTTGAGCATCCACAGAATGCTTTTGACTTTGTGAGTAATTGCGCGTGAACTTCTAATCCAATAACTGGTTCGTACTTTTCACTCCACCACATAGAAATTTACAATGATTTACGATTGAACAATACTTGTTACCATAGTAGCAGCTTCCGATAAACTCTGCGCTACCCGAAACTGAACGCCCGATTGCTGTAAAAGTTTTGCCGCAACATCTGCATTCGTTCCTGCAAGACGCACAACAATTGGTACGGAAATTTCAACATTCTTTGCTGCTTCAATAATTCCACGAGCGACAAGGTCGCAACGAACAATTCCGCCAAAAATGTTAACGAGGATTGCTTTTACGTTCGAATCTTCTAAAATAATTTTGAATCCCGTTTCGACCGCAGATGCGCCTGCACCGCCGCCAATATCTAAAAAGTTCGCTGGCAATCCACCGGCAAGTTTAATCATATCCATCGTTGCCATTGCCAATCCGGCGCCATTGACCATACATCCAACATTACCATCGAGTTTAATATAATTAAGATTTGCCGCAGATGCTTCAATTTCCAACGGCTCTTCCTCTTCAACATCCCGCAACTCCTCATATTCAGGATGACGGAAAAGAGCATTATCATCAAAAACAATTTTAGCGTCGAGAGCAAAGAGCATACCATCTTCTGTAATTACCATAGGATTAACTTCGATAAGCGAGGCATCCAGCGCACAATAGGCATTATAGAGTGATTGCAAAAACGAAACGCCTCGCTTCAACAACGATTCATCTAATCCCAATCCAAAACACAATCTTCGCGCTTGAAACGATCGGAATCCGATGAGTGGATCGATGTACTCTTTTAAAATCTTTTCAGGCGATTGCGCTGCAACTGTTTCAATATCCATTCCACCTTCCGAGGACGCCATACAAACGTGCTGCGAACTTTGTCTATCCAATGTTATTCCAACATAGAGTTCTCGGGATATTGCAACTCCTTGTTCTATCAGCAAGCGACGAACGATACGACCTTCCGCTCCTGTTTGATGAGTAATGAGTCGCATTCCAAGCAATTCGCCCGCGCATTCTCGCACTTCTTCAAGGCTCGAAGCAAATTTTACTCCGCCGGCTTTTCCACGTCCTCCAGCATGAATTTGCGCTTTTACAACCCAACGTGTGCCTCCAATTTTTTCTGCAACACGAACAGCCTCGTCAATCGTGAATGCGACATTCCCGTTGGGAACAGACACTCCATATCTTCTTAAAAGATTTTTCGCCTGATACTCATGAATTTTCACAGAGTCTCTTCCTTCTACTCTTCATTCCTCGGTACTCCCGAGCGCCACTCCTCGATGCATTGCTCAGCGTCGCCATATTCCCATAACGGAACAAGTATACGCGCTGGTTTATTGAGATTGCTTCTCGAAATAGGCGATTCGCCTCCGCCGTCCCATGCATATCCAATCGAATCAAAATTTTGGACAACCACCTGAAAATCATTTTCTTTCAACACCGCACGAATAAGTTCTGCTTCTGTAATATCTGTCGATTGAAAAATCACAGCCCAGTCATCGAAAATTTCAACATCCTGATGAAAAGTACAAACTATGCGATTTTCAACCTCAATAGCGCATGCTGAACACAAAGGCTGCTGACATAGCACGCATACTGCAGTCGCTAATGTATCTGGATGCAAAGCACAAAGGACAAGTTTATCCTTCTTTAATAACGCGCCACAATGGATACAATACTCGCTCTCTTCAGAAACAGTTTCTTTACATTTCAGACAAACAATCGTTTCCATTTGATTCCGTTCGTTTGATATTCATAATTTTGCCTTTAACGTACTGATTTTTTTTGAAAGTTACTTCCTTATTTTACCATCGCATGAATTCAGGCGTCTTCAATTTCCATATCAGAATATTCAGAAATCTTGTAAATCGTTGGTTATCGTTCATTTGTTCCAACATTTATATCTATTGGGGGAAATTTGCTCGTTTCTAAAATAACTCTGCACCGTATTGACAGCGTTGCAGATTCTTTCTATGTTGTTACTATGAAAAGTGAGAATAGATAAAAACTTGCACAGTTCATTCTCGACTTTATATTTTCAAATAAAAAATTGTTTAGCCATATATTTTATTATTTGTAGATGAACGATCCTAAGCAACCTATTGGCGTATTTGATTCTGGTGTTGGTGGATTGACTGTTGTTCGAGCTTTAACATCCATCCTCCCCAATGAGAACATTGTGTACTTTGGGGATACCGCACGCGTTCCCTACGGCTCTAAATCTTCTCAAGTTGTACGGGAATATGCTCTGCAGGACACAGAAATTCTTTTACAGAATAATGTAAAGATGATCGTTGTTGCCTGCAATACCGTTTCTGCTGTTGCGTTGGATGTTGTTAAGAAAAAAGCAAATCTTCCAGTCTTCGGAGTCATAACACCAGGAGCTGAAGCTGCAGCACGAGCGACGCGAAACAAAAGGATCGGGGTCATCGGAACACTTGGCACAATTTTGAGTAATGCGTATACAAGAGCCATTCAACAAATTGATAAATCCGTTACCGTTTTTGGGCAGCCATGCCCACTCTTTGTTCCTCTCGCAGAGGAAGGATGGATTGAACATAAAGCCACCGAGCTGATTGCAAAAGAATATCTTTTTCCACTCACGACTGAGAAAATTGATACGCTTGTGCTTGGTTGCACTCACTATCCAATTTTGAGGCCAACAATTACAAAAGTAATCCCTTCAACAATTACACTTATAGATTCTGCAGAAGCCACAGCTCAGGTAGTTCGTGAGTATCTTCTGTCGAGCGGTCTCGCGAATCCCAGTACCTTAAAACCGAATCTTCAATTCTTTGTAAGCGATGTGCCGCACCGATTTACAGAAATTGGCGAGCGATTTCTCGGCAGGAAATTAGGCAAGGTAAACCGCATTCCATTATTCTAAGTGCGCTGGTGCTGCACTCTGTCTCTCACTAAATCTGTCAGCCTCCTAAAATCTACTTTGCCGCTTCCCATATGCGGTAATTCATCCATCACGATAAACATTTTTGGTAACGCAATGTTTGGAAGTTCTTCAGCCATTTGTTTAAGAATTTTCTTTTCATTGACTGGCTGAGTAACAACGGCGACTATTTTAGCGCCTCTTATGGGATCAGGAACTTCTACCACAGAACATTCAACATCGTGCGGAAGACATCGCTCCAGTACATTCTCTACATGAATAAGCGAAACCATTTCACCGCCAATTTTTATAAAGCGCCGTAATCTTCCAACATGCCAGAGATACCCTTCGGAATCGAGATATCCCATATCGCCCGTATCGTACCATCCGTGGCGCATACTCATTGACGTGGCTTCGAAATCATCGAAGTACCCTTTCATCACGTTATCTCCCTTCACAAGGATTTTCCCAATCTCACCAACTGGACATTCTTCTCCTGTTTCATAGTTTTCAATACGAACTTGAACATTTGGCAACGGACGTCCAACGCTTCCGGGTTGATTCGCAGTTGGAGAATTTGCGCTAATGACTGGACTCGTTTCCGTGCATCCATATCCTTCAAGAAGAACAATTCCTTGTTTCTTCAAAAATTCTTCTCGCAATGCATCGGGAGTTTTATCCGCTCCAGATAACATAACTCTGCAGGAAGTAAAATCACCCGGCTCAGATTTTTTTAAATAACCCCACATAAATGCTGGCGTGCCAACAACAAAGGTTGTTTTTTCTTCCCTGATCATTGTACATATTTCCTTGAAATCCAGCGGATTTGCACACGTTACTAGTCGCATTCCGAAGTGCAATGGAAGCCACAAATTCACAGTCAATCCAAACACATGGAAATATGGTAAGTTTGCTAGAAAAACATCTTCTGATGAAAGATCAAACACCTGCGATATTCCTTCGATATTTGCGAGAATATTTTTGTGAGATAGTTGCACTGCTTTGGGATTATTTTCGCTCCCACTGGTAAAGAGAATGACAACTGTATCATCAATATCCCCTCCTGCAATGTGTTTTAACAATCGTTCTTCAGGAAGTTTTGATTTCAATGCCGCTCTGAGTTTTTCAATAATGCCAACGCTCTCCATAATGTCCTCAAGGAACACCATTCCATGTATTTTTGGACAGTTAATTTTCTGGAGAAGAGCTTTGGACGTAATGATTGTTTTAAATGCACACTGCTGCTGTGCATATTCTGCGTTTTGTGCCGCGCCAGTAGAATAATTAATCATCACCGGTATTCGCCCACTCATCAATACGCCTAGAATAGCTAATACAGAACCCATCGAGTTCGGTATCATAATTCCAATAAATCCAGGATCGTACTTTTTGAATTTGCCGGCAAGAAGAAGAGAAGCAATGAGAGCTTTGCCGTAAGAAATTTCAGCTCCGGTTGTCCGGTCTGTAATGACAATTTTTTCCTCGTATTTTTTTGCAGTCTTTACAAAATGATGATGCAATAGCATACCAACCCTCTTTAGAATGAATAATTTCAATATTTTCAAAGATACGCCACTTTGATTAAAAGGCAAGCAAAAATTCCAACAAAAGGAACCAAAAATTTTTTATCTTACATATTGAATTTTACGCATTATAGTGCTACCATATTAAAAAAACGTAGCACTCTTGAAGTATAAATAAATGAAAGGACCACAAATGCGCCATATAGTTTTATCAGTGTGTTTTTGCTTTTTGATGAATTTAACTCTCTTCGCTCAACAAAGGGAAATCGACTCGACTATAAACTATATCTTAAACCCTGTTACCGTTACAGCAACTGTAACTGAAGTTCCTCGAAACCTTGTCTCTCCATCGGTAAGCGTTATCACACAGGATGTGTTGGAACAACAACCGCATAAATCGGTTTTTAGCATTGTAAGTCAACAGGTGCCCGGAATTTTTGTTACAGAACAAGGAATGATTGGCTTCGGCGTTAATACTCCTGTTGGACAAATATTTATTCGCGGAATCGGTGGAAATCCAAATACAGAAGTTTTGACTCTCATTGATGGACGTCCACAATATATGGGAATGTATGGACACCCTGTAAATGACAGCTATCTTTCTGCACACGTTGAACGAGTTGAGGTTATTCGTGGACCAGCTTCACTCCTCTACGGTTCAAACGCTATGGGCGGAGTCATTAACCTCATTACTTCTAAATCATTGCACGAAGGATTCTCTGGCATCGTCAATGCTTCCTACGGCTCGTACAATTCTCATCTCTTTGGTATTACCACAGGATATCAGCATGAGAATTGGTCTACAACAGCATGTTTCACAAACGTCCATACCGACGGTCATCGTCCTTATTCTGAATATAGTGGAAACAGCGGATATCTTAAATCTTCATATTCAGTCAATGAGCGCTATTCTGTAACGCTCGATGGAAGCGTAACAAAATTCAACACGTACGATCCAGGAACTGTTACTTCACCTTACATTAATAACTGGATGCACATTACGAGAGGATACGCTGGCGTTTCGGTTAACAATGATTTTGGGAAGAGCAAAGGCGGAGCAAAATTATTTTACAATTTCGGACACCACGAACTTTCTCCTTACTATGGAAATAAAAATTGGACATCAGATGATTTTGCAGCTACAGCGACTGTTTTTCAATCTCTTTTTCTGTTACCAAATAATACTATTACCGTCGGCGCAACATATAATCAATTTGGCGGAAATGGACGCAACACGGATAAAGATTATGGATACCATTCTGTGTACCAATATGCATTCTATACCAGCGTACAGCAATTGGTTACCAATGCTCTATCACTCAATGGAGGATTGCGTTTCGATCACAACGAAATGTTTGGCAACGCGCTGACGCCTCAATTCGGAGCTTCCTATAAGTTTTACACTGGAACCACTCTTCGCGGATTTATTGGAAAAGGATTCCGAAGTCCAACAGTACGAGAGTTATATCTTTTCCCTGCTCCAACGCCAAATCTCAAACCTGAAGAGCTCTGGAATTATGAAATTGGGATTTCACAAATAATTGCCTCGAATTTTACCGCTGACCTCGCGCTCTTCCAGCAAGAGGGAAATAATATGATCCGCACAGACGGAGTTTATCCAAATCTTCGACTTTCAAATTCTGGAGTATTCGTTCACCGCGGTATTGAAGCAAGCGGAATTTATTTCCCGCTTCCAAATCTACAACTCAATGGAAGTTATAGTTTCATTGATGTTGGAAATAACACACGCTCTATTCCAAAGCACAAAATGTATGCAAGTGTTCAGTATATGCACAGAACAGCATCGGCAACGATTTCTGCACAACACATCGAAACTATTTATGGAAGCGACAATAAAAAAAATAAAATGCCAAATTATACGGTACTCAATGCAGAAATCTCAACACGACTTCTCCCGATGCTCACTGTAAATCTTTCCGCAGAAAATCTTTTAGACGAAACATACTACACAGTATTTGGCTATCCAATGCCGGGAAGAACATTTACAATTGGGATCAGAGCACAGCATTAACATCTTTATCAGAATAATCGGACAAAAATATATCTTGAAATTTTTTGTGTACGATACAAACAACTATGGGCGAACTTCAAAAAGACGAACAAGCTCTTGCGAGGCATCAGTTCTTTAACGCTGTTGCAACATCGTGGAAGAATGAACTAAGCGCCGATGATTTGCATTTCCTTCGGTTTGTACTAAAACGCTGTTCGACTCCGCCAGAAATTGGAAAGAAGGCGCTTGATATTGGTTGTGGTACTGGAATTCTTTTCCCTTTTTTGAACGAGTTGGAAATTGTGGCTCTTGATTATTCACAAGAGATGTTGAATGAAGCAAAGAAATTGCACTCCTCAAACGTTATCGAGTACGTTTGCGCCGATGCACAGAGCCTTCCATTCCCCGATGGTACTTTTGCACGCGCTATTATGTCCGGAGTATTCCCTCATTTCGATAATCCAGAACAGGCGTTACGCGAGGCATATCGTGTGCTTGGTTACGGTGGACTTCTCACAATTATACATTTGCAGGATATTGAAACGATTAACCAAATTCACAGACAAACAGGCGGAGCGGTTGCTGACGATCTTTTGCCATCAGCAGAAGGCATTCAGGAAATGGTAACAAAAGCAGGATTTACAACAGAGTTCATCGAAACTAAAAATAGATTTGCTTTGATTGGAAGAAAAGTTTAATCCCAAATTATTCATTAGAAACTCACAAAGACTGTTGCCTCGATACGCACTTCGTGCTACTCGGCAACTGATTCTCCAACACTATCTAAGTAAGATAACTTTGTCTGTAACCCACGGGTTCACTCGTGGGTAGGAGAGAATTCGTTCTTTTACTTTACATCTAAATCATCATTATTTGTTCTTTTCTCTTGAAAGAAAAGAACCAAAAGTTCAAGACTGAAGAAAAA
>DAOOUW010000012.1:52211-54755 GCA_035390885.1 Bacteroidota bacterium | reverse complement strand
ATATTGATGGAACTCTTGATGAAGCTGTGTGGCACAATGAACCCTGCACAAAATTTTACCAGCAAGAGCCAAACCAGGGCGAACCTTGCTCCGAGCGTACCGAACTGTGGATAGCCTATGATGATGTTTCTATTTATGTAGCTGCAAAGATGTACGATTCCCATCCCGATTCTATCGTTGCCCGCCTTTCGCGTCGTGATAATGATGTATCCGCGGATGCGTTTTGGATTGCGTTCGATACTTATCACGATCATCGCACCGCGTATTATTTTGGAGTTACTGCTGCAGGTACGCAATTGGATGGAATATTCTATAATGACGATTGGTCTGATGATAAATGGGATGCTGTTTGGGAATCTGTCACGAAAATTCAATCTTGGGGTTGGAGTGTGGAGTATCGAATTCCATTCTCGCAATTACGATTCAAAAAGGAGGAGCAATATATCTTCGGCGTCAATGCAAAGAGACAAATCAGCCGAAAAAATGAAGAAGCATTCCTTGTGTACACGCCACGAAATCAAAGCGGATTCGTTTCACGTTTTCCTCATCTTGCAGGTATTGAAAACATCACGCCTCCGCTACGTTTTGAAGCGCTTCCGTACGTCTCGGCAAAAGGAGATTTTCAACCTTATCAGCAAGGGAATCCATTTCACGATGGCTCGAAGTACACGCCAAATGCTGGGATTGATTTCAAGGTTGGGCTTGGTACAAATCTTACGCTTCAAGGATCTCTCAATCCAGACTTTGGTCAGGTTGAGGTGGATCCTGCTGTTGTAAACTTATCGGATGTTGAATCATACTTTGAAGAAAAGAGACCTTTCTTTATCGAAGGGATGAATATTTTTTCTTTTGGATATGGAGGTGTGAATTCATATTGGTCATTTAACTGGTCGAATCCAGAAATTTTTTATAGTCGTCGGATTGGGCGCACACCGCAACGAAATTTGCCTGATTATGATTTTGCCGACATTCCTCTGGCAGCGCAAATTATTGGCGCGGCAAAATTAACAGGAAAAGTCGGCAGCGGTTGGAATATTGGCTGGATTGAAGCTGTTACTCGGCGTGAGTACGGAAAATTTGATACCAATGGCACACAATGGAAAATGGAAGTTGAGCCGCTGGCGCTTTATAGTGTTGCTCGATTACAGCGTGATTTTAATGACGGAAAGCAGGGAGTTGGCATCCTTGCAACAAACGCTCAGCGATTTTTTGATGACATTGCACTTGAAAAAGATGTGAACAAATCTTCTTTTATCGGTGGATTCGATGGCTGGACAGCGCTCGATGGTGAAAAAAAATATATGCTCGGCGGGTGGGCTACTTTTTCTCGCGTTCAAGGGAATCCAGAACGCATACTGGCAATTCAGGAAAATTCTGCTCATTATTTCCAGCGACCTGATCGCTCCTATGCTCGTGTTGATAGCTCTGCTACCTATCTTCAGGGGTCTGCTGGGAGATTCACACTGAATAAACAAAAGGGGAATGTTAGTTTTAATGCTGCTCTAGGTTGGGTTTCGCCTGGCTTTGATTCGCATGATCTCGGATTTTTCTCTCGTACAGATATTATTAACTACCACATTGAAACGGGGTACCGATGGAATGAGCCGACGAGATATTATCGAATAGTAAATTGTAATGTGGCTTACTTTAAGACAAATGATTTTGGAGGACGTACGCAATATCAGGGAATTTGGGGACAAGTGTACTATCAATTTACGAATTTCCATTCTGTATCAATTGGGTATGACTATGGTTTTCCATTCTATGATAATTATGCTACACGCGGTGGACCAGCATTGCACATTCACTCTGGCAACGAATGGAATTTCAATTATTCAACGAACGACGCAAAAAATTTGTACGGCAATGGTTCTTTTTATGGATATGAAAGTGATATTATAATTAGTCGTTCGATGTCGGTGGGTGTAACATACCGTCCAATTCCAAGTCTTTCATTCTCTCTTACGCCAGGCTATTCGAGAGTTTTTGAAAAACCGCACTGGATTGCAACGGAAGACGATCCTTATGCAGATTTAACGTACGGGAAGAGATACATTTTTGCTAATTTATTCCGCAATGAGTTCTCTGCACAGGTGAGATTGGATTGGATATTTTCTCCGACGCTTAGTTTTCAAGTCTTTGTACAGCCTTTATTTTCGACAGGCGATTATACGAAATTCTCCGCATTACGTAAGCCTCATTCGATAGAGTTTGATGAGTATGGAAAAAATGGCTCATCGATCTCTGCCAACACATCATCCGACGGAGCAATAGATTCGTATGATTTAGATATTGATGGAAATGGACCAGCGCCATCGTTTAATATTTCGAATCCTGATTTTACCACGGTGTCGCTTCGTGGAAGTGCAATTCTTCGATGGGAATATCGGCGCGGCTCGACGATCTATCTTGTCTGGAATCATAATCGCTTTGAAAACGATGAAGCAACTCTATTCCGAATGAAACCGTTGCTTCAAGATTTATCAGAAACACAGCCACAATCAATCGTTATGCTGAAGGTTGTTTATTGGTTTGGTGTGTGAT
>DAOOUW010000012.1:47546-52111 GCA_035390885.1 Bacteroidota bacterium | reverse complement strand
GTTTAAGGAATGAACTCGATGAATTTATATACCCACCCGATTTTTTGCTGGTCGGAACTTGCAATGTAGTACCACGTTTCACCTTTTCCGTAAGAAAATTTTCCTAAGACAAATACTTCTTCTCCGTACATAATCATTCCTAACTGTGCAGACTTTGTAGTCGGGCTTTGACGAAGTCTTACGTAAGGAGTGTAGGTGCATCGCGCTCTCGAAAACAGATATGGCTCTTGCTTAATGTATTGCGCAAGAGTGCGGGAAAGTACCTGATAGTAATTGAGAAGTAAAATTTCTTTTTCAGTTAATGATTCGCTTATAGCTTTTTCTCGAGATATCTGAAGTTCGTCTTGAATCTGCTGAAGATTCCTGAGCGTTTCTATAAGAAATCGTCTGCTCTCGATATTTTTTTCCGCTTGCGCCTGTGTCGCTGTTACGTACAGTGAATAAACAGACATTGATACAGCGGCAACGGACGCTAAAACGGTTACAACATTTGCAAGATTGAAACGTATGCTAACAAATTGATGGCAGTGATGGCACACACGAGCGCCTTCGGGAATATCGAGTTTACAGTGCGGGCATTGATTACGACGCGCTACAGGAAGCGGATTGTTGGTTGAAGATTTTTGACTTTCTTTCTCATTCAGTCCAATGTTCGATTGAAAGCCTTTCGACATCATCTTAAAAAGCCTGAGAATATTTCTAAGAATTTCCTGAGGAAACATCAGTTATAAGCCTCTCTTCCTCGCGCTAAGAAAGCGCCGCAAGATTTGCTCTAAGTTTTTCAAGATTGTTACCGATTGATTCTTTCTTTTCACGTTCTTTTTGTACTACGGCTGCGGGAGCCTTCTGAGTAAAGTTTTGATTTGAAAGTTTTTGTTCTATTCCTTCCAGCAGACTCTCAAGCCGTTGGATTTCTTTTTCTAATCGTTTACGCTCTGTATCGATGTCGAGAATCCCTTCGAGCGGAATGTATATTTCTACTCCTTCTACAACCGCTGATGCGGAATTTTTTGGTTTAACGAAAGTTGTTGCTTCGGATGCCCACGTTGGAATTGTCGTGGCACGGCACAGTCGATCGATGTAATTAAGTAATCCTTGAGTGTACTCTGTGCGAATTGCAAGCTTTTCTGCAAAAACACCATGAAAGTAAAGATAAACATTGATGTGTTGTGAAGGAGATATTCCTAATTCGCCTCGAATATTCCGCACCGCTTCCACTATTTTCATAATGAACGTGAGTTCCTCTTCCACCGCTGGATTGATAAATTTTGAGTCAACTTCGGGGAACTGTGCTTTCATAAGCGATTCGCCATTTCGCTCAGTCAGATGTTGCCAGAGTTCTTCTGTAATAAATGGCATAAAAGGATGGAGGAGTCGTAACGATTGGTCGTACACCCACAAAGCTCTTTGAAGGATTGCTTGCTTGACCTCTTTCGATTCATCGCCATAGAGTCGCGTTTTCAAAAGTTCGACGTACCAGTCGCAAAAGTCATGCCAGATAAAGTCATAGAGAAGTTTCGTTACCTCAGTTATGTAAAATGCTTCTAACTGTTCATTGTAGCGTTGAATTGTTTGATGAAGCCGTGAAAGTATCCATTGATCGGCAACATCGAGCGCAGTTGTGGAAACATTATCGAAAGATGGCTCGACGGCGCCATAGAGTTCCTGCTTATTTATCAAAAGGAATCGTCCTGCATTCCAGACTTTGTTTGCAAAGTTTCTTCCAATTTCACATTTCTCGGTCGAGAAGAGAACGTCCTGTCCTAACGGCGCAAGAAATGCAATTGTAAATCGCAGCGCGTCTGCTCCATACTGTTCGATAACATCTAATGGATCAGGCGAATTTCCTAAAGATTTACTCATCTTTCTGCCTTGAACATCGCGTATGATGCTGGTAAAATACACATCGCGGAATGGTACAAGATCTTCATCTTTCTTTCTAGGCTTTCCTTCTCTGTTTGGCAGTCCTTTCATAAATTCCATGTTTGCCATGATCATTCGCGCAACCCAGAAGAAGATAATATCAGGTCCGGTTACAAGCGTGTCGGTTGGATTGAAGTAAGCGAGATCCTCAGTTTGTTCAGGCCAACCGAGCGTTGAGAAGGGCCAGAGCCATGAAGAAAACCATGTGTCGAGTACATCTTCATCCTGACGTAGTGGAACATCGGAGGATAATCCTAATTTTTTTCGCGCTTCATCTTCATTGTGAGCAGCCGTGTAAGCGCCTTCAGGTGTATAGTAAACAGGGATTCGATGTCCCCACCAAATTTGTCGTGAGATGCACCAATCTCGTAAATTCGTCATCCAGTGTTCGTAAACTTTTACCCATCGTTCGGGGTGAAAACGAATTATTTTTTCGTGCACAACTCGTAGAGCAGGAGCCGAAAGCGGTTTCATTTTTACAAACCATTGGTCGGAAAGCCATGGCTCGATTACTGTATGGCATCGGTAGCACTTCCCAACATTGTGAGTGTACTGCTCGACTTTCAAAAGGAAACCTTGTTCTTGTAAATCATTAACTAACTTCTCGCGACATTCGAATCGATCCAAACCTTCGTACTGTTTTGGAACAGAAGCATTCATACAGCCTTTCTCATCCATCACATTGATTTGAGGCAATTCATGACGTTGACCAAGCACAAAGTCATTTGGATCGTGTGCCGGCGTAACTTTCATAACGCCAGTTCCAAAACTTAAATCAATGTACTCATCGGCAATGATTGGAAGCTTTCGCTGTACTATTGGAAGAAGAGCAGTCTTGCCAATGAGATGCTTGTAGCGATCGTCTTTCGGATGGACACAGAGAGCTGTATCGCCTAACATTGTTTCCGGTCGCGTGGTTGCAACCACTGCAAATTCCGATGAACCGATAATAGGATATTTGATGTAGTAGAGTGAACCTTGAGTTTCTTCGTAATCTACTTCATCATCGCTGAGCGCTGTTTGATGATACGTGCACCAATTCACAATATATTTTCCACGATAGACAAGTCCCTTGTCGAAGAGTCGAATGAAGACTTCCTTTACTGCATTCGACAAGCCTTCATCCATTGTAAAGCGCTCTCGTTCCCAGTCGCAGGAAACGCCCAACTTCCGAAGTTGTCGAATGATTGTGCTCCCATACTCTTTACGCCAGTGCCAAACGCGCTCGAGAAATTTTTCGCGCCCAATTTGATGACGGTCGATTCCTTCCTTTGCAAGAGCTTTCTCGACTGCGTTTTGAGTTGCAATGCCGGCATGATCAGTCCCCGGTATCCAGCACGCTTCGAAACCTTGCATTCGTTTCCATCTAATGAGAATATCCTGAAGCGTGTTGTTGAGGACGTGCCCCATCGTCAAAATTCCAGTAACATTCGGCGGCGGGATTACTATTGTATACGGCGTTTTATTTTTGTTTACAGAAGCATGGAATAGTTTATTCGTTTCCCAGTACGAGTACCATTTATCTTCGACATCTTTTGGATTATACGCTTTCGGAAGCTCTTCCATAATGTATTTCACTTACCATAGTTAAAGAAAAAGGGATTGTCCGCGTAAAAAACTTAATGAAAGCACCATCATTCTTGTCCGCCTTCAGTTTATGGACAACCCCACTGTATGATGTTTGTAATTTAACGAAAAAAGTGAAATGAAATCAATTATTCTTCCAATATATTATAGAGAATGAAATAACGGATAGTGGTACAATTTTAGAAGCAAATGAATTTCGCAGAGCTTCGAGTGTGGTTGCCTCAATAGGTTTTTTTCTATAAGTTTAATCTGCTTCTTTAATCAGCGAGTTCGATGATGAAAAAAAATGAAAGACGGTGTGACTAATGGCTTTGAAACGAAGAATAATTAGAGAGAAAGTACTTCAGGCGCTCTACGCTTATGAAATTTCTGGCGAGTCGATTGACTTAATTATTGATTATGTGTTGAGTGATTTGAAGGAACACAAAGAGGAATATTCTTTCGCGGTTTCGTTAATTCATAAAGTGATTGAAAAGAAAAAAGAGCTCGACGAAATGATTCGTTCCAAAGTCGAACATTGGGAATTTAACAGACTTGCTGTGATCGATAAGTTAATTTTGCGAATTGGTATCTGTGAGCTTTTGTACTTCGAAGATATTCCGCCAAAAGTATCCATCAACGAAGCAATTGAAATTGCTCGCCGCTTCAGTACAGAGAAAAGTGATAAATTCGTCAATGGCGTCCTTGATTCGATACTGTCGGAAATAAAAGCAGAAGGGAAGTTAAAAAAATCTGGTAGAGGATTGTTGGATAATTCTCTAAAGAAAAATAGTCAGACTTATGAATAAATCTTCCTATCCAGAAACTTCTGAACAAATAAATTATTCAAAAGGGAAAATTTTTGCTTGGACGCTGTATGATTTTGGAAATACTGCGTTCTATGTTCTAATTCTAACGGTAGGCTTCCCTTTATATTTTAAGGAAATTGTTGTAGGAAATGAGTATGGCGATTTTTATTGGGGACTCGCATTTAGTATCTCGATGATTTGCGTCGCGCTACTTTCGCCAGTGCTAGGAGCAATTTCAGATTCGGGAGCCGGCAAAAAGACTTTTCT
>DAOOUW010000012.1:0-47446 GCA_035390885.1 Bacteroidota bacterium | reverse complement strand
ATTTTTCTCTTTCTTCCGGATCAGCAGCGCACAACGAAGTTTCGATTTGAATTCTTTCGCATCGGATTTCAGAGATTAAAATCAACATTCCATGAATTTACTCGTTACCGTAATGTTGCAAAATTTCTTTTATCCTATTTCCTTTATATCGATGGCATCAATACAATTATTATTTTTTCATCAATTTTTGCCCGACAGTCTTTAAATTTTGATGTATGGGAAATTATTATATTCTTTGCAGTGGTACAAACCTCAGCAATGATTGGCTCAGTTTTTTTTGGAGTCATCGCAGATCACTATGGTAGAAAAAAGACGTTGACGATAACATTGCTGCTGTGGCTGGCTGTAATTTCTGTTGTTTACTTTGTTATGAGTAAAGCGGCCTTTTATGTCATCGGAGTTGTTGCGGGAATTGCGCTCGGCTCTTCTCAATCGACGAGCAGGAGCTTGATGTCCGAATTGACGCCGATGGACAAAAAGACGGAGTTTTTTGGATTTTACTCATTCTTTGGAAAAGCGTCGGCAATCCTTGGTCCGTTTGTGTTTGGAGTATTGTCATCTTTTCTAAATCAACGGATTGCAATTTTATCAGTTGGAATTTTTATACTTGCTGGACTTCTTCTACTTCAGATAGTAAACACAAAAAATAATTAAAGGAGGATAGAACTATGAAACGGCTTCTTAGCGCTTTGTGTGCGATACTTATGTTTGCTGGCTGTCAGAAAGAACCAGAGGAAACGAACACAAAGGGAAATTTGCATGTGCGCATACCTGAATCAATCGCTCCTGTAATGATAGAAGAAATAAAAGCATTCTCTGAACTCTATAAAGAAAGTGGAGCGAATGTAACATACTCGATCACAACCTCAGAAGAAGCGATGAAGGAATTCTTCCGGGACACATTACGATTGTGTTTCTCGACTATTCCGTTCCCTGAGGAGCAAATGCAGAAAGCAAAGGAAATATCACCTGAAATCAATACAACTCTTTTTGCGTATGATGCGATTGTATTCGTTACTAATGAGAATAACTCGCTTCGTCAAATAACAACTGATGAAGTGAAAAGGATTTTCGATGGTAAGATAAGCCGATGGGAACAACTCAAAAATTCAAAGCAGAAAGGCAATCTTTTTGTATCGCTACAAGATTCTGGAGATGTGATTGCGTACTTCCGCTCGCTCTATAAAACTGAAGAATTCAAAATAAAGAATTGGCAGCGAGCAAAATCTGAAGAAGAAGTTTTGAATTTTACCAGAGCAAATGTTCGTACACTTGGAATTGTTCCTTTGAGCTGGTACAAAAAATCGTCTGAGGGATTTTCGATGCTCGAAGTTGCTCCAACTCGTAGTGAATCTGACACAATGTTTGCTGTTGCTCCAGAAGCCATTGGGAAATATTTTTCTCCGCATCCAGCATATCTCTATTTACGATACTATCCATTCTATAGACGTCTCTATGTATGCTGTCGTACGCTGTATGGTAATGTTGCTGCGGGATTTACAACTTTTGTAACCCATTCAGAAGGACAAAAAATCATTCTTGATAATGGTTTATTGCCCGGCACACAAAAGATTGTTTTGAAACAGCAATAGTGGAATCATTAAAAATCTGCTCCGAGTGAAAATAGATACCGCGGCTCTGAGAAACCCGAGTAATTGAATTTCCATGCGACATCGATTCGCAATGGAAGACCGAGGAATCCAAAGCGCATTCCAAATCCGGTACTGATGAGCAAATCTCGCGTTACCGTAACGCCGTCAGAATTTTTTCCAAAAGCTTTCCATTTGTCTGAATCTGTCCATGCAGAGCCCATATCGAGGAATACTGTGCCAAGAATATCAGAAAAGCCAAAGGAAGGCGCGCCAAAAATAAGGTATTTTACAAGAGGGAATCGGAATTCAAAATTAGTTATTCCGTAGTAAGCGCCATTGAGCGCGTTATAATCATATCCGCGCAATGGTACCACAGTTGTAAAGAATGCATAATCTTCGACATTGACGATTGGAATTTCATCATCCTTGAATTGATAGTTAATCCAACCGTCGGCTCCGCCGATGAAAAATGTTTGCCGATTATTGCCGAGGCTCAATCCGCCTGAAAATCTAGAAGCAAAGATAAAATCCTTTGTAATCGGTGTGTACTTTCGATAATCAGCTGTAAACGTTTTCATATCTAATCCATTGTTACCCACTTTTGGCGTGCCATAGAACGTTGCATTGAACCGTGAACCATTGTTTGGAGCAAACCAAGCGCCTTGCCAAACAGAATTATCACGAACGTAAGAAAGTATGGGCATAAGAAGTACGCGTCGTTGAACTTCTTCAGTTGGGTAATCTAAATTTTCACGCGTTAAGGTCAGCCAGTTTAATCCAAAATCGATTCTTTGAAATCTATTGATTGGATATGATGCAGAGAGCGCTGCTCCGTAAGTCCTGAAGCGATAGAGAAAACTGTAAATATAAATGAAACGAGCGCTGTGGAAAGCCTGGAATCCGTAATCAATTCGTGATGGTAAATAATAGTATGAAATACCATAGTCGCTGTTTTTGAGATCGGTCATCAAATTTGTTTCCAGAACAATCTGGTGGTCGCCGAGCATATCGCTAAATGCAAAGATGGCGCTTCCCTCGATTCCATAAATAGTAGTGTAGCCTGCGGTTCCATAGACAAGGTCAGGAGTAAAATTAAGTTTGTACCGTTGAGGAATATAATTTCCTTCACTATCGACGTTTTCGTCATAAGACACTTTTTTGGGGAATGCTGTAGAATCTTTTTGAGGAATTGTCATGTCCGGTGAAAAAATAACATCTGAGAAACTGCCTTTACTTTTTTCATTATAAGTCATATCCGTTGTTGAACTGCCGGCTAAAATTGTAACATTGTTACGGGAGGAGAGTGTATCCGCAATTTCGGATTGAGGCAGAATTGTGCGAGGCTTTTCGATGCGTGGCAGGTTGTATTTTGTCTTGATGAATTCCGTTGGTTCGAGTTCCGAAACGGAAAGTTTCCGCTCGAATGGATGAAGGAGTAGAAAAAGATCAAAACCAGCTTCGAACTGAGAGGCAAAAACCATTTTTGAACCATCGTATGAAATTGATGGTTGATACAATCCGCTAATCGAGTTTGTTATTGGATAGTAGTTTTTTTCATTGAAATCATAAATATAGAAATTTGCAATTCCATTGATATCTGAAACAAAGAGCAATTTCTTCCCATCTGGTGATGGTCGAGGAGTACTTTCTGCACTTCGAGGAAGATCAAGAACGCGAGTTATGTTTTTAGTCTCGATATCAAGAGAGTAAATGTCCATTTGTCCGTAATCGTAGTTTGCTATTTTGAAATTTCGAGGCAAAAGAGATGGCGATGTATAAATTCCTCGATCCGAAGTGAAGTAAATAGTTTTGTTATCGTAGGAGAAGAAAGGGTCGGAGTCCGTGAAAATATCATTTGTAACATTTGTAAGCTCTTTGGATTTCAAATCGTACACATAGATGTCGGTCTGTGGAGTTTTTAATCCTACAAAAGCCAACTTGGAGCCATCATGGGACCACTCGACGGAAAAAATTCCATCTAAATCAAAGGTTATTTTTTGTTCCTTCTTCGTTTCGACATTGATAATAATAATTGCATCACGTTCTCCAGCTTTGACCGCAACGGCTATAGACTTTCCATCCGGCGACCATGTAAGACCCGGCATCAACAAGTGAAGTTCTTCAAAATTGTTTGTTCGTTGTCCATTGACGAGCTTTTTAATAATTTTTCCATCGGTCGTCGACATTAGAAAAATGTCGAAGTAATCATCCCGATCGGAAATAAATGCAACCTTATCGCCCTGCGGCGATATTGCTGGACTGGTGTTGTAGAAGTTATTGTTTTTTTTATGATCGGTGAGTCTCTTATGGCTAAAGTCAATAGGATCTTCACGTTTAGCAACATCAGGCCAGTAGTATACCTTTTGCTCTTTTTGCCAGCGTTCGGAAAGTTCTTTGATTGATAAATTGATCGAAGCTTTGAATCCTTGTTCAACGCTTCGTGTACTTTTAATTTTATTTAAAATTTCTCCAATCTTTTCTTCACCATAAGTATTTGCAATGTAGTACCATAGAGATTGACCTCCACGATAGGCAAAGTATCCATCAAGATATTGGATTGGAGGAAGATAATTGTGTACAGTCGCATCCCGTAGAAACATATCGGAGTTTGTTTCCCACTGTTGGGAGGCATATTCAGCAATTCCTTCGTTAAGCCAAAGTGGGAGCTGAACCGGCGTACTGCTCGAGAGAAGCGATTGGATTGTCCCGCCATAGAACATATCATTTAGGACAGCATGCACAAGTTCGTGGTGAACGACGTGCCTGAATTGCGCATAGTTACCCTCGAAAGGTACGACAACCCGATTCTTAAATAATTCTGTTACACCGCCGATTCCTTCTTCAAGGTATTCCCAGATCACATTCGTCTGTTGAAATTCGTTGTGGGAGTTATAGACGACGATGGAGATCCTATTATGAATTTCGTACTTCAATAACTGTTTGATGGATTCATAAGCATTTTCTGCTGTGACAGCAGTAAACTGAGCTATTTCGTATCCATTTTGTGAAAAGTAGATATCAAAATGCGATGTCTGAATATATTCCCATTCAAAATTTTTGTATTGTACTTTGTTTTTTCCAAATACAGAATTTTGAGCGTATACATTGATTCCAGCGAGCAATGAAAGAGCTAAAACTGTAATAAAATATAAAACTTGCTTCATATTATTTGCCTTCATTCATCCTGTACAATACTTACAGTAATTGTAGAGAAAAACCATTTGAATTGCAATTGTATAGACAAGACAAAGGATGCGGCGGCTTAGTCGAAAATTATTTCCTGAAAGAACTTTTTTTAATAGAAAATCGTTATTAATATATTAGAAGTATTAAAAACATATTTCATTATTTTAGAAATGGAAAGAATACAATGTATGTAATTAAAGAAAAATCATTTCTTGCGTCGAATGTTGCCCGATTTGTTATCGAAGCGCCATTCATCGCACCTAAACGACAACCCGGGAATTTTATTATACTCCGGGTAAATCCAAAAGGCGAAAGAATTCCGATAACCCTCGTTGATAGTAATCCAGACGATGGAACGATTACAATCATCGTCCAGGGTATTGGAAAAACCACAAAGGAATTATTGACAAAAAATGTTGGTGATACTCTGCCAGATATCGTTGGACCGCTTGGTAATCCAACGCCAATTCTCGAAAAGAAAACAGTCGTTTGTATCGGCGGTGGAGTTGGAACTGCTGAGTTGTTGCCAATTACGAAAGCCCTCTTTGAGAACGGATGCAAAATTTTTTCTATCATTGGTGGAAGGACAAAAGAGCTTGTAATTTTAGAAGAAGAAATGAAGCAATATTCCGAACAACTTTTCATTACAACCGATGATGGTTCTTACGGCAGAAAAGGAATTGTAACTGATCCATTAAAAGAAATTTTATCTTCTGGTACGAAAATCGACGCTGTCTATGCAATTGGTCCATTACCAATGATGAAAGCCGTAGCAGATGTTACAAGAGAGACGGGAATCAAAACTTACGTTAGTCTTAATACGATTATGGTAGATGGAACTGGAATGTGCGGAGGTTGTCGCGTTACTGTTGGCGGGCAACTGAAATTTGCTTGTGTCGATGGACCTGAATTTGATGGACATCAAGTAGATTTTGATGAATTGATGATGCGCAATAAATCTTATGCCGATAAAGAACGTCTTGCTCTGGAACAATTTGAACATAAAGATGGAGCTTGCAAATTGGAGAATGTACGATGAATGCACTGAAACCATCCGAACGAATGAAGATTCCACGGAACCATGCTTTCGAACAATCGCCGGAAGAACGAATTCATAATTTTAAGGAAGTATCATTAGGATTTGATGAGACTCTTGCACTTACGGAAGCATCACGCTGCCTTGAGTGTAAAAACGCTGTTTGCATTGAAGGTTGTCCGGTGAACGTGGATATTAAATCGTTTATCCAATTGGTTACCGAAAAGAAATATGTAGAAGCCGTTCAAAAAATTCGCGAATCAAACTATCTACCTGCAATTTGCGGACGTGTTTGCCCACAAGAGGAGCAATGTGAAAAGGTCTGTACTCTTGGGAAAAAACATGAGCCTGTTGCGATTGGAAAGTTAGAGCGATTTGTTGCTGATTACGAAATGAAAGCAGGTGCGTTTATTACTCCTGTCATAGAAGAGAAACGAAAAGAAAAAGTAGCGGTGGTTGGTTCGGGACCATCTGGACTTACATGCGCTGCTGAACTTGCAAAGAAAGGTTACCAGGTAACAATTTTCGAAGCGCTCCATGAAGTTGGTGGAGTATTGCGGTATGGAATTCCGGAGTTTCGTCTTCCTCGCGAAATTCTTGATCTGGAAGTCGAACGAATTCGCGGACTTGGAGTTTCTATTTATACAAACTTTGTTGTCGGGCGCACTGCTACTGTTGACGAGCTCTTCAATGATTGGGGATTTAGCGCTGTGTTCCTTGGAACTGGAGCCGGTACGCCTCATTTTATGGGAATTCCCGGCGAAAATCTAAACGGCGTTTATTCTGCAAATGAATTCTTAACGCGCGTCAATCTTATGAAAGCATACAAGTTTCCGGACTATGATACCCCAATTCGTCTTGGAAAGGAAGTTGCTGTGATTGGCGGTGGAAACACAGCAATGGATGGAGTGCGTACTGCGCGCAGACTTGGAGCGGAAAAAGCGTATCTAATTTATCGTCGCTCGCGTTCAGAAATGCCCGCGCGACTCGAGGAAATTCACCACGCTGAAGAAGAAGGAATTGAATTTATTCTTCTAACAAATCCTGTACGAATTATTGGCAATGAGAAAAAAAATGTTGTTGCAATCGAATGTCAGCGAATGGAACTTGGCGAACCAGATGCTTCGGGACGACGTCGCCCTGTTCCAATTCCGAATTCAGAATTTGTATTGAATGTCCAAACTGTTATCGAGGCAGTCGGACAATCGCCAAATCCAATTATTCAAGCAACAACTCCCGGATTGGAAACAACAAAGAAGGGAACTGTTATAGCAGATGAAACGCAACTTACCAAAAGAAAAGGCGTTTTTGCAGGCGGTGATTTAACGCGTGGAGGCGCAACGGTTATTCTGGCTATGCGCGACGGGAAAACTGCCGCTTCGGCAATTCATAATTATCTGCAAAATTTACATTCGTGATTTTTCAGGAAAATGAATGTAGTAATTATGCATTTCTCTGACTACCGAAAAATCACGTGAATTTACCGAAAGAACGCAACTTGTTCTTGCTTATTCAAGTATATTTATCTCACAATGACTTGTAAAATTGAGGAACTTTAGGTAGTTCAGATTCGTTTAATTATGAAAATATAATGACTGTCAGTCATTGTTTGAGTTAAAATCTAATGGGAATACAGGATCGTAAAGAAAGAGAAAAGCATCAGCGTCGCGAAGCAATTTTAGATGCAGCTCAAAAAATTTTTTTTGAGAAAGAATTGTTAATAGCGACAATGGACGATATTGCGGAAGAAGCTGAACTCAGTAAAGGGACATTGTATCTATATTTTAAAAGTAAAGAAGACATTTATCTTGCTGTCATGATGCGCGGAGTGAAAATTTTGGAGGATGAGTTTATCCGAATTATTAATTCTGTGCTTCCAGTGCTACAAAAAATTGTAATGATGGGAAGAGCGTATGTAAATTTTTTTGAAAGTTATCCTCACTTTTTACGAATGTTTTCATTTGCTCAACTACAGCATTTTCACAAACAGGTTACACCAGAGATGAAAGAACATTGCAGCCAAGAAAATCGTAAAATGTGGAATATGATTGCAGGTGTTTTTCAACAGGCAGTTCACGAAGGACTTATCAGAAGCGACATCAACATCGTTGAATTGACAGTTGTGCTATGGTCGAACGCTACAGCCCTTTTGGTACGAATTGATAATGAATATGAATTTTGGAAGAAGATGCAAATCGATTTGAAGCAAACTTTACGACTTTCCAACTGTCTTTTGTTGGAGTCAATATTGACAGAGAAAGGCAAAACGGAATTTCGCGAATATGAAGAATCGCCAGTATATAATAATGAAATGAGTTTGATGACAGGTGAATAGTATCGAAAACATAAATGGAGATAAGATAAAATGAAAAAAATACTAGCTCTATTATTCATAGCAACTACGGTAGTTTCTGCTCAACAAAAAATGCCAACGGTGATTACAATGGAGCAGGCTATCAATCTTGCATTAGATAAGAATACCGATCTGAAAATAGCATCAATGGAAGTAAAGAAGTCCGAAAAGAAATTATGGGAAGCCTACAGTGGACTCTTTCCGCAGATTACAGCAACAGGCCAATATCAACGATACATTGAGTTGCCTGTTCTCTTTTTACCACCAGGTTCCCCCTTTGGTACAGTGTTGAAAATTGGTTATGATAATTCTTATGTTGCTTCGGCATCTTTATCCATGCCATTATTTTCCTGGACGCTCTACAAAGGTATTGGAGTAGCATCTGATGCAGTAACAATTTCAAAGCAAAGCTACAGCAGCACGAAAAACAAAGTTATTACAGATGTAAAGAAAGCTTTCCTTGCTGCAATTCTTACACGAGAAACAAAAGATGTGATGGTGCAGAGCTTAAAAAATGCTGAAGATAATCTGGAAAATGTAAAAAGGCTTAAAGAAGGAGGCACACTTTCCGATTACGATGTTCTTAGGGCTGAAGTGCAGGTGGAAAATTTAAGGCCTGTTGTTCTTCAAATGGAAAACAACTATAAACTTTCACTTGAAGCGCTAAAAGTTACAATAGGACTCAATGCAAGTGAAGAGATTGAAGTGGCTGGTGAAATTGATTTTGAGGGACCTTATCAAGTTCCTTCAGAGGAAGCGGTTATCAATGAGTTGATGAAAAATAATCCTCAGCTTGCAATACTTCACACGCAAGTTCAGCTTACGAACAAAAATATCGCATTAGAACGTTCAGCTTATTTGCCAACGCTGGTTGGCATTGGTAGTTATCAATATCAAGCCCAGGCAAACGACTTCAAATTTTCCGACTACAAATGGGTCAGTACCTCGCTCGTTGGATTACAATTACAAATTCCAATCTTTAAAGGCGGTAAAACAAACGCAAGGGTAAGTCAAGCGCAGATTGGATATGATCAGGCTCTGGAACAAGAACGGAATGCAACCGAGGCAATAAAAACACAGGCTCTGAGTATTGTCTATAAGATTGAGCAAGCGGTGAAGAGAATCGAAGGACAGGAAAAAACAGTTCAGCAGGCTGAACAAGGATATGAGATAGCGAAACGAAGATTTACCAACGGATTGGCAACACAATTAGAAGTCAACGATGCTGAACTTGCCTTACGACAGGCAAGACTTAATAAGGTTCAGGCAATCTACGATTTGAAAGTAGCAGAAGCTGAGTTAGAAACGGTTTTAGGAAAAAATAATTGAATAAAAATAATGAGGAGATAAACAATGAAGAATCGACTTGGAATAGCAATCTTAATTATAGCTGCAACATTGGTTACTGGATGTTCAAAGAAAGATGCTAACACGCAGCAAGGGGATGTAATTCCTGTAGAAGTTACGACTGTAAAGAAATCGCAGGTAGTGCGCGACATCAATCTAATTGGAACGCTTGCTGCTTGGAAAGAAGCGAATCTCGCGGCTCAGACAACAGCTCGTATTGAGGAAATTTATGTTGATGAGGGATCGCGCGTCAAAGAAGGCGATTTACTCTTTGAGATGGATGATACACAACTTGCTCAGGCGCGAATCCAGTATCAAGTAACGAAAGATAATTATGAACGGTTGAAGCCGCTGTATGAGACAGGTTCTATTTCACAATCGCAATATGATCAAGTAAAAGCAGCGTACGAAACAGCGGAAAAGAATTATCAACTTTTATTGAAAAATACTCAATTCCGTGCGCCATTCAGCGGTGTAATTACTGCAAAGCGATTGAATGCTGGAGAAGTTTTCTTGCTTTCGCCTGGTGGCGCTGGAGCGCCAGCAATTGTTACGCTGATGCAAATAAACCCATTGAAGCTCATTCTCAATGTAAGTGAACAGAATCTAAAAGATGTAGCCGTTAATCAAATCGTTGAAGTACAATCAGATGTGTACCCGGCAGAAACTTTTCGTGGAAAGGTTAGTAGAATAAATCCAGCGATCAATACAACGACCAGAACTTTTGAAGTGGAAGTGAAGATTCCAAATCCTTACGAGAAATTACGTCCCGGAATGTTTGTGCGTGCAAAGATTCTTGTAGGTACGTCGGAAAGCATTCTTGTACCGCGTGCTGCAATACAAAAACTATTAGGTATTACAGCATACTATGCTTTTGTTGTTAAAGATAATAATGCACAGCGAGTAGACGTTATACTTGGAAATGATTTTGATTCTGAGGTAGAAGTTGTAAAAGGTTTATCGGCAGGAGATCTGCTTGTAACGAAGGGGCAGGCAATCCTTAAAGATGGAAATCGTGTAGAAATTAAAGGAAAAGTTGAGTAAGGAGACTACGATGAATTTATCAGAAATGTCAGTTCGAAGGCCAGTAACAACAATAATGTGTTATCTGGCTGTAATTATCATCGGATTGGTATCATTACAACGATTACCAATAGATATATTTCCAAAAGTTGATCCACCGATGATTAGTGTTATAACTCAATACCCTGGTGCAAGCGCTCAGGACGTTGAGATGAATGTATCGAAACAAATTGAAAGTGGATTGAGTTCGATTTCTAATCTTAAAAAGATATACTCTACATCAATCGATAACCTTTCTATTGTAACGTTGGAGTTTGAATATGGTTCGAATCTCGATGAAGCTTCAAACGATATTCGATCGGCTCTTGAATTTACCAAACGTAATTTGCCAGATGATGCGGAAGAGCCATCGGTCTACAAATTTAGCTCAAATATGATGCCAGTACTATTTCTATCCGTTCAAGCTGACGAAAGTTATCTGGGATTAAATAAACTTATCGAAGATAATATTGTTGATCCATTGAAACGTGTAAATGGAGTTGGGACAATTATTGTCGCTGGTGGACCAGTACGGCAAATTCTTGTACATGTCGATCCTCAAAAACTAGAAGCCTACAATATTTCGATCTCGCAAATAGCACAAATTCTCAAAGCAGAGAATGTCAATATACCGTCAGGTTCTCTAAAAATGGGAGATGTTGAGTATAACATTCGGGTTCCAGCAGAATTTAATAATGTCGATGAAGTTAAAAATGTAGTTGTAAGCGCTCAAAGTGGAAGGGTTGTCTATCTTAAAGATGTGGCTTCAGTAAAAGATAGTTTGAAGGACCGGTCTATTGATGTACGGTTGAATGGCGGTAGAGGATTACAATTAATGATTCAGAAACAATCGGATGCAAATACTGTAGAAGTAGCTCGAGGCGTTATGGCAAAGCTTAAGGAACTCGAGAAGAATCTTCCTTCCGATGTAAAAATAGGTGTAGTCAATGATGCCTCTGAATTCATAGTTAATTCAATAAATAATTTACGGGATTCAGTTCTGATTGGAGCGTTTCTTGTCGTACTTGTGATCTTGGTATTTCTGAGGGAATGGCGAGGTACGATTATTATTATTATGACTTTGCCAGTTTCATTGATAGGAGCATTTATTTATCTCTATTTCTCGGGGAATACAATAAATATCATATCTCTTGCTTCGCTCTCTATCGCTGTTGGTATGGTTGTTGATGATGCTATTGTTATACTTGAAAATATTACGCACCATATTGAAAGGGGCTCGCGTCCACGGGAAGCTGCAATTTTTGGCTCATCAGAAGTTAGCCTGGCGGTTATTGCATCTACATTGACAATTGTTGCAGTATTCTTTCCACTTGTTTTTATTTCAGGTTTAGCTGGTATCCTCTTTAACCAGTTGGGATACATTGTTACCGTTATGATCCTTGTTTCACTTCTTGCTGCTTTGACAATCATCCCGATGATGTCAGCAAGGATGTTAAAAGCCAAGAAGGATGTGAAACCTATAAAGAATCCAATCTTACGGAACATCCATGATTCATTAGGGAAGATGCTAGTAGCGCTCGACGAATTTTATACAAAGGTACTCGAGTGGGCGCTATCTCACAAGAAAAGTGTCCTATATATAAGCGGTGGCATCTTCTTAGCTTCTCTCTTGTTAATACCTTTTATGGGAACGGAATTTATTCCGCGTACGGATTCCTCTAGTTTGTCAGTTGTATTGGAACTTGAGCCTGGTAAGCGATTAGAAGAGACAACAGAATATGTAAAAAAAGTAGAGGATATTATCAAGAAGGATTTCCCGGAAGTTCGATTTGTGTCGGTAACGTCTGGAGTAAATGATCAGGGATTTTCGAGTGTTATTTTTGGTCAAAAAGAAGGTTCAAATGTTGCTTCATTTCGATTACGTACATCAAAAGTGCATGAACGGAAACGTTCGATATTTGAAATGGCTGATGCATTGCGAGAAGAAGTTAAGCCAATTGCTGGAATAAAATCGTTGACGGTGAACACTGGTGGTGGTGCAAGCTTTTTGATGGGGTCTGCTATTGAAGTTAACATTATCGGTCCTGATCTGGATAAATCTTATGCTGTTGCGACACAATTGCAGGAATACATGAAGAACCTTAAAGGAACCAGAGATGTACAAATTGATGTTGGAGATCCAAGAGTTGAACTCCAGGTCTCATTGCAGAGAGATAAAATGGCATTATGTGGACTCAATACTGCAATGGTCGCTTCGACTCTCCGTGACCATTATTATGGAAACACGCCAACGAAGTATCGAGAACTTGGTGATGAATATGATTTCTTTATCGGATTGCCACCTGGTATGAAAAATAAAGTTAGTGATCTTGAAAATCTTCCGATAAAGACAATGCTTGGTACAACTGTGAAACTAAAAGATGTAGGGACAGTTGTTGAAGCGTTAGCTCCTCAAATTGTAAAACGGAAAGAGCAAGAAAGGGCCATTTCTGTGACATCAGATGTTGAAGGAAGAGCATTAGGTGATGTTACAACAGATATTCAGAAATTTGCTTCAACATTACAGTTACCACCTAATACGACAATTACTTATGCTGGACAAATTGAAAATCAGGCAGATACATTTAAAGATTTGTATTTCCTGCTTCTTTTAAGTATTGTCCTTGTGTATATGGTGATGGCAGCGCAATTTGAATCGCTGTTGGATCCTTTCATTGTTATGTTCTCAGTACCATTTGCATTTACAGGAGTCTTCCTTGCACTCTTTATTACAGGTACTCCTTTTAGCGTTATTGCATTCCTTGGAAGTATTATGCTTGTAGGAATTGTAGTAAAGAATGCTATTGTGATGGTTGACTATACAAATATTACTCGAGCAAGAGGCATCGGACTTCATGAAAGTATTGTAATTTCAGGACGAAGTAGGTTGCGTCCAGTCTTAATGACTACAATTACTACTTTGCTCGGACTTTTGCCTCTTGCCTTAAGTTCAGGTGAGGGTGCAGAAATATGGAGACCTCTTGGTATTTCCACAATTGGCGGTTTGTTCTTCTCTTCTCTGATTACGCTTGTGTTGGTACCGGTGCTCTATTCGTTGTTTGAGACAAGAATTAAAAACAAAAAGAAAGTTGACTAAGTAGGAGATTGAATATATGAAAGCAGTAATGATTGTATATAACCACGGAATCTCAGAAGAAGTAGATGAAGCACTAGAATCCTTACATATTCGTGGATTTACCAGATTCCTTAATGTCCATGGACAAGGCAGTGATAAAGGAGAACCTCATATGGGAGACCATATCTGGCCTAGTGTAAATACAGTAGTAATAACGATAGTACAAGATAAAATGGTAGAGCCTTTACTGGAAAAAATCAAAGAAATCAATGCGGAAGCGGAAGAACAAGGTATCCACGCTTTTGTTTGGACTATTGATAAAATGGTATAGTATTATTCTTGAATTATTACTACAACAAATAAGCCTCGTTCGCCAAGAGCGAGGCATTTTATTTTTAAATATTTGCGCTATTTCTTTCTTGCAAATTACGCATTAGAAACTTGTAAAGTTGGCTCGATACGCTCTTCGAGCACCTCGGAAAACGATTTACTGACGGTGGCTGAGGTGAGCAATAGCTCATATCGAAGCCGCCATTTTGGTTTCTCTTCTTTCGGCTATTTTTTTACTTCATCTTACCTTTTTACTGCTACCAGTAATAGCATAATATAGGTTCAGTTCATTCTTTTTCATTAAGTTGCGCTTAGATATTCTTTTCTTTGCTATTTGATAGTTTGGGTTTAAGGATAGATACAAAAAAGCCTCGTTCAAAAGACGAGGCTTTTTAAAAAAATGTTGCGCTATTAATTATCGCAGCTTAAAATCAAATGGCACATATACTTTTGCCGTTACTGGTCCAGTTGACATCATCGCTGGTTTATAAGTGGATTTCATTGCAGCCTCGATTGCCGCTTCATTGAAAACATCGCTGCTGCTTTTAGCAATTTTTGCTTGTATTGGTTTGCCTTGCGGATCGACAGTAACTTCTACCACTACTTTTCCTTCGATTCTCATACGATATGCAATTTCTGGATACTTTGGAGCTGCACGCTTCACAATTTGCGGTGGCGCTTCAATAGCAACAAACGGTTTTGGAGCAGCTTCTTCAGGAGTTTGAGATGCAGATTGTTGTTGTGGAGCCTGAGCCTGTTGAGGAGTTGGAGCTGGTTGTTCTGCGGGCTGTGGTGGTGGAGTTGCTTGTTTGGGTTGTTCAACTTTTGGTTCTGGAACCTGTCTTTGTTCCTCTTTTGTTGTTGATACAGATTGTTGTTGCGAAGATTTTGTTTCTACAGGCTTTTGTTCAGGTTGTTTATTTTTTTGATCTTTTGCAGTTGGAGTTGTAGATTCTGGTTGTTGAGTTTCTTCCTTTACATTTTCTGAAATTGAACCTGGTTGTTCTATAGAAGTAACACTCTGTTCTTGAGTTGGTTGTTGAGTCTTTTTTGAGCCACTTGACGTAAAAAGCCAAATACCAACGCCAAGAATGACTACTGCTGCTGCCAGAATAATTGGAAGTTTTGATTTTCCTTTTGTTTCTGCAAGTGGTTGTTCTTCCGCCTGTTTCGGCTGTGATGACGATGGTTGAGAAGTGGTTTCTTTTTCTTGTGGTTCCTCGCCTTTTGCTTTCAGTGAAGCAAGCTGTTCTATTTTTTGTTCGTACTCTTTAGCCACGACATTTCCCGCATCAATAATGTAAATACGACGTATCTCTTCTAGCGCATGGGGATAGTCGCCTTTTTCTACGTACTCATCTGCTCTTTGGAAATATTGGCTCTTAAGTTTTTCAAGTGCAGCTTCTTTTTCTTTTGCTTCTTTTGGCTCCTGGGCTTTTTCTGCCAGCCGCCGTTGAGCATCGTTGATGGCACGCTCGATCATTGGTGGAAGGGCCTTGATGATTTCAGAACGGAGTTCGGCAGCAGTTTCAGTATCGGTTAACTTCAGAATTTGCTTTTCGAGCGCAATGATATAAATGTTTTTACTATCAGCCGCCTTGACTTCTTTTAATTCTGCAAGCGCATCCTGAATGTTTCCGTTTTCCACTTTACGCTGAACATCGTGAAGTCGATCAATAATAAACTGTTGGGGCGTCAATTTTTCTTGTGGTTCCATTCCTTTGTTCCTCTTCAGTTCATATCAGTAATTATATTTTTCATCCTGCTGTAATTCCACAATATTATACACAACTTGAGCATTAATTTCCACTACCAGTCGCTTGTTGATCGTTCGGATAAATGAGTTTCAGGGTCTGTCCTGTTTGTTGTGCGTGTCGAATCTGGTTTTGCCGAATGCGAATTTCTGCTTTCTTGATTTCTTTGTTTAATGGATCGATCAAATATGCTTTCGTAATTTCATCAAGGGCTTTTCCAAATTCATTCTGCTTCTGGAATTCATCGGCTGCCCGGAGATGAACATAGATCAATTGGCTTTTTTCATCATCCGGAAGGGGAGATTCAAGAATACTATTATCTGCAGGTTCTTCTTTCGCTGTCTCATCTTGAGCTTGTGCTGCGAGAACTTGTTCCTCAAGATCCTTGAGGTCTTCGTTGTTTGGATCAGATGTCAATCCCATTGTTATTTCAATGAGAGCTTCGTCGTATACTTTTTCTTTAAGAAGTTTCCGCGCCTGCCGAATATGAGATTTAATTTTTTCTTCTTTAGTTTCTTCTGATTTTTTCTTGACCCATTCTTCTTTTTGTTGTTGGATAGAAGATTTGAGCGTTAATGATTCTTCATTCTGAGGATCGATTTGAAGAGCGCTTTCGATTTCAGCAAGCGCAGAATCAAAATCGTGATGGATGAGCGCTTCTTTTGCACTGAAGAGAAGTTTCTTTATTGCTTTAGTATTTGCATCGTTTCGTCTTCGTTCTTCATCTTCTTCTTGTGAGGACTCAATTTCTTGTTCTAAGGCCTTGAGATCGGCTCTCTCTGGGTCTAACACCAATGCTCGGGTTACCTCCATAAGAGCATTTTCGAATTCATGTTTTGATAGATATTTCTTTGCAGAGAGAACCATTTCTTGAATTTGCTTTTGTTTTTCCTCTTCTGCCTGGCGCAGCTGCCATTGAGCATAAGCGTCTTGGATCTGCTTCTCGAGTACGACAAGTTCTCGGTTGTTTTGCTCATAGGTGTAGCCCTCAGCAACTTCGGCAAGAGCTTCATCGAAAGCTTCATGCTCCAGGAAATCCTTTGCTCGTTGAATGTGTCCTTTGAGAGCAGCTATTCGGTTTTCTTCTTCTTGTTTCTGACGCATTTCCTCCTGGTAATCATGGAATTCTTTTTGAAGCTGTGCCTCATACTTCTGGATGGTTTCATTCAATGGATCAAGGAGGAATGCTTTTGCAATTTCGTCGAGAGCTTTACTATATTCATGTTCACTAGCAAGTTTTGATGCTTCCTCGAGACATGCCGCAATTTTTTCTGCTGTGTCATCGATAGGAAGGGCAATAGTTGCCGCTTGCTCTGCAAGAACGGCATCCTCGGCTTTTTTCTTCTCTTGTGCGGCAAGGATATCTTGCTCCATATGTTTAACGTCTTCGTCAAACGGGTTGATAATAAACGCTAGTGCAACTTCGCCCAGGGCATCCTCAAATCGATTCTCATTTAAGTAGCGACGAGCTTTTGTGAGGTATTGGAAAATTCTTTCTTTGTCAGCTCGGCGTTTCGCTTCAGATTCTGCACTTTCGCCAAGGAGCGCTCGTTCACGTTCTAATTGTTCTAATCTGCGGAGTTCTTCTTCCTGTTGTTTACGGATTGTTTCTTCTTCTATGCGACGTTGCTCTTCGGCTTTTCGCATTGCCTCTTCCTGCTCGGCAAGAATTTTTTTCTCGCATTGCTGGAGGGCGTCGTTAATTGGATCGAGTACATAGGCTCGAGTAATAACCCGTAAGGCATCTGAGAACTTGCCTTGTGCTGCAAGATGTTCAGCATTTTCGATGTGCTTTTGTATTGCTGTTACAATCGCTTCGCGTTTCTTTCGTTGTTCTTCTTCTCGCTTACGGAAAATTTCTAATTGTCTTTGTTGCTCTAGATCCTGAGCTTCTCGAATTTTTCGCTCGAGTGAAAGAACCTCTTCGTTCAGCGGATCAACTACAACAACGAATGCTAATTCGCTTAATGCTTCATCGTATTGACCTGCTGAGTAAAGCTCTTGTGCATGCTGGAGGTATTGGCGAATTTTTTGTTGTTGAGCAACTTTTCGCGCTTCTTCTTCTTTGCGTCGTTTTTCTTCTTTCTCTTGCTGAAGACGTGCAAGCTGAGCTTTCAGAGCTTCCTGTCGCTTTCGTTCCTCTTCCTGCTGACGTTGGAGTCGTTCAGCTTCTTCTCGAGCGCGAGCTTCTTCTTGGGCTCGAAGGATTCGATTTTCAATCTCATGGATTTTCTCATTTGCAGGTTCAAGTAAGTAAGCGCGTGTTATTTCATCAAGGGCGCGGTTATAATCTCCTTTTGCTTCATATTCCATTGCTCGCTGGAGAAACATAGCAATTTTCGCTTCGATTGCTTTGCGTCGCAGCTCTTCTTGTTTACGGCGTTCTTCTTCTTCTTTCTTCCGCAACATCATCTCTTGCTCTTGTTTTGCGGCGACCGCCGCTGAACGCTGTGCTTCAACAATAGCAAGATTCGAAATATGTTCTAACGCTGTAGGAATTTGTTGTGGGACTGGAGGTTTGCCAGCCTCTTCTGGTTTTGTTTCAGCCTTCTGTTGATTTACAAGGGAGCGTACACGTTCTTCATAGGCAAGCGCATACAAATTTCGTGGATCTTTTGCACGTGCTTTTCCTATCTCTTCTAGCGCTGCCGCATAGTTTCCCTCCCGAACAAGTTTATCGGCGAGCTTTAAATATGTCGCAACTTCTTTAAGTTGCTCAGCGCTTCTCGTATTATCTTGCCCCTTCGCCATATTTTTCTTCCTTTCACTTCTATGTTACCCTCCCCCCATCAACCTACTAATACTGAAAGCATTGTAGACAAATTCTTTAATATTGTCAACAGTATTTTTGAAATAATTACAGGATAAAAATTTTTCTGGAAAGAACTTTACTATGTCTTACAAAATCACTCGCTGTAACTAATGAGGATATAATTTAGTCGGGGTGAGAGGATTCGAACCTCCGGCCCCCTGCGCCCAAGGCAGGTGCTCTAGCCGGGCTGAGCTACACCCCGAACTGTAAAAAAATACGAAAAATTACCCATGAAGTCAACGAAACAAACATCTGCAAATTATAAATTCCTACGGTTCTTTGAGTTAGATAATGAATTTACGTATAAATATCGTTTGATTTTTTGAGTCGGAGTTTTTTCGAAAGGTTCTCGCTGTTCATAGATACGTGCAATCCGCGAAAATGATGAAACTTGTTGATTCACTTCACCAAGGAGTGAGGCAAGCATGCTCTCAATGTGCTGGGCCATTTGAGAATCATTTAAATTCGGTGAGATTATCTCTGATTCCAGTTTTTCATAGTCTAGATGCACTTTTGCGACCAGTTGGCTGTTCTCTTCGTAGACGAGAGATTCGACGACATAGTCAGAACGATTCAAAACAGATTCAATTGCTTCTGGATAGATGTTTTCACCGTTAGCCCCAACAATAACATTTTTAATTCTTCCTGCAATATATAAATAACCATCGTCATCTAAGTATCCTGAATCTCCCGTATGAAACCATCCATCATCTGAAAGCGCTTCGGCTGTACGTTCAGGATCATGATGATATCCCTTCATAACGTTAGGACCCTTTACAACGATTTCGCCAATACCAGTTTTCGAGTCGACATTTTCGATGCGAACTTCAACACCTGACAAAGGCAACCCTGTAGATTGAAATTTTGTTTTATATGCATCGGTGCCGGCGATGAGGGGAGATGTCTCGGTTAATCCGTATCCAATTGCATATGGAAATTCAGCTTCTATGAGAAACTGTTCGATAGCAGGAGATAGCGCTGAACCGCCAATTCCAAAAAAACGCAACGAGCCGCCAAAAGATTGTTTTAGTTTTACTCCGGCAATTCTATTAATTTTTTTTCGTATTGCTGGCAAAAGGTATAACATCCTTGTGATTTTGTGTTTTCGGATTTCAGGAATGATCTGTGTCTTATAAACTTTTTCAATAACTAAAGGTACGGTCAGCATTGCAGTCGGTCTGACTTTGTCTAACGCTGGAAGAAGCACCGTTGGAGTCGGTGGTTTTTTTAAGTAATAGACAGAAGCGCCGCACATAAATGGGATGATAAAACCGATTGTACATTCATACATATGAGCAAGTGGTAAAACTGAGAGAAGTCGATCCTCCGGGATAATATTTGGAAGCGCGGCTGCAATCTGAGCGTCCCACACAATGTTCTTGTGAGTGAGCATAACGCCCTTTGAATGTCCAGTTGTACCTGAAGTATAAATAATCGAAGCAATGTCATCTTCGTGGATTTCGGTTTTAATCTTGCCAGTTAACTCTAAAACCATTGAACGAATTTTTTGGATTTCTTTACTTCCTTCGACTAAAAATTGTCTGAGAGATGCTTTCGTTGTCTGAGGTTTTACAACGCTCAATGAATCCAATAAAATCACGGCGTTGTATTTTGCGAAATCGAGTTCTTCGACTTTTTGAAAATATCGTTCTGAAACGAAGATTACCTTACTCTCCGAGTGACGGAGTATGTGATGTACTTCCGATGTGTGAAAGTCGGGAAGAATTGGAACCACAATAGCGCCGAGTAACGTAATTGCAAAGTATGCAATACCCCAGTGTGGACAGTTTTCGCTAATAATTGCAACTCTATCGCCGTGGGAGACTCCTTGAAGTTTTAAGAAGTGAGAAAGATGTTCTACTTCACGACGGACATCAGCGTATGTAAAAGGTTGCTCATCGACAAATGCAAGGGCGGTTCGAGTTGCATAGCGAAGAGTGCTGTGTTGAAAGATGGCTGAAAGCGTAAGTTCTGAATTCATAGGGTTTTGCTAATAATGTCTTTCTTAATGTAGGGAAAAAAACGGAATATAAAAATTATCAAAAAAAGTATAGCATTGTTCAAAGATAAATTGTATAATTATTCCATCAGCTGTTGACAGAATTGTGGAACAATCCAAAAAGGACGTTGGAGATGGGATGGACAGAATTTGAACGAAAGCTGATGGAAATCAATGGAAATTGGTTCCTCAACCATGAAGATCCTCACCACTGGGAAATTCTATCGAAGATTATGAAAGAAGAATTACCAGAATACAAACCGGAAGAACTCAATAAAGCGCTTGAACAAATTAAGGTAGCACTGCTGCCGCCGATTTCAAAAGTACGAATTGTGCATTGGCTGCAATCGAATCTTCCTCCTAAATCAAATGCGCCTGAGCCTCCTCCCGAATCAAAACCAAAAGATATATTGTAATTAGAATTACTGACAGTTTGCGATAAATTTCTTCAGCGCATTGAAAGTTTTCTGAATTACAACTACCTTTTCCAATAAAGTAAGGAAAAGGTGCAATGAGAATTCTTGTTGTTGAAGATGAACAAAAAGTAGCTCGCTTTCTGAAAAAAGGATTGGAAGCTGAGGGATTTGAAGTAGAAATTGCGGAGGATGGAGAGAAGGGAGAACAATTAGCTCGGTCTGCACAGTATGATCTTATTTTGCTAGATGTGCTTCTACCTGTAAAAGATGGTTTTTCGGTTCTCCAAAACTTAAGAAAAGATAGCATTAAAACCCCTGTTATTATGCTTACAGCTCGTACCAGTACAGAGGATATTGTCGGTGGACTTGATCAAGGCGCTGATGATTACCTTGGAAAACCATTTTCGTTTGATGTGCTCCTTGCTCGAATTCGTTCTGTTGTACGAAGAAGTAAACAATCTCAAACGAAGCTTACCTATAAGGATCTTACACTTGATACTGTAGCGCATAAAGCCTATCGTGAAGGGACGATGATAGAATTAACAAGTCGAGAGTATACATTACTTGAATATTTTATGCACCATCAGGGAGAATTAGTAACACGAAAAGAATTGGCTCGCAATGTGTGGGGGTACAATTTTGATCCTGGTACCAATGTTATTGATGTGTATGTAACCCATCTTCGAAAAAAGATTGACGCCGATTTTAAGGTAAAGCTAATTCAAACAGAACGAGGTAAAGGCTATTACCTATCTGATAAGAAATTAAAATTTTAGTTGCAAAGGCTCCACGTATTAAGATGAAAATTTTTCACTCTGTTCGCAGTAAGTTGACCGCATGGTATGCAATGATTTTAGCCGTCAGTTTGTTAGGGTATGGAGTCGTCGCATATTTTGTAACGCGCGAAGGACTCTTAAATAATCTCGACTACTCACTTCGGACCGAGGTGCGATGGGTAAACGAATTTATTGAACCGAAAGCGAAAAAAATTCGCTTGAAACGGGCAGCGATTGAAGAATTGGAGGAGTTACGTCGCTCTCAACCGAAAGAAGCTGTTGCCCAACCTGATAGCGTGAAGCGTGAAAATGAAGTAATTGATGAGATGTGGAGTCAAATTTACCATCATACTCTTTTAAGTCCTCGGCGCCATTATATTCAAATTCTCGATCGGAATGGTGATTTACTCTTTCGATCACAAAGTTTGCGTGGACATATATTATCATACCCTGAGCTTCCATATAATTGGATCAATATTGTAACAACGGATGGATTCGATGGGGAGCGAATAAGAATGGCTATGATGCAAACGGATTACGTCAAAATTTTTGTTGCGTATCCTCTCGAGCCAATATATGAAGTCTTGGATAGTTTTTTCTATAATGCCCTCTTTATAGCGCCGTTTGCTTTGATTATTTCTATTGTTGGTGGGTGGTTTTTGGCAAGCAAATCTTTAAAACCTGTGGATGAACTAACGAAAGCGGCAAAAGAAATTACAGCTCAAAATTTAAGTCGTCGTCTACCAATGCGCGATGTTGATGATGAAATTGGTCGATTGACAGCGCAATTTAACGACATGATTGAACGATTAGAATCTTCATTTTCACAAATTCAACAATTCTCGGTAGATGCTTCTCATGAATTAAAAACTCCACTTACCATTATGAGGGGAGAAATTGAAGTTGCGCTTCGCAATAAAAAGATGTCTAAAGAGACGCGTGAACTCCTAAAGAGTATTTATGACGAGGTGCTTCGCCTTTCGACAATCGTTGAATCGCTTATGATGCTTATTAAATCTGACAGCGGCCGTTTGGTAATATCGAAAGAAAGTATTGATTTGAACAAACTTTTGCAAGACCTTGTCGATGAAATGCAACTGCTTGCAGATTCAAGAAAGATTACTCTGACGTATGAAGCTCGCTCATATCCGATCGTGAAAGGAGACGGGGTTCGATTAAAACAGTTGTTCTTAAACCTTCTTGATAATGCAATCAAGTATACGCCAGCAAACGGAATGGTTAATGTGAAATTGACGACAGAAGACGGACAAACCTGTGTTCGGATTAGGGATACTGGCATCGGGATTCCACAGAAAGATGTAAACCGAATATTTGAGCGCTTTTATAGAGCACAGCAAAAGCGTCAGGATGTCATGTCCGAAGGAAGCGGTTTGGGGCTGGCGATTGCCAAGTGGATTGTAGAGGCTCATGGAGGAACAATTACTGTAGAAAGTCAGGAAGGGAGAGGGAGTACTTTCACTGTGCATTTGCCATTGTCATAATTGCGCATAGCTTCTGAATAAATATTTATCTTAAGAAATGCTTGACTTTCAAGGGGGGGTTTAATAATTTACTTCAGGTATGTATGTGAATTCACTATAACTATTGCCAAATATTGGAGGCATTATGAGTCACAATAGTAAACATTCCGTTTTATTGACCAGTAGTTTGATTATGCTCTTTGTTGGATCTTTGTTCTTGATCGGTTGTGGTGAAATGGAAGAAACTGTGCAGGAAGAAAGTACATCAACGTCGATACAACAACAACCGCAACAAACGGCGAAGCAGCAACAACCACCAGCTGTGTCTTCCAAACCAGAAGCTAAAAATGAGGATGAAGAAATTTTAGCAAGATTTATTGGTCCCAAGGAAGAGAGAGCTGTTGAGCAGATAGAGCAACCATCATCAACTCAAATAGCACAGTATGAAAAACAGTTACAGGATTTACAGGCAGAGAATTCAACGTTAAAACAAAAGTTGATGAGAATCGAGCAAGAAAATAGAAATCTCACTTTGCGATTGAGCGATACGGAATCAAAATTAGCCCTTGAAGCAGAACGAGCTAATCGAGCTGAAGCTGCAGCAAAGAGCAGTGCAGTAGTTAGTGCTACGGATGCAACGGCAACGCCCGCCCTATCATCTGTAAAAGCGAAAGAATCGGACAAGGTGTTGACAACATATGAGGATGCTTTAAGAGCATTCAATAATCGAAGGTACAATACTGCATTAAAATCTTTTCAGGCATTATTAGATGGCGGTGTTAGTGAAGATATGAAAGATAATTGCATTTACTGGATTGGAGAATCTAATTATGCTCTTCAAAATTACAGCGCCGCGATTCAAAGTTTTAAAGAAGTGTTGACAATACCTCGCTCAGAAAAAAAAGCCGATGCTCAATTTATGATTGCTCAATGTTACGATCGACTTGGCCAAATTGAAAAAGCTAAAGAGGCATACGAACTAGTCGTAAAAAATTATCCGTTAAGCAGAAATGTAAAACGTGCAAAAGCGCGTTTAGCTCAACTGTAAAATAATCCAATTAAAAAAAAGCCCCTTTCTCAGAAATGCGAAAGGGGCTTTTTTTGTGCGCTTTACTTTAATCCAAATTATGCATTAGAAATCTGTGAAGGTTGTTGCCTCGATACACCTTACGTCACCTCGGCAACCGAAATCCCGACGGTGGCTGAGTAGGACTGCAGTCCGAATCGAAGCCACCATTTGGGTTTCTTTTTCTATCGCCTATTTTATTATTTCCCTTCATCTTACACTTCTATTACTACCTTTATTGCATAATCTGGGTTTAATAAAATCTATAATGTTCCTGGTTGAATGTAGGGAACAGGAGCGAAAAGTATTCGTTCATTACTTCTTGGATCATATTCAAGTCTTGGTGGAATTGTAAAAATCATTGTTGGGCGTGTTGTAAGATTAAACGGCTCCCAAAATGGAATCGATGGGTTGTTAGGATTTCCTGTCCGTGCAAAAGAGACAAGCACATGAGTCATAATATCGGCTAAATGTTCTTGTTTGCTACCTTCTCCGATGAGTTGCTTTCCATATTCAGTGTTATGAAAGAAAAACGGAATATCCATTCCGTGTGCTGCTCGTAGTCTTCCTCCATTTACAGGAGATTTCCAATCAAATTGATAGACGTATGTTGGAGCTGTATTTTGCTCTGCACGCCTTTCCGATTCTATAATCATACTTCTCCACGAACGGGCAGCCGTCGTAATTGCAAAGAAGGCGTCGCTTGGGGAATATTCAGGGTACCACTTGCGATAGAGAGCGACAATAGAATCTGGAGAAAGTGTACCAAGGAATTGCTTTACATGTTGATTTAATTTTATAGGGACTTGCTCCCATGTGAGTGAAAAAGTGGTAGTATCTCCTGAGCCTATCAGTGATGCAGTTTCATCATGAGTATTTCCAATGATCATTGGAATGTGAGCTGATAGCGGAGAGGCGTCTGGATCGAATGGATCTCGAGGTAGAACTGTCCCATCGGTTACAGGACCAAAATATTGACCTTGTATGGCTTCAGTTAATTTTTCAAATGGAAGTTTTTCCAGAAGTTGGAGAGAATCTTCAGGAATGTTAAGAAAACGTAAAACATTTTTGGCGGTTGCAGTTGCTGCTTCGCGGCGTCTTCCTGTAACCTGTTGTCCGCTCATTGTAAGAACTTTATGGAATAATCCTTGTGCCGCTGGCATTCCCATCAGTGTTGCACATTTAGCTCCACCACCGGATTGCCCAAAGATGGTAACGTTACCGGGATCGCCGCCAAACTCTGCAATGTTGTGTTGAATCCATTGAAGAGCCAAAACTAAATCCAGCATTCCAACATTTCCTGATTCTGGATATTTTTGTTTATCGAGATCAGCTAAATAAAGGAATCCAAAAATATTCAATCGATGATTCACTGTTACCACAACTACATTGCCTCGTTTTGCAAGTTGAGCGCCATCATAGAGAAGATTATTGCTTGTCCCATTACTATACGCTCCACCATGGAACCAGACAAGCGCTGGTCTCTTTTGATTGTCGCGTAAGCCTGGCGTCCAGATATTGAGATTCAAGCAATCTTCACTAATATGAAGTCCCAGTGGATTCCTTGTATTAAGCACAGATTGAGGAGCCATAGTACCAAATTCACGCGCATCACGAATTTCATCCCACGGAATAGCAGGACGAGGCGGCTGGAATCTATAATAAGCTGTGTTTTCTCCATATGGTATGCCCTTAAATGCAAAAATACCCTGATCGATGTATCCTCGAATTTTACCTGTTGTGGTTGTTGCAATTGGATCTTGAGATGATTGTCCATAACAGTAGAAGAATGGAAGGAAAGAAATTGCTATGACAAGAGCGTTGATAGTTGATTTGTGAATTCGATATATTCTTTTTATCATTTTTAAACCCTTTATATAATATTAAGTGAATGCACACGCAGAATTATTGTACAAAAAATAATGGAAAGAATCGATTTGCTAAATAATGCTTCATCTGGAATTCTCTACATTGTTTCAACTCCAATTGGGAATTTGGAAGATATTTCGTTCAGGGCATTGAATATACTTTCTAACGTTGATCGTATTGCTTGTGAAGATACAAGGAAGACCGCTATTTTGTTAAATCATTACAACATTCATAAGCCGCTCATTAGTTATTATAGTTACAATGAAGTGCGTCGTGTGCCAGATTTGATCGAGAAACTTCTTCAAGGTTCTTCTATTGCATTAGTTACCGACGCGGGCACTCCTGGAATTTCTGACCCTGCGACAATTCTTGTCCGCGAAGCTTTAGCCAAAAAAATTAAGATTGTTCCAATACCAGGAGCCTCGGCATTATTGGCTGCTATCATTGTAAGTGGATTTTCGATTGACAGTTTTGTGTTTGAAGGATTCCTGCCCCATAAAAAGGGAAGGCAATCACGGTTAGAAGAGTTACGTTCCGAAACTCGAACTATTGTAATTTATGAATCGCCTCATCGTCTTTTCAAAACATTGCAGCAGCTCTATGATGTCCTTGGGGATCGGCAGATTGCCGTATGCCGTGAGCTAACGAAAAAATTCGAAGAAGTAATTCGTGGACGATTGTCCGTAGTTTTGAAAGAGCTGAAAAACAAAACTCCCCGTGGCGAATATGTACTCGTGATAGAAGGGAAGGAGAAATGAACTGATTGTCATTCAGCAACTGCGATCGCAAAATTAAAGATGAGCTTAAGTGAATATTACAACAGCTTATATAAAGATTCTCTCGAGAAGATAAAGTCGGACGAATATCAGATTGATAGCCTCATCGACTCGCCTTTTGACAAAAGGTATGGAATTACTCTTTTGGCTCGCATCAATAGAAACGTAAAAGATGAGATTCAAAAATTTCTCAATGAATTAAAAATCATCGAACCAGAGCAATATTACTATCCTGACTCTGACCTTCATGTAACTGTAATGTCAATAATTTCTTGTTATAACGGATTTCAGCTATCGAATATTTCCATAGAAGAATATATACACGTTATTCAAAGAAGCATCGATGGGTTAAGTTGTTTCGAGATAAAATTCAAAGGACTTACGGCTTCGCCATCTTGCTTGATGGTGCAGGGTTTTGTAGAAGACGATACTCTTTATAAAATCCGCAATAATTTGAGACTCAATTTTGTCGCTTCAGGCTTGGAACAGTCTATCGATAAAAGATATACTATCCAAACAGCTCATTCTACAATATTTAGATTAAGGAAACGGTTTAGGAATAAAGAAGAATTTATCAGAAAAGTTGAGGCATATAGAGATTATGACTTCGGTACTTTTACAGTTAATATTATAGAGTTTGTTTTTAACGATTGGTATCAAAGAAAGGAACATGTAAAAACATTGCACAAATTTGAATTGAAGTGAAAAATCAGTCAATGTGTTGTAAGCTAATAAGAAATTCATCGTTCTGTGAAAGAGCATAGCTATTCCAAAATTATTCAATAATGAAGAGAAGAACTTTGATGGATGCATTGCAATTACCGAAGTCTGAATCAAATCTAGATTATTTGCCGACGTAAGTTATGAAAGGTATGAAGACATATTTATTATTGTATTACAATGGTTTTGGTAATTACTCTTGTGCTACACAGCTGTCGAGTACAATCTTGCAGGTGCCGCTTTGAATTTTTTAGGTTTCTAAAGCAAAATTTAGGATAAAATGTTTTAGTACGTTTTTATTATAGAATGTTTTTGATATTATAAACATAGAGGTCAAAAGGAAATGGCATTATTGACAGTAGGAAAATTCACTCGCCGGCTATGGTTGTGGTATTTGCTCTTTTCGCTTTCCTTCATTTCGCTTATGGAAGGCTCGGGCTTACCGCCATTTATCTCGGCGCTAGATGGAATTAAGGTGTCGCAGGAATGGTTTATCGCAAAGGATGATTACCCCTTTTCTCAACCTCCAGTAATTTCTGATACTCTTTGGAAACCATTTGAAGAATATGGTAGTTACTCAACTGGCAATTGGGTTATCCGTACCTCTGTAGAAATTTCTGATTCTTCTCTACAAAATGAAGCGATAGGATTGATCCTACAATATTTTATGACAGCTTATGAAGTGTACTGGGATAATGAAAAGATAATTTCAAACGGTCGACTTGGTAGAAATTTTAATGAAGAACAACCAGGAATAACCCTTGTCGAAACAATTCTTCCTTCTCGACTGCTTCGTCCTGGCAATCATATTGTAATACTACGCGTTTCACATTACCATGATTATACACCATGGAAGTGGTACCATGGGCAACTTCGAATCGGTAATTATATTTCTGAAGTAAAAAATACATTTAAGTTTAGTTATATGTTATTTTTTACTGCTGGAATTGTACTGATCCCATTCTGTTTTTGTCTTTTCCTTTTACTTACTAAAAAGGGGAAACTCGAGCATCTTTTCCTTTGCCTAGCGTGCTTTATTATTATTCTCGATCATATTTCGTGGCAGCTTCAATATTATATTGATCTACCATCAGTAGCTATTCATTGGGTTTTTGTCGTGTATTTGATATCGCGCATATTACGAAGTATTCTATTTCCACTTTTTTGCCTCTATGTATTTTTTCTCCCATATAGGAAAATTTGGAGTCTTGTAATCATTCTTTTTAACTTAGCGATGGCGTTCATTGTTGCTTCATTCTGGACACTGTCGAATACGATGATCATTCTTATGCTTGTAGAGTGTACGATGATTACTCTCTTTGCCATAGTGCAGAAACGAGATGGTAGTCTTATTTTTATTATTGGATGTTTGATTGCCTGGTGTGTGTATAGATTTGAGTTTACGTTAATGGGTACCGGTTCAGTACTTGCAATATTTGCAACATTGGTTATTGCAATGCAATATGTGAGAAAAGAAGAGTCTGAACGTGAAGCAAAATTGAAGGCTGTACGTCTGGAAAATGAACTTTTGAAAAAAAGTATCAATCCCCACTTTTTATTAAACTCTCTTACGTCTGTAATTGCATGGATTCGAAAAGAGCCCCGCTCGGCAATAAAACTTATCGAGGCATTGAGTGTCGAATTCAGAACAATTATCCAGGTCTCGCCTTTGAAATTAATCCCGTTGGCTCAGGAAATAGAACTATGTCAAAGTCACTTAAAAATTATGAGTTATCGAAAGGGGATTCAGTATACACTACAAACAATAAATATTCGGGATAAAGAATATATACCGCCGATGGTTTTCCATACCCTTATTGAGAATGGACTAACGCATAGTTGTGGAAAGAGTCGGGAGCCAGTTACCTTTACAATTGAAGAGAAATCTTACGCAGATCATATTCAATACATTGTATCACATAATGGTCCATTTAATTGCGATGATGAAAAAAAATCGGATGGAATTGGAATGCGATACATCAAAGCTCGATTAGAGGAAAGTTATCCTCAGCGCTGGAATGTTGAAGCAGGGGGAACGAGAGGTCAATGGAAAACAATTATTGAAATCTGGAATTGACGATGCATGTACTTATTGTCGAGGATGAATATCCAACTGCTCTGGATCTACAGCAATTGGTTAAGAAGATATTGAAAGGATATTCGCCTATTGTGCATATTGAAACTTCTTTCGAGGATGCTCTTCTCTACATATAGAGCAATCCTATTGATGTTTTATTATTAGATTTAAATCTGAACTCAAAAGATGGGTATCAAATATTACAGCAAAGCATTAGTTCTTCCTTCCATACAATTATTATTTCTGCCAATATTCATCGGGCAATAGAAGCGTTTCAGTATCAAGCGCTGGATTTTATTCCTAAGCCGTATGCTATAGAACAATTGAAAGCCGCCTTCGATAAATTATTTTCAATTCAAACAATTAAACAAAAGCCATTGCAATCCCTTCCTATAAAGAGAGGAGCAGAACTCAAGATTATTCCGATAAATCAAATTCTATATTTCAAAGCAGATAATATCTATGTACGAGTATTCCTTGAGAATGGAATGCAAGAATTATATGATAAGCCAATGAAAAAACTCGAAGTAATACTTCCACCGCTCTATGTACGCATCCATAAATCATATATTGTAAATATAGAAAAGATCGAAAAGATTATTTCATCGAAAGGTGGAAAATATACTCTTGTGTTGAAGAATGGATCACACTTACCATTAAGCCGTAAGGCTCATCGTTATTTATCCGAACAGTTAAGATATTCGACTGAAAAGCATTAATCAGATTCAAAAAATAGCATTTCTCAAGTTCCCAGTGCAGTTGACAAGTATTTTGATGCTTTCTTATAATAATCCTATTAAATTTTCAACCGTAAATTGTTTGTGATTAAAAGATACCCCCCTCCTCAAACCGTAGAATCGGGTTACTCTAAAATAACGAGTAGCCCGATTTTTTGTTTTTGAAAGAGATATAATGCAAGGATTATTGTAATTTTTCTTTGACAATGGTGCAATTCACTAGCTTTTAAAACTTTTTACAAGAAATTCCATGCTTTTATCCGGGAATAAATAAATTCTTTGATATCATTAGTAAAAGATTACATGGAAATGGCGAGAGTATAAAATACGGAAGGAGATAGCTTATGAAAAAGAATCTACTGCTCATTTTGATATTTTGTTCCTTGGAAATTAGCATTGCTCAAACTCAAACAGACTCGATCTCGTACTTTGGTTTTACATTTTATTTCCTACAGAACTACACCGTTGGACAATTTGCCAATGGCGATTACTGGGCGCTTGATCCAGGTAGTGGTGTTATTATTGATAGCATAACTCCTTCAATGCAAAGAATACAAATTGGCGATAGCTTACGATGGGTGCACGGATGGGAAGTTAATCCTGTATTTGAAGGTAAACAAGGGTTTGATGAACGCGGTGGATGGCGTTCCGCAACGAGTGGGAAATCTGAATTCGATATTAATTTAGTGCCTGCGTTGCCTTATACAGCAAAAGGTGGAGAATCGATTCTAAAGTGCTTGAGTTATAATCTAGGAAATCTTTATGACAGAACGCTTATCAAAAGAGCGGTTGTTTTGACAATTTTAAGTTCGCTCCCACCTGATGGCACTGGAGAGGGCTATTTTCGCCCACCATATGTTGGAACCAATAAACCGTTCTACAAAATCGAAGATATACATTTTGAACTTCTCCCACAAGTAGACCCAGTAAGCCCTATGCCAGTAACATTAGATTCAGTCATTAAATGGATGCAACCAGTTCAGGCAGATCATAAAGCTGGACTCATTGGGAACCAGATTCGACCTGTTGATAATATTGGTTCTGATTATGGTCCATCAGTCGCGAAGAGATCGACCGACTCGTATCTGCGAGTAATGGTGAAAGCACCGGGAGATAATGAAGAAAAGAGAAGATTGGCACTTATTTGTTTGCTGCAAAAAGGACTCGATATGTATCATTATATGTTATATGGGCAAACATGGCCTGGTGGAAATGGACATGAACCCGGTCATGTATTGCCGGTATCATTTACTGCAATAATGATGAATCACGACGGATTGAAAACATTTATAAGAGATTCGATCACTTTCCATGAAAGCCAACTCTTGAAGAAAAATATCTACGGGAAAAGTGTCTATGGAACTACAGAGTATTTAACAGAAGAAAAGTATTGGAATACATTAGCAATTCAAGGTGATAATAGCTCGTATCTCGATCCATATAGTTATATAGATGGCGGTTATATGCCTGGATGGAATTATCAAGGCGATTGTGTTAGTAGCCCCTGGCTTGCGGAAGCCATCGCTTTCAAACTTTTTCCACAAATGAAGGATGCTTATAACGATTCAAATTTCTTTGATTATACCGATAGATGGTACGCTGTCGGAGCATTGACTCAACCAGACCCAATTGCTCCTGCGCCATTGTTGACAAAAGAACAATGGAATAATCGCACCGAATATGGTTACGGAGTTACATGGGGTCCCGATCCCGCGCATCCAGGCAAAGCTATACTGGATCAAGAACCAAGTGATGGCTTAGGCAGATTTCCTAATTTACATGCTAAAAAGACAAATATTCAGGTATACATTACAAGATTTCAGAAAGCTATGTGGGATGCGTATAGAGGTTATGGAGATGAACAATTCCCAACAAAACCTACTGGATTACAAGCAGATGAAATAGGAGAGAGATATGTAAAACTGAATTGGAACTCTTCTTCAGATGATATAGGCGTTATAGGGTATTATGTGTACAGAGATTCGTCTGGCGTATGTGTTGATACTCTAATAACGGTAGTGAATGAATGTGCCGATGCGCCCGTTAGTCCATCAACGACGTACGAGTATCGAGTTGCGGCATTTGATTTGGCAGGAAAAATTAGCGAGTTGTCCGATACAATAACCGTAAAAACTAAATCCCCATCCGGATTACGGCAAGAGACTGCTCACCCTCGACAATTCAATTTGTATCAAAATTATCCCAATCCCTTCAATCCGAATACGCAAATTAAGTATGAGCTACCAGAGAGAGCAAACGTACGATTGACAGTGTATAATATTGTAGGACAAGAAATTGCTGTGTTGGTAAACGAGCAACAGAATAGTGGAACATATACAATTGGTTTTGATGCGAATAAATTTTCTTCTGGAGTATATTTCTATAAACTCGAAGCAGGGAACAAAGCATCGGTTAAATCAATGATATTGTTAAAGTAATTCCGGTAACGGATCTGTTAATAAGATTGAATGAGAACAGCGACATTGATTTAGGTTTGTAACTCATCTTTTATGTAGTTGAAGTAATAGTATGAATTTAATTATTCATAAAAATATAAAGGTGCCTTATGAGAACTTTGGGAAAGTTACTATGCGCTCTATTTATGAGCTTCGGAGTAATGTTTGGGCAACCATATACTCTAACGATCAATGCTACGAATGGAATAGTAACGAAGACGCCTGATAAGAGTTCCTACAACTCTGGAGAGAGCGTTATTGTACGAGCTTTCCCAAATTCGGGATATGGATTCGGGCATTGGTATGGCGATTTCTTTGGTCTTACAAATCCTGATACAGTAGTTATGGATGGCAATAAGACTGTAAACCTCTATGTGAACGAAGTAAAGGTAATAACATTGCCAAATGGGAAACAAATGCGATTTCGTCGAATACCTTCTGGAGTTTATTGGATGGGCAATGTAAAAGGCGATCCGAAATGGGTTGTCTCGTCTGACGGACGGCCAAATGCAGAGCGAGTTAGGAGAATTACCATCGCGTATGAGTTTTACATTCAGGAAACCGAGCATCAGCAAGGGCATTATGTTGGGGTCATGGATAGTTTGTACTACCAACCAAGCATGGGATCCCATCTGCAATATAAAGATACTATATCAATGAATTATACGCCTTGGAAACATGTCAAAGAAGAATTTTTACCCAAAATCAATTCTTTAAGTTTGGGTACTTTCAGATTACCAACGGAGGCAGAATGGGAATATGCAGTGCGAGGACCTGAAACCAATCCATTTCGGTACAGTGATTTTTACTTTGGCGAAGCAACGACTTTCCCAAATAGTTTAACAAGCTGCGAGATTGATGCCTATGTATGGTGGGGAGCAAATTATAGTGGTGGAGGCGGTTATCCAATGCCTTGCGGTAAGCTCATACAAAATCCTTATGGATTGTACGATATGCCTGGAAATATTTATGAATGGTGCGAAGATGATTTCGCCTTAAACTACAACGGAGCGCCTACCGATGGTAGCGCGTATAAAGATTCTCCGCCATCGCCACCACAAGAAGACCAGAAAGTTTTAAGAGGAGCATGGCACGAATCTTTGTATCCAGTTGCAAGATTTCGTTCTGCTTTCAGAACTTCTCATGGAGAATTATTTTGTCATGGCAGCACAGGATTCCGTTTAGTGTTAGAAATGCCAGACGATGCACAAGCTCCGACAAATCCTTCGAGCTTACAGGGTAATGTTGTATCGTGTGCGCAAATAGATTTAAGCTGGACCGCATCTACAGATAATGCAGGGATATCAGGATACAAAATTATTCGTAATGATACCTGCGTTGATATCTCGCACACGAATACTTATAGTGATAAAGGATTATCACCAAATACCAGCTATATATATACAGTTCAAGCCTTTGATGCTCGTGGAAATGTTTCTGGTTTTTCCAATTCGATTACAAAAACAACCGGATCGTTATCCACCAATCCACCAGTTGCAAATAGTCAGATTATATCAGTTGAACAAAATTCGGAAGTTGAATTTACCTTACAGGCTTCTCAAGAAAATGGTCATTCATTATCATACCATATTGTGAACTATCCTCCAAATGGAATGTTATTTGGGTATGGGAAATTTCCCCAGGCTCTCTATATGCCTGATGAAAATTATTCTGGAGTCGATAGTTTCACATTTAGAGTGTATGATGGATACGCATATTCAAATACGTCAACAGTTAAGATCGAGGTTAGTCATATTAATCAACCGCCTTCAGCAGCAAGTGGTTCGTATGTAACAAAAAAAATACACCTGTCTTTATAATGTTACACAGTACGGATCAAGATACAAATGGAGTGCGATATAATATTGTAACACAACCATCCCATGGAAGCTTAACTGGTCCAATGCCGTACTTTACCTATACTCCCAGCGCCAATTATGTTGGAAATGATGAATTTACTTTTAATGTAAGCGATGGGAAGTATACCTCGGATAATGTAAATGTAACAATTACCGTTCAGGAACAGATACCGGATACGATAGTGCATATTAACTTTGACGATAATGTAGATGATATATCAGGTAATGGGTTGTCAACAGGAATTTTTATTGGTCATGCAGGCGGGGTTGTTCCATATACGGGTCCTGTTGATAGTTTGTATGTCCCTGGTAAGTATGGAAAAGGTTTTTGGTGCGGCTACAAGACGGACTCTTGTGCATTTGTAAAAATTGCGAACCATAATTATTTAAATTCATTGGGTAAAATGTTTACTTCGATGTGGGCACGGAAACGAGTAGCAAATAGTTATGGGTATTTTTGGCTAAAATTCCAGCAATACAAATTCTCTTTTGGCGCTACAAGTATTTCGGGTTACCTTGAAACGAGTTATGGTAGTTCGGATTTTAATTACAACAGCAATGCAATCAAAGATACAAATTGGCACAAGTATGATGTTGTTTATGATGGGAAGCTCATATCCTTATTTATGGACGGCACAAGAGTATTGGTAGTTGCTCAAAACGGAGCGTTGAAAAATAACGTCTACGATTTATTCTTGGGTAAAGATCCTTGGGGAGATGGCGCCAATATAGAAATAGATGAATTCATATTAGGGTCATTTGTACCTGACCAGGATGCAGAATCGCCGAGTATTCCAGAAAACTTGCATGTAACGAATATCAGTTCAGAGGAAGTTAAACTTGAGTGGGATGCCTCAACTGACAACATCAATGTCTATGGGTATCAAATTTATCGGAATGACTCAGTAATTGCTGTAAGCCAATTGCCCAAATTTACAGATGTTACAGTAAGTCCAAATACTTCGTACACATATTCTGTTGCTGCTTTTGATGCTTCTGGCAATGCAAGTGTAGGAAGCGCATCGCAAAATGTTTTCACTGGACTTTCAATGGTTGATAATCAAAATAACGCCATCGGAGAGTTCATGGTTTATCAGAACTTCCCTAATCCGTTTAATCCTGCAACGAAGATAGCGTACAATTTACCGAGTAAGATGCACGTTATCTTGAAGGTATATAATATTCTTGGTCAGGAGGTCAAAGTATTAGTGGATGAGGAGCAATTGGCTGGTTTCCATGAAGTTGTTTTTGATGCCAATAAATTTGCTTCCGGCATATATTTTTATAAGATGAGCGCTGGAAGCAATATCTCTATAAAGAAAATGTTGCTTTTGAAATAAGGCGCGAAAGGAGAGATGGAAATGAAAAAAATTATTGCAGTTGCGTTTACAGTTTTTACATTCTCTCAAGTAATTTTTGGCCAAACATATTATGTTGATCGCAACAATACCAATGCAGCGGACGATGCAAGCCATGGGAGCGAAGCAATGCCATGGAAAACAATACAATATGGAGTAAATCAACTGGCGGCCGGCTGTACGCTTATTGTAAAGCCGGGTAATTATGATGAGCGAATCACGATGAGTAAAACTGGAACAGCCGGAAATTATATTGTTATAAAAGGCGCCAATGCAGTCAGTAAAAGTCATGTTGATACAAGTTTGATTTTCGATAGAAAAAATCCTGTGCCGGGTCCGATTGATTCAATCAATAATGCAATTTGTCGTGGATTTAAGATCTATGGCAAAAGTTATATTAAGATAGAAAATTTCGAGATAGCATATCAAAATAAAACTCATGGAGGAGTAGCCGCAATAGATTTAATATCAGCTTCTTATATAGAAATCAGGAATAACTTTATTCACGATTGTTGTTATGGCGGAGGCGTACGTGCACGGGATAATTTTAATAGTCAGTATGTCACTATCAGCGGCAACATGTTCTATCGAGTTTGTGAAACGATCATTTCGATTATGGGGATAAATTGGTTAGTAGAAAACAACGATATATCCCATGCGAATGGATATAATACCATTACAGGTGAGTACGGTGGAGGAGATTCGAATGGCATGACTTTTACCGGAAGTGGGCACGTCATTAGAAATAATTATATACACGATTTTCTTAACAAACTCGATGAAGAGGGGAAGCCTCAAGAAGCAACAGGTCACCCGGATGCAATTCAAATCTATTCTGTGCATGAAATTCAATGGGCAAATAATGTATTGATTGACCATAATATTTTTCACAACATTTCTCAAATGCTTCTTTCTCAGGACATACGGGAACAGGATGGCCTTGGAAACAATATTCACCATATCAGATTTATGAATAATGTTTTTTATCGTTCTACTGGTTCAATGTTTATGGTAGGTTACTCATCCGATCGCTTTTCAGTAATAAACAATACATTTATCGATGGTGGGGCTATTTTTTCAGCATACAGTGACCACGCTATTGTATTGAATAATATCTTTTGCAAAACTTCTACGAGGTCATTTTCACAACTTTCGGATAAAACCTGCAGACGCGGCTCGATATGGGATTATAACATATACTATCCTTATGACACCTATCCGGTACGTGTGCCTGAATATGACTCTAACAGCATTTTCTGGCAAGATCCAGAATTTGTGGATGTTGAAAACTTGCTTGGACCGGATAATATACCATTTACCGATGACGATGGCTTACGATTGCAAAATAGCTCGCCTGCAAAAGGAACGGGGTTTGGAGGATTCGATATGGGAGCTTATGGGAATTTTACCGATAACGCTTCGCCATCGGTTCCGTCGGGGTTAAATGCGGTAGAAGTTGCCGACTATTCGGCGTCTATAAGCTGGAATCCATCCACGGACAATTATGGCGTTTATGAATATGTTGTATATCGCGATGGTCAATTGTTGGATTTTGTCGATACTACGTTTTATGTGGACGAATCCGTTACTGAGGCAACAGCGTATAACTACACAGTCAGCGCAATAGATATTGGAGGAAATGAAAGCGCTCAGTCCTCTATACTTTCGATTACTACGAGCGCTGATATATTACCTCCTTCTATAAGCGAAGTTTCCTATTCATGCCAATTAGATACAGTGATAGTTATATTCAGCGAGCCAGTTGATGAAGTAAGCGCCGAAACTGCAGGGAACTATTCGGTAAGTAATGGAATTACCGTAACAGGAGCGGTACTCCGCAGTGATTTAAGAACAGTAACTTTGGAAGTGGAACCACTGCTAACAGATGGCCAAAAATATGTATTGACTGTAAACAATATTAAAGATCGGGCAAAAAGTCCAAACACGATCGTATCGAATAGCTGGATGAATTTTTTTGCCAATGTTTTATTGACGGAATATTTTACCGATGGGGATCGCAATGGATGGACGGTTGTTGATTTGGGAGATAGATATAGTCCATCGGAGTGGGTGGTGCAAGCCGACGATTACGGGAATAATCGGTTACGTCAGAACACATCTATAAGTAGATTATCTGATCCATTGTGCTGGCATGGGACTTATCTGTTTTGGAATGATTCAGCGGCTTTCCATTGGAAAAACTATAGCATTAAATTTCTCTTTAAATCGAATGATAATGATGATATTGGCGTGATGTTTAGATTGAAGGATACGAATAACTATTATTTGTATCAGATGAGTAATAATGGATTATACCGCAGACTTTCCAAAATCATCGATGGAAATTATAATATTCTTGCGGAAGTAAAAGAAGGTTATAGAGCGGGTGAGCTATTCCAACATTTCCTGGAAGCAAGGGTTAAAGATGATTCGATACGAGTATTATTGGATGGAGAAGATATATTTGGCGAAGTAATTATAGATAATTCTTTAACATCAGGAACAGTTGGACTGTTCTGTTACCATAATCATGCAGCGATGTTTGATAGCATAGAGGTTAGGGGGTATATTGTAGATTTTGAAAATGGGAGTAGCGCCGTTGATATTGAATTACCCGGGAAATTCGAACTTTATCAGAACTACCCCAATCCGTTTAATCCGGATACAAAAATTATCTACGAGTTGCCAATGAAAGATAACGTGGTCCTAAAAGTTTATAATATCCTTGGTCAAGAAGTAAAGACATTAGTCAATGAGGTACAAACGCCGGGTCGGCATGAATATATTTTCGACGCAAGTAATTTAGCATCAGGCGTATATTTTTATAAGATTGTTACTGGAAAGAATATTTCGATAAAGAAAATGGTCTTTTTAAAATAATCTTCTTCGAGCAGATGAGCAGAACGCTGCATTGTGTTTTTCGAAGTACTTAGGGAGGCTAATAGCTATAGTTATCCCAAGTTTTGCTGCGGAGGGAGGCTTGTAAATGTTAAAGTAGAGACAAATAAAACATCGCAGAAGGAGGCAAGAAGAATGCCTATTTCCAAAGTGGATATACGTTGGAGAAAGCAAACTCTTATCAAAGATTGAAGCTATTATAATATTCGCCTTAATAATCATGCCAATTATCTTCTTAAGGTCATTCTATTTTTTATTAATTTGCCGGTTGTTGCACTATCCTTTCAAGAGAAAAGAACAAATACTTAAATAAATAGTTCCATTCTCGAAGATTGCTGCTTTAGAAAAAACTCTTACAGTTTCTAATTCATAATTTGGATACACGTAACTTGATAGGGAGCATATTTCACTTCTAAACCTGCCCACTGTTATTGGCAATTGCTCTTTATTTTTAGTTTTCATTTCTTGCTTACCATACGTTTTTTTGCTATTTTTTAATCCGTAAAAGACTTCCTAAATCTTCAAAAAGAAGAGTAAGGAAGTTTTTGTGTCATATAGGTTTTGTGAAAATGTTTGAGAATTTAACTCAAAAATTAGAAAATGCGTTTAAGAAACTTCGAGGTCAGGGAAAACTTACTCCCCAAAACATCGAAGAGGCGCTGCGAGAGGTTCGTCGTGCTTTGCTTGACGCTGACGTAAACTATAAGGTTGCCAAGCAATTTATTGCGGATGTTCAGGCACGCGCAATTGGTCAAGAAGTGTTATCGAGTATAACACCGGGTCAGCTCATTGTCAAAATCGTGAACGATGAGATGGTTAAGTTGTTGGGTGTCTCCCACGCTGATATTGCGCAGGCTCCATTTCCTCCAACAATTATATTGGTAGCCGGACTTCAAGGTTCTGGGAAAACAACTTTCTGTGCGAAACTTGCTTACTATTTGAAATCCAAAGGCAGATTGCCACTCCTTGTTGCCGCAGATATTCATCGTCCAGCAGCTATTGATCAGTTAGAAACATTAGGCGCTCAAATACAGGCGCCGGTTTTTGCTATGCGTGGTTCGGATGCAGTAACTATTGCGAATACTTCCGTTGACCATGCACGAAAAAATGTTCGTGATGTTGTTATTATTGATACTGCTGGCCGTCTTCACATTGATGAAGAAATGATGAAAGAGGTTGAATCTGTACGAGATGCTGTGCATCCTCATGAAACGCTCTTTGTTGTTGATGCGATGACAGGTCAGGATGCAGTGAATGTTGCAAAAGTCTTTCATGATCGTCTCCATTTCGATGGAATTGTTATGACAAAAATGGATGGCGATAGTCGAGGCGGTGCAGCGCTTTCGATTCGCGCTGTAGTGGGAAAACCAATCAAATTTATTGGCACTGGTGAAAAGATTGAAGCGCTTGAGCCTTTCTATCCTGATAGAATTGCTTCCCGTATCCTTGGAATGGGAGATATTGTTACGCTTGTTGAAAAAGCTCAAGAGCAGTTCGACGAAAAGAAAGCGGAGAAACTGGAAGAGAAGCTGCGCAAAGCGCAATTTACTTTTGAAGATTTTCTTGAGCAATTGCATGAAATAAAAAAGATGGGACCGTTGAGTCAAGTGATAGGAATGATTCCTGGAATGAATAAAATTCCAGCTAATGTTACCGTTGATGACAAGAGTCTTGTTCGAATCGAAGCAATTATTCAATCGATGACAAAGGAAGAACGTCAACGTCCAGGAATTATTAATGGAAGCCGCAGGCGTAGAATTGCTCAAGGCAGTGGAACAACAGTGCAGGAAGTAAATCGGTTGTTGAAGCAGTTCGAAGAAATGCAGAAGATGATGAAGAAATTTGGTAAGGGTTCGATGAAGCGAACGTTCCGTGGCATGCATGTTCCACAATAAATTTTTATTTTGAGAATACAATTTGTTTATATTATTACTAAAGTAGGAGTATAGAACAGTGGTTAAAATTCGGTTACGACGGGAAGGGAAAAAGAAATATCCTGTCTATAAAATTGTTGCAACAGATTCTCGTTCTCCACGTAATGGTGGTTATCTGGAAGCGTTGGGACAGTATAATCCTCACACAAATCCAATTAGTGTTACAATGAACGAGGCGAGAATCGAATCATGGCTCAGAAAAGGCGCACAGCCGAGTGATACCGTGCGTTCGCTTCTCAAACGAAATGGTTTTTGGTTGCACTGGACTTTACTTCGCCAGGGTAAAGATGAGGAAACCATTCAGAAAGTCATGGAACGATGGAGAATGTTGCAGGAAGATAAAGTAAAGCGAGAAGCTGAGCGTAAGTTGCGCAGGAAGCAAAAGAAACAAGTTTCGGTCGAAGCAACTGAGCAGCAACAACCTGCTGTCTCGCCTGCGGCTGAACAATAGAGTGTCGTTGTACATTGAAATACTTGTAAATAACCGTCAGGACAGCAGTAACGTTCTGGCAATGTTTCCGCAAACTGGATAAGTTATCGTGAGTATGAAAGCACGAAAACTATTCACAAAATTCAGAAGGTGGGTGGAACCATGAAGGAATTTCTGGAATTTGTCGCAAAACATCTTGTTGATCATCCGGATCAAATTTCAATCGAGTCTGAAGAGAAGGACGGAAAGTTGATCTTCAAACTCAGAGTAGCGGAAGGCGACGTTGGTAAAGTTATCGGTCGTGGTGGAAAGACGGCTTCTGCTGTGCGCGTTCTGTTACGAGCAGTTGCGGCAAAAGAGGGAAAGCGGGTAGTACTCGACATTATTGGGTAATTCGCGCAAGCGCCTTCTGCCGACGATACTGGAGCGATGGAATTTGTTGCAATAGGTAAAATCCTAAAATCTGTGGGTACTCGTGGAGCGATGAAAATTCAATCGCTTACCGATGTCCCCGGACGATTTGAGAAGCTCAGGTCGGTGTGGATAGGCGCTTCTGCTGATAGCGTTGCTGAGTACAGTGTTTCAAGTGTACGAATTTCTGCGGACACAATTGTACTCTCAGTTGATGCAATCAACTCCATTGAGGATGTTGATGCGTTAAGGAATGCGTTCGTTTTTATTAGACAGGAAGAACGAATTCCGCTGCAAGATGGATCTTACTATATAGATTCCATTATTGGTTGCAGTGTATATGATGAATGCGGTTCGTACATCGGGAGGGTAACCGATGTATTTACGTTGACGGCTAATGATATATGGCTTGTATCCACAGAAACTAGAACTGTGATGGTACCGGCTGTTAAATTGTTTATACGGAAAGTAGATGTAGATATGAAACGCATCATCATTCATGTTGTCGATGGATTACTCGAGTAATGAGAATTGATATTGTTACTGGTCTGCCGCGTTTGTTAGAAAGTCCTTTTCAAGAAAGCATTCTGAAACGTGCACAGGAAAATAAAATTGTTGAAATAGTAATTCACGATTTGCGGGAGTTTACTCACGACAAGCATCGGACTATCGATGATACTCCCTATGGCGGCGGAGCGGGAATGATCCTCAAGCCAGAACCGTTCTTTGAATGTGTTGATTTGTTGAAATCGCAACGAAAGTATGATGAGATTATTTTTTTATCTGCAGATGGCGAAATTTTTACACAAAAGCTTGCAATTGAATTATCGTTGAAACAGAACATCATGCTGCTCTGCGGGCACTATAAAGGCGTTGATCAACGAGTGCGAGATGGACTCGCTACACGGGAAATATCGATAGGGCAATATGTTCTAACAGGCGGTGAACTTCCGGCAGCAGTCATTGTCGATGCGATGGTGCGTTTGATACCAGGCGCTATCCACGATGGCGAGTCAGCGTTGAGCGATTCGTTTGTAGAGGATTTAGTAGGTTCTCCGATGTACACTCGACCTCCGGAATACCGTGGATTAAAAGTGCCGGATGTCCTGTTATCAGGCGATCACGATAAGATAGAAAAGTGGAGAATGGAGCAACGGATTCAGCGAACAGAAGTATTTCAGAAGCAATTAGAAAAGAAAAAATAGATTAAATTTTTATTTACAAATGGAGTTATTACAACGATGGATAAAATCAAAATAGTAGAAGCGACTCAGCTAAAGAATGATATTCCCGACTTTAAGCCAGGCGATACAGTAAACGTTCGTGTAATTGTAAAAGAAGGCGATAAAGAACGTATTCAGGATTTTCAGGGAATTGTTATTAGTCGAAGGGGTTCAGGAATCAATGAGACGTTTACGGTACGAAAAATTTCTGATGGAGTAGGCGTTGAACGTATCTTTCCTTTACATTCACCGCGCATTGCTAAAATTGAAAAAGTGAAGGCAGGGAAAGTACGACGAGCTAAATTGTACTATGTTCGGAAGTTGGCTGCAAAAGCAGTAGCTCAGAAAACAAATGCTTGATGAAATCTCGTATTGCCGTTCACGATTTGTGTTATCTCCAACCGTTACTTTATGGTTTAGAGAAGGCGCAATCCGACCTTGAACTTGTATACGATATTCCTTCAAGGAATTCAGTTTTATTTAGCGAGCGCTCCAATAATCTTCGGAGCGCTTTTCTTTCTCCTATCGATTATGCTCGGCATGGCGCTGATTACTGTATAGTGCCTGATATTAGTGTTTCATCAAAGCAGCCTTCTCAAACGATTCTCCTCCTTATTAATCACAATGTTAGCGATATCTCACGTATCGCGGTTGATATACGATTTACATCTGAGATTATTCTTGCAAAAATTATTCTGGAAGAGAAATATCGAAATCTTTCATCATCATCAGTTCAATATTTACCAATGATGCCGAATGTTGATGAAATGCTGGCAAAGGCAGATGCTGCACTCGTGGTTCAGTCGCCTCCGACTCTTGTTATTCCTGATAATGTCTTTGCGCTTGATTTAGTGGAAGAGTGGATTGATTTAACAGATTTACCGTACGTCCATGGGTTTTGGGTCGGACGTGAAGAGGAATTGAGTGAAGACGAGGCAAAGGAGTTATTACGTGCAAAAAAAGAGGGGGTATTGCTTCTTCCTCAAATTTCAGAAGCTTTGGCGCTTCGGTATCGATTGCCTGTTAATTCCTTAAAATCGTATTTCTCCGCTTTCTCATATGATTTTGGCGAGGAACAAGAACAAAGCGTCGAGGATTTTTTTCATTATGCCTTTTTCCATGGCGCTCTTCAGGATGTGCCAGAGTTACGATTCTTCGATTTACCTCCTGAGAATGAAGCGGAGCAGAATATCAATTGACCAAATTTTTAGTTCTCAACCATTGTTCTGACAACAGTCCTTTCTGAATCAGTAGTATCCCTCGCCACTTACTTTTTGAATGGAGTCCTATTCCATAGTCTTAGATTGAACTTAATGTAATATTCGAGTTAATCAAGATAAGGTTGGTATTGAATGCTAACGAGTTTGTCGTTACGGAAGATGAAGAAAATATATTCCTCGACATCATGGCGGAGGGAGTACTGATAAAGGAGGTCATTTTCTGGCGTTTGGTGCACAGCCGTTTCCTGACCTACTAATTGATGCAGTATTTCAGGCGTTACCTCGTTTGTAAATCCAAAAGATGCAAGCGCATTGACGTCGCGTAATTCTACGAGTTCGAGGAAATATTGGTGTATTTTAGTGGCGTAATAGAAAATGATTGTTTTGTCGGGATATTTGAATGTATAGATGAAATCCTCTTCTTCGCCAGTATGTACATTCTGAATTCGAGTTGAATCAATGCTCATTGGTGATCCATACTTTTGTAGAATTTTAGTTGGAAGAATGTCATAGTTTAGCTTGAAAAATCGAGCTAAAGAATCGAGCGACACAGAAGGTTCAGGAATCTCGTTTGTCTCACTGGATTCAAATTCGGTCTGATTCTTTATATTCTTGTCGAGTGTGGGTTGCTTGTGTTTGCAAGAAGGAAAAAGAATCAAAATAAATAGAAAAATTGTTATTAAGCGGAATCGCATTTTGTTTATCAATTTATGTGTAAGACAATAATATTTTTTTAGGTTAATATCAATTCTCTATTCCCAGATTATGTATTAGAAACAAGAAAAGGGGGGTCAAAAGAGGTAACTTTCGAGAACAGACCATCTATCCACTGCCTTTTAGCGCCTGATACAGAGAGTTTGAGAACCTTCTTCCATGAATGTGTGCTTATCCAACTTCTTAATGCAAAGCAGTTGCCAAAAATTTCTTCAAACAAAAACTATTCACTGCAAAAGCCTCTTTGAGTTCTTTGATCCGATTCTCTGCATCTGATCGCTGACAATATAATACGCTACTGTTTCCTCCATTATTGCATATTCTGGGTTAAATATCGTTGATATGCTAATTCTTTGCCTGTACCATCAATTGGACAAGTAGTAAAAAATATTTTGAAGGGTAACCATTTGTTGTACAATGATTGCTATATTCCTCAGTAGCTTGAAAGTAGGCAGCCATGCAACTTCGATTACCGTGAGAATGGAATCCTCTACGTCCAGACTCCAGCGAAGATCTCCATCATGTCCACCTACTGAAGAACCAGCCCACCTTGTTCTATATACAGGTTCTTCAGTTCCTCCAACACCCTTATGCCAGGTCATATCCCGGCATCATCCAAATCCCATATCGTAAAGTAATGGACAGGTAGTACTTTACAATAAGTGATACCAACTTTTGTCTGATTAATCGCTGTTCGGCTGGTATACCGATCTTCTTTACCATAAGCGTAAATCCAGCCTGTAGTATGGCTTACATCACACCATCTTGCCCGACAAAATCAAAGATACTGGTTCGTTGGACCTTCGGGAGTCCCTGATTCCTGAATATTAACTTGAAACCTACTGTCAACTGCTTCAAGTAAATTTAATCCTATCCTGCATTCAGACGAATGCGATTCCCCTGGAACTGTCACCCACATTGTTTTAAAATCTATCCAATTATGAAGAATAAGTTCATACTTGTCTACAACTGTATGATCGACAATTATCTGAGCAAAGGCGAATACTGCAAAAACACAAACTATACTCACAAAAAAATAACCCTCATATTCTCCAGCTCATACTTCCCTCGTTATTTGGAATCATTACTTTAGTAATAGCATTTTCTTCGTTGCTGAATAGCCACTGCTTGTTTTTAATTGATAAAAATATATGCCACTGCTAACGTGTTGACCAGCCGAATTTGTTCCATCCCATTCTACTGCGTAAGTGCCTGCAGGTTGTATATCATCAACCAATGTAGCAATTTCACGACCGAGAATGTCGTACACACGTAGAAACACGGCTTGCCGTGTCTCTACTACGGTATATGTAATTTTTGTTCTTGGGTTGAAGGGGTTGGGATAATTCTGAGATAAATTACTTATTCTGGGAATGTCTACCTCTCCATCTACTTGAGAATCCTCAAAGTATTCATAAGCACCTATATCCCACCCTATACCTTGTGGTCGTGCAATACCTCTTACATCTATAGATGGAGCTAGTTCACTGCTTCCAGCATCGATGGCAGCACTTCCTTTTTTCAGCCGAAGATCAAAAGTAGAAAAATCCATGTAATTATTTTGGTAATCTTTTATCTGTAAGTTATGATCTACTTTGTGGTCTTGCCCCTCGTGTATTAATGTGCTATAGTAAATGTTATTCCTAATAACACAACCTGTACTTAATCCGCCGTATCTATGATTTACAATCTTTATATATGGACCCATATCTGTGAGAGTATCTATATCTGCAACTGTGTTGTTTATTATTCTGCAGTTTATTGCACCACTTAAAGTGATACCATGATAATTATCAACAATAACAACGTTGTTTTCAACTATCCAATCTGCATAGAATCCACCGAAACAACCAATGCCTTGTAGCGCTCCTTTATAAGGTTGGTTCGGATCTTCATAGTTTATGATAACATTTCCCCTTAGCACCATTCCCCATACTGTATCTACTGCAACAACTCCACTGTCGTTAACAGACCAAGATTGGAAACCATCGTCATGATTAGAGTTGACAGCATAACAGTTTTTAACAACGTTGTACTGGAAAACATTGTAATCGCCAAGTCCTCTTAATCCATCACCTGCAAAGTTTTCTATTGTATTATATTCGATAAGGCATGAATCACCACTTGATGTTATACCAAAGTTCACATTCTTACAGTAATTATTCCGAATAATTACATGTTTTCCTTCTGACGTTATTGCAGTACACGATAGAGTATCCCATTGAGAGTTATTCCATTGTGATGCATCTTCAACCGAATACAAGTAACAGTTTTCTACTGTGATATAAGTTACTGGACCTGACCAATTATGCCAATCAATAAATATAAGAGTGTTTCTTTGATATTCCGGTGCGCTCGATGGTGTCACTGTAACTCCACTTATACGCCAGTATTTTGCACCTACGAATGCTATATTTTTAAAGACTGGTTTGTGTCCACTTTCAGCACAAATTGTAATGTAATCCGTATTAAACAGCT
>DAOOUW010000011.1:0-56486 GCA_035390885.1 Bacteroidota bacterium | reverse complement strand
GTTGCCTGTGTTTGTTGAGAATCTTCCGCTTTGGTTCCGTTTACATTGAGTACAACAAGTGGTGGTACTTGCATAGCTTTCTCCTTATTTCATAATTCGTGCAACGCGTTCTGGTTCTAAAGCAGATAGGATTTTACCCGCCTGCCTTGTTTTAATTTTTAGAAGAATAGATTTGACTTCAGAATCTTTGAGATTGCTCAATACTTTTGCAGCATCTTCAGGATCCATCGATTCTAACAGCTTTGCATATTGGACTTCCCGTACAGCTTTAAGACTGTCTGTCGCAACTATATTCCGCCGAATCTGCGCCTGAAGTTCAGCAATTTGTTTATCTCTTAAACTCAGCTCTCGACGCAGTACAGCTACTGAATCTTTCCAATTGACGGCGAGAGAGACTGAATCAATACTTGCACGGGATGTTGTATCTTTCTTCACCTTCGTCGAATCTTCCGCCAGAGCGCTACTATCGGCAGGCGCAACCGATGGAATCGGTAAAGCGCTGGGAGAGAAATACATGAGAGCCGCAATGGTCGCTACCGCAAGCACAAATGTAACAACAGCAATTACGATATATGGTTTGAGTGTTTTCATTGAGAATTTTCACTATGTGTTCGTTGGGCCAAAACATCCATCAGACGCTGTTCTTTCCGATCTCGTTCTTTTGTAAGTTGCGTCTGATACCGATCCTCTAATGTTTCAATCATCTCTTTGGCTTTCTTTCGTTCGACGACCTCGTCCGTTTTAGTTTCTTCCTGCTTTTGAATTTCTTCGATCTTCTTTTGCTGAGCCTGAATTTCCTTTGTAAGTTTACGGATAAATGCACGACTTATTTGCAAATCAGCCGCTTGCACTTTTCCCTGCTGAGGCGAGGTCGAGATTTCTCCATCACGTTTTTCCGCGAGCTCCGAAAGAGCTTCTTTTTCTTGAAGCTTCTGATTCCGAATTTGTGAAAGCTCTTCTTGAGCTTTTCGCTCCTGGTACTTTCGTACTTTTAATAATGTTCCAAATCGTACACCCGATACGTCCATTGCTTCCACTCCTCTCGTTTGCAATTATCCATCATTGTCCGATGTCAATGTCATTAATTTCTGAAGACTCGATTCATAGTTCGAGCGTTCTTCCGGCGACTGATGTAGGAATGCCCAAATCGCATCGATCTTTTGAATTGCTTTATCAATTTTTGGATTACTACCTTTAACATAAGCGCCAATATTGATGAGATCTTCCGCTTCTTTGTATGTTGCAAGCCAGTCGATGACTTTTTGAGCAGCCGCTCTATGCTCGGATGTTGTAATTGCAGGCATAACACGACTTATACTATCGAGAACATCAATTGCGGGATAATGTCCTGCCGAAGCAAGCTTGCGGGAAAGAACTATATGACCATCGAGAATCGAACGAACAGCATCAGCAACTGGTTCAGTCATATCGTCTCCTTCGACGAGAACTGTATACAAGCCGGTAATACTTCCCTCTTTTGAATTTCCAGCACGCTCGAGTAATTTTGGGAGCATCGCAAAAACCGACGGCGTGTATCCCTTTGTCGTGGGCGGCTCGCCAATAGCAAGACCAACTTCGCGTTGCGCCATTGCAAGTCGCGTAACCGAATCCATCATAAACATTACATCTTTTCCCTGATCTCTAAAATATTCAGCGATGCTCGTTGCCATAAATCCTGCTTTAATGCGAATGAGAGCTGCCTGATCGCTTGTGGCAACAACCACAACTGAGCGTTTGAGTCCTTCCTGTCCTAATTGTTCCTCGATAAATTCTCCAACTTCACGACCCCGTTCGCCAACTAATGCAATAACATTGACGTCAGCGCTTGTATCGCGTGCAATCATTCCGAGCGTAACACTTTTCCCGACGCCGCTTCCTGCAAAGATTCCAACACGTTGTCCTTTCCCACACGTCAGTAATGCATCAATGGCTTTGATGCCCGTCGTTATTGGTTTATCGATTCTCCGCCTCTCTAATGGATTTGGCGGCGTGTTGTAAATTGAACGCGTTTCCTGCGCATGGATTGGACCTTTCCCATCGATTGGTTTTCCTAATCCATCGATAACACGTCCGAGTAATTCTGGACCAACCTGAATAGATAAAGTTTTTCCCGTTGCAACAATTTCGCTTCCAGGACTTACATCATTGACATCTCCTAAAACCATCGAGAGAACTCTATTGTTTTTGAAGCCAACCACTTCGGAAAGGCACACATCTTCTCCATCGCGAGATTTTACTACACATACCTCGCCTAGCGAGCAATTTGGTCCTATTGATTCAATGACCAACCCAATAACTTGAACAACTCTTCCATTTACTTTAATGAGATCTGTCTTACGAATTTTCGACGTGTAATAATCCGGGTTGTTCAACACAAACGGATTGTACAACGATACTGTATTCCTGTCAACTGCTGATGTCAAAATATTTTCGGACATTCTCTCACTCTATAAAGTTATGCCGTAAGCTCATGATCAGCCGTTAGTATTTCTAAAATCTTCTTCATCTGTGTTTCAATCGTTGCATCAACGTTACCAGATTCGCTTTCAATAATACATCCACCGCGTGTTATACTCTCATCCACGTCGAAAATTATTTCTTTCACAGAATCGGAAGCAGCGATTAGTTCACTTCGATACTGTTTCAAGATTTTTTCATCTTCCGGATTGATACGAATGCGTATCCGCTCGACTCCAGTAAGATGGCGAATTGCTTCCCTTGCCTGATCGAGGATACTTTTTCCATTCAATGTGATTTCACTTTTTATAACTTGTTCTGCAATGTTCATTGCTAACATAAGCACGGCATCTTCGACTTTTTTCCCTATTGCTTTCCATTGTTGTTGAATAGAATTGAACAGCGCATTGAGTCTTTCGAGTTCAGGGGCTATTTCATTTGCATGGTATTCCTTGAGACCTTTTTGCAATTCTTGTTCAAACTGTTTCTGAGCATCGCTCTGTCCTTGTCTATAACCTTGCTGACGAGCTTCTTCAATCAACGCCTCCACATCAATCGAGGAAAATGTATTCTCCTCAACCTGAGATTCTTCCTCACTACCAACAGTTTGTTCTGATTCACGAGACTCTTCACTACAGCGACTCAGAATTTCCACAGGTCTCTCCTCAATTACAATATCCTCAATGAGAGGAAAAACTGTCGCGGGTTCTATGATAACAGAACTCACCGGCTTATGTACGGAAATGTTATTATACAAACACTTCCTCCTTTCCACCTCGGCCAGCAATGACTAATTCACCAGCTTCTTCAAGTTGTTTTACAATTTCGACAATTCGATTTTGCGCCGCTTCTACTTCCTTCAATCGAACGGGTCCCATGTACTGAAGTTCTTCCTGGAGTAACTCTCGTGCGCGTTCAGACATATTCTTTAATATCTTATCCTTTAACGCATCGTCGGCTACTTTCATTGCCATTGCAAGATCGCGCTTATCAATTTCCCTCAATAACCGTTGAATACCTTTATCATCGATAAAGATAATATCTTCGAACAGGAACATAAGTCGTTTAATTTCTTGAGCAATATTCGCATCGCGTCGCTCTAATTCTTCCATAATTTGTCTCGCCTCAACGGTTGTGCAGCGGTTAAGAACAGCGGCAACAGATTTTGTCCCGCCAAGCACGCTCATACTTTGACTAATTTCTGTTTCAGCAACGTCTTCCAGCACTTCTTCCATTTCTGAAATGAGCGACGGCGCAATTTTTCCTAACGTTGCCATTCGATATGTTACGTCGAGCCTCAGTTCAGCAGGAAATTCTGTAAGCACATTTGCCGTTTGATCTGGTGGGAGATTTGCAAGAATCAAAGCTATCGTTTGTGGATGTTCCTTTTGTAAGAAACTCGCAAGCTGACGCGGATCGGCTTTCTTCAACGCATCGAACCCAGTAACATGGGAGAGCATTTTTACTTTTTCTACAATATCCGCTGCTTTGTTAAATCCAAGCGTTTGCTCCAAAAGTTTCTGAGCGTAGTCTAATCCGCCTTGTATAACATATTGCTGAGCAACAATCAACTGATGGAACTCATCGGTTACCCCTTCAATCATTTGAGGCGTTGCGCCTTTGATGTTTGCAATTTCAAGCGTAACGGATTCGAGTTCTTCCTGAGTCAACTTCCGTAAAACTTTAGTCGCTGTCTCGACATCGAGCGAAAGCAACAACAATGCAGATTTCTGTCTTCCCGAAAGTCTGCTCTTTTCAAACGCTCTACTTGCTGCCACTATTTACTCCTCCTCCGATAACCAAACTTTTAATAACCGCGCTGCCTCATCTGGCTTATCCTTCATATAGGAAGCAACACGTTTCCTTTTCTCTTCCCGCATCAACGCTTCTTCTGAAATTTCATCTTCTGGAGATGGAAGCGAGATAGAAGCTTTCTTATGTTGCAATTTCCCCGCTGCCTGTGTAATCGATGCTTTTTGTGCAAAGACTTCTCCTGTTTCTTCCTCGCCTGTTCCTTTTTGTTTCATTCGACCCAGTAACGAACGCAAGACAAGTACCGCGCCAATCATAGCCGCAATAAGAAATATTTTCTGAATAATATCAGACCATTCCGTCCACGGCGTTTGTTTGTACACAAATTCATCGTCGTGAATACCGTTGCCAAATTGCATATTGACGACGGAGACTTCATCTCCGCGTTCACTACTAAAACCGACTGCTCGCTTCACAAGTTCGGTTAATTGTTCCATATCCTGCTGCGGTCGGGGAATATATTCCGTCTTGGCCTCTCCATTGACATCTTCTTTTTTCTCGATGCCATTAACAACGGCGGCTACAGTAAGTCGATTTATTGCGCCAACACTTTCAACAATATTCTCTACGGTTTTATTTACTTCGTAATTTGTAACTGTGTTACTTCGAGTCGCTGGAGGCATTGTATCGGACACCGGCGTTTTTTCTTCGGAAATTTGCTCGCTCCGGATTGCAGTTTTATCAGGATCGTATTCCTCCATAGTCCTTTGGATTTGTCGGAAATCTAAATCGGCATTTACCTGTACTAAAGCATTCCCCATTCCGACGGTGCGTTCAAGAAGAGATTGCACTTTCGAGCTTAAATATGATTCTACTTTCTGTTGCAATTCATACTGCGTGGATGTTAATGCGCCAAGGCTGTTTTGTTTTGTATTTTCGGAAAGAAGAACGCCGCGTGAATCTAATATTCTAACATTATTCGCATCCAGTCCTTCTACACTGCTTGAAACCAGATGGGCAATGCCCTGCACAATATCTTGTTTCAATGGTTTTGCCGATTTCAACTTCAGCACCACCGATGCAGTTACAGGCTTTTCATCTTCTTTGAAGAGCGCCTTCTCAGGAACAGCAATATGAACGCGCGCTCCCTCGACCTCTTCCAATTGTAGTATAGTTCGCGCAAGTTCTCCTTCGAGCGCTCTACGATAATTGATTTTCTGAACAAAATCTGACACGCCTAAATTCGTACGGTCGAATATCTCGTAGCCAATGACGCTCGAATGAGGAAGTCCTTCACTCGCTAATGAAAGACGGAGATCATAGATTTGCGAAGCCGGAACTTTAATAACTTTGCCGTCATCTTCAAGTTGATAAGGAACTTTGCGTTCTTTTAACACCTGCACAATTTTTCCAGCGTCTTCTGTGCCAAGATTACTATAAAGCACTCCGAATGTTGGACGATTGAGAACGCCGACTAGCACGATAATTCCAATAAGAGCGCCTGCAATGACAGCGCCAAATAATATTTTTTGTGAAGTCGTTAGTTTTTTGAAAAATCGAGAAATCTGCGTAACAGCGTTATTCTCTGCCATACCTTACACCTGCATTCTCATAAGTTCACGGTACATATCAATTGTTTTATTCCTGACTTCCATAAGTAAATCAAAACTTGTTCGCGCTTTTTCGACAGCAATCATAACATTATGGATATCTGTCTCTTCACCTTTGACCATATTCTCAACCGCTTTCCCCGCTTCCGATTGCAAGCGATTGACATCGGTAATGGCTTGCGATAACATTTCGCCAAACGATTCATTCGTTGCTTCAAGAGTTTTGTTAATTTTACGCCCATCGACTTTCGAATCGATGTTTGGCAAGAGCGTAAGGTTTTGATTGATCTTCATTCTCTTATCCCTTTCGATCAATGTGCGTTCCAGTGGTCAAGGCTGCATGGCTTCCATCGCGTCTGTAGGTTTGGTAGGCACGAACTTCATTCGTTGCATCCGGATAGAGCTGTTCAAAAAATTTCTGCTCTTCCTGAGTAATCACCGAATTCTCTTTTCCCTCTTCAATTTCAAAACGCTTTGCATCAGCTGGAATATTTTCTCGTACCTGTATTTGTCCGCCTTGTCGGCGTAATAATGGATTTGTATTGATTCCATTGGTATTTATATTTATTTGTGGTACATCCATAATCAAATCTCCAGAGCGTCTTTTGTCATTGTTTTTGCGGCATTCGCAGCCGTTACATTCGCTTCGTAGGCTCTAGTTGCACTCATCATCTCAACCATTTCCGATACGATATTTACATTTGGTAATCGAACGTATCCGTTTTCATCAGCCTCAGGATTGGTCGGATCATACACAATTCTGAAATCGCTCGCGTCCTCCACTTCTTTTGCCTGTACGCTTCCTGGAACTGCCTCTGTTTCTCCGACGTTCGTCGCTCCTTTGAAGTGAGCTTTGTTCGTTGTCGCCAATCCGCTATCAGTAGAAGAAAGAACCCGTGAAAAATTCTGAGCCTTTGCTTCTTCCATTACAACAACTTTTCTTCGGTATGGCTCTCCATTTTCCGTGCGAACAGTTTCTGCATTGGCAATGTTGCTTGCAATCGCATTCAACTTTTTGCGCTGTGCAGAAAGACCAAATGCGCTTATTTTGAGCCCTGTAAAAAATCTATCAATGTTCATGATTGACCTCTTATACTTTTTTGAATGCTTTTGAATGTTTCTGCCATCATTCGGGATGCAAATTTAAATCGTAACTGCGTATCAGCAAGATTTGTCATCTCGTAATCAACATCAACATTGTTCATTCCACTTGCATTAGGATCATCAGGTACAATGCCTTCCTTTGCTGCATCAACAACTTTGATTTCATCCCCGGTGGTCATTCCATTGTTCGGTAAAAGATGATGTTCATTTGTAACTTCCATTGTAACAGATGAAGAATTTTCCACCTTGCCTAACTCTTCTTCGAATGTTACTGCCTTTGTGCGATAACCGAGCGTATTTACATTCGCAAGATTATTGGCAGTAACTCTTTGCCGTAAAGAATAAGCATCAAGCGCTTTATTAATAATTGGAATTTTTGTTAGCTCAAATAGTTTCATACATTTTTCGAACAGATATAACACAAGCAAAATGCCAGATACCAATGCTCAAAAATGAAGAAATTTTAGGATTTTGAATGATAAGAGGTGGAGATAAACGACCAGATGGTGTTTAATCTCCATCATAGACTAAATGTACTGTTGTTGATTTGCCGCAAGAACATCGAAATTCTATAGATTCGATGACATCTCCATTACGATGTAGCAAAATTCGGGGTTCATCTTTAGACTGCTGAGGAATTTCCTCTTCCATTGTTGGAGAAATTTCAGAACTTGAATTTTCACCCATGCTCTCCCTTTCCTTTTTGCTTTTCCAATAATGATGAAATTCAATAAAATTATTGTCTTTTTCCATGTTTTCAGACATAGACTTACTCCAAACCAACAAGTTGATTTAATATCAATGGAATATTTTGAAGAGGCACAACGGCATCGGCAACTCCTTCATCAACAGCAGCTTTTGGCATTCCATAGACAATGCAGGTCTCTTCATCCTGAGCAACAACATATCCTTCTTTCTGTTTGATTAGCTTCAATCCTTCGAGTCCATCTTTTCCCATTCCAGTCATGATAACGCCAATAAGCGGAGCATTGATGACTTCGGCAATTGAGCTCATCATAATATCAGCAGATGGATGATATAGAGTTTCGCGAGGTTCATCAGTAATTCTCGCTATTATTTGGCCAGAGGTTTTTTCAAAAATTAAATGTCGGCCGCCGGGCGCAATAAGAACAGAAGCCGGTGAAAGCGCATCCCCATCTTCTGCTTCTTTTACTTTCACAGAACTTAAACTATTCAACCGCGATGCCATCGATTGAGTAAATTTGGGCGGCATATGTTGGACAATGGCAATGCCAAGAGGAAAATTTGCCGGAACTTTTGGAATAATTTGAAGTAACGCCATTGGTCCGCCTGTCGAAACTCCTAAAGCGACCGCACGATAGTTACGACGTTCTATCTTGCCTGATATATGAGGAGCTTTTGTAGGCGCCTCGCCCATAATATGAGCCGTAGAGCTGCGTATCCGCTGAAGTCGAAATGCAAGGGAGCGACTTCGCGCAATATTCTTTACTTTCTCTATAAGCTCTTCTCTGATTTTCGAAATATCCAGCGATACATAGGATAATTCTTTGGGAATAAAATCTACAGCCCCCAAAGCCAGCGCATCAATCGTTGCCTGCGCGCCTTCTGTTGTCAAAGAACTTACCATCAACACTGGAAGCGGCATTTCTTTCATAATTGTCTTCAGCGCTGTAAGTCCATCCATGACAGGCATTTCGATATCGAGTGTTACGATATCAGGTTTCAGCTGACGAATTTTTTCGATAGCTTCTCGACCATCGCGGGCGGTACCGATCACTTTGATCTCAGGATCGGATTCAAGCATCATCGAGAGCGATTTTCTCATAAATGCCGAATCATCTACAATCAATACTTGAATAGTTTTCCCCATATTGTTTGCTTCTCTTTTATTCTGTTATGCAGCCGATTTTTGAAAACGAATTAACTCTGCAACATCAACGATCATGATGACTCGACCATCGCCAAGAATTGTAGAGCCGGCAATTCCTCGCACCTCTCCTAAGGATTCACTAATGGATTTAATTACAACTTCCTTTTGTCCAAGAAGCGCATCAACGATAATTCCCAATCGACGTTCCGCGACTCCAATAACAACGATGTACTTCCACTGATTATTCGAAGTACCATTGATGCTTCCAAGAACGGACGAGAGCCGCGTCAGTGGAAGGACAGCATCTCGCAATCGAATAACTTCATTTCCGCCAACAAGGTCAATTTCATCATTTCCAACGCGGACGACTTCAATAACGGAATCAAGCGGAATGCTAAAAATTTCTCCGTTCGATTCAACCAGTAACGCCTGAATAATAGCTAATGTAAGCGGAAGTTTAATAATAAAGGATGTGCCTTTCCCTAACTCAGAAACAACCTCGATTGTGCCTTTTAATTTCTGAACGTGGCTCCTTACAACATCCATTCCAACCCCGCGCCCCGAAACGTTCGTAACAACTTGAGCAGTGCTAAACCCAGGAAGAAATATTAGATTGTATGCATCAGAGGTACTCATTTCCGCCGCCGCTTCGGGAGTAATAATTCCTTTCTCGATTGCTTTTGCCTTAAGTTTTTCCGTATCCATTCCTTTTCCATCATCCGAAACAAAGATAACAATGTGATTGCCTTCCTGATACGCATTCACTACCACTTTTCCAACAGGCGGTTTGCCTGCAGCCTGACGTTCTTCGGGAGATTCAATGCCGTGGTCGGCAGAGTTCCGAATCATATGAATCAATGGATCATTCAGCTCTTCAATCAACGATTTATCGAGCTCTGTATCCTCGCCAATGATTTCAAGTTCGATTTCTTTTTTTGTTTCTTTTGAAAGTTCTCTCACTAATCGTGGTAGTCTGTTAAAAACTCTGGCTATAGGAACCATCCGAGTTTTCATAATTGCCATCTGTAACTCCGTTGTAATGAAGTCAATGTGAGAGCTCGTCTCTGCTAATTCTCGGGAAAGTATATTAGAATCCAATTCCTCGTTCATTTGATGAGCAATTTGTGCAAGCCTGTTTCTCCCTAGGACTAATTCTCCAACTAAATTCATCAGTACATCAAGCCGACTGACATCAACACGAATTGTTGACTCTGCTGTATGACTAAGATTGTTTAAATCTTTCTGTTGCGGGGCTTCATTGTCCTTTTCTTGGGAGCCTGGCTCTGGGGTTGGGGCGGCAGAAGGTTCCGATGATTCGGCAAGAATATTTGTCTCGATCACATTTACTTCTTTCTGATCTACCTCATTCGCACTGCGTTCCGTCTTTAATGGCTCTGGCGTTTGTTCATTTTGTCCCTGAGCTAACGTACCAGTCGAAATTTGATTCAATTTTTCGACACTCTTCTCTATCTCGACGCCTTCGTAGTTTCCTTTCTCAATTGATTGAAGATTTTCCCTGAGCAGATCATAAGCCTCGAACATAATATCCATCATTGGCGAAGTAACAATGATTTCTCCTTTGCGGATTTTATTCAACACATCTTCGAATTTATGCGCAAGATGCGTCATTCGTTCAAAGCCAAGAAACGACGATGTCCCCTTCACTGTATGAACAGCTCGGAATATTACATTGTGCAACTCGGAATTCGTAGAATCTTTTTCAAGGGCAAGTAAATCCTGCCCTAACTTTTCAAGAATTTCATTCGTTTCAACGATGAAACTCTCAAGAATTTCTTTCATTTCATTATCAAATGACGGCTGTCCCATTTCATCTCCACACTTTTATTTTCCATTTTCCTGTTGCCACTGACGAACAATTTCATCAGCGGTCATTTGGCGTTCTGGCGACTTTGTATACTGAGCATTGATATCAACAACAATTTCTTTTGGGTCCTCTAAATTTGTAATACTTGATTCCTCAACGCCATGGTCAAACCTATTGAGAGCTGTCGAAAGATATTGATAGACGGTATCGATAATTTGCGATATTCCGACGAGTTGTTGATTTGTAATATCCTGGACCTGCAACGCCATTGCAATTGAGGTGTACTGCTGCTTGGACGATTCCAGCAGCGATAGTAATCCGTCAAAGAATTTTTCGGTACTATAGGATTGTAACAATTGTTCGATCGTTTCAATGTGGCTAAGCGCTTCCGAATCGGTAATACCCGCTTTTACAGCGGTAATGTTATTGAAAAGATTTGTATGCAATGTTGCAAGTTCTTGTTGGAATTTTTGAATATGCTCCTGAGCTTTTGAGAACTGCATAGAGAGAGCGTCAATAACATCAAGGATTTCGACCGTTGCGCTTTCCGTCGCTTTGCTCACCTTGGAGAGTTGTTCTGATGCATTTGGAATGTGTTTGGCGCTTTCTTGAATTGAGCGCCGCACACTCTCGAGCAAAGGCACAATCTCCCGCAAAAGCTGGAGCACATCTTTCATAATTGCTGCATTATTTGGATAGTCAGAGCTCATATAAATTCTCCTTGTGAAATGTCAGTTGTCCACACTGACTGATTTCATAACCTGTTCAATTTTTTCTTTTAATCCCTGTGGCGTAAAGGGTTTAACAATATAATTATTGACGCGTGCTTTCATTGCCTCAATGACATCATCTTTATTGCCGCGAGTTGTCACCATCAAAATCGGAATGTTTTCAAATTGAGGATTGCTCCGCAACCATTTTGTCAGTTCAAGTCCGTTCATCTCCGGCATATTCCAATCCGTAATAACGAAGTTCACCCCTTCAGTCATAAGTTTCGCAATAGCTTCTTTGCCGTCGCTGGCTTCAACAATCCCTTCATAACCTAATGTTTTTAAGGCGTTGATCACAATCCGACGCATTGTTAACGAATCATCGACGACGAGAAATTTCATATCCATTATTGATCGCTCCATGATATATATTTCGATACTTCATATTGAATTTTTTCTAAACTAAATGGCTTGACAACGTATGAATTAACGCCAAGTTTGACGCCCTCCTCTTTATTTGTTGCATCGGAGAGCGATGTTAAAATGATAACCGGCAGATCCTTGTAGTCAGGATTGCTTTTAAGATTTTTGATAAACTCGAATCCATCCATCGTTGGCATATTGAGGTCTGTGATGATGAGATCGTACTTCCGCTCTGGAAGTTTTTCGAGCGCGTCCATTCCATCGCATGCAGTAACAACTTCGAAACCCTGCATACTTAACGAAACAGAAACAAATTTTCGTACTGTGGTGGAATCGTCAACCACGAGAATACACTTCTTCATGGCTTCTCACTCCTTTTTATATACAACGGTTTTAGGAAAATTCATTAATTTAAATGCCGACGATATTCCATGCAGAGTTTCAGCATATCCTATAAATAAGTATCCTCCAGCATTCATCGCATCATAAATGTCGGACACAACCTGCACTTTTGATTTTTGATCAAAGTAGATAAGAACATTACAGCAAAAGACAACATCGAATTGACTCATACGCTTCATTTTCACTCGATCATAGAGATTAAGATTCTCAAATCGTACTAATTGCTTTACCTGATCGGACAGATAGTATCGCCCATCCGACCTAGTAAAATATTTTTCTAAATAATTCGGAGGAATATTTCTGATAGAATAATCACGATAGATTCCATTACGCGCAATGTCTAGTACAGCATCGTTTATATCTGTGCCAACAATTTCAATATCGAGCCATGGATACTTTGGCTTCAACTTCTCTAAGTAGATAATTGCTATGGTATACGCTTCTTCCCCAGAGGAACTTGCAGCGCTCCATATTCGAAGTCGGGATTTTCCATTTGTACTTCTCCGAGCAATAATCTCTGGTATTAGTGTTTTTTCAAACACTTCGAACTGCGGTTCATTGCGGAAAAAAAATGTCTCATTAATGGTTACAGCTTCATAGAGGTACGGCAGTTCTTCCTGTCCGCGTAAACTCCTGAGCAATTGAAGGTAGTCATCAAATCCTTTCAGCTCTAAAAATTGCACCCTTTTCCCTAACCTTCCTTCGAGTAAATATTTTTTGCTATCCTGAAAATAGATACCCGTCTTTTGATAGATATACTCACGGAGTTGTTTGAACGTTTCATCCGGTAACTTCGGTGAAGTCGAAACTGAGAGAGAAGGCATTGTTGCAGACTGTACTGAAATTCCCATAGTTAAACCTCAGCTTTCGGCGTCTGGCACGTTTCTCCTGAGTATCCTTTCAATTCTAATATTGACACCGCTAACTGCCTCACCATTTCATCTTCATCGCTAAGAAAACGAAATAAAAATTCTGTTGCTCGCCGATCCGATACCGGTCCCAGCAATTCAATAACTTGCATTTTTAGCCAAGGATCAGGATACTCTGTAATGTCAGTCAGAAACTCAGTCGCTTGATCGCCATCGATTCGAAATAACAAATCAATGATTAGAGGACGCATTTCCTCGTCGGCGCTAAGCCATTGTTCTCCCAATAGTCTACTGAGTTCTGGTAAAACTTGTCCCTCATTCTTTATAAAGTCCGAATGAAAATGCGTATACGTTAGCGTTTTCAAGTATTGCTGCAGCGCTAAGAGAAATGATTTCGAGATTTTAAATTCACCCTGCGCCATTATATTGACAACGGCTTTTAAAAAATGATGACGTTGTGGCAAAAGAGATATGAGCATATTATCAATTTCATCGTCTTTCCCTAGCAAAAGCAGCAACGCATTTGTAACATCATCATCGAGAATAGTATTTAAGGCATGGATGGCGCTTTTCCGAACTTCTCGCTCGTCTTCAGTAAGCGCTTCAAGTAAATATTGTTTATACTGATTCCAATCGATATGACCATTTTGATATCGATTGCAAATTTGTACTAACGCATGGAGAAGCAACGAGCGCAGTTTCCCTTTCAATATTCCAACCTGCTCACGAAGGATGGTTACTGCTTTTTTATTTCCAGCGGTACCTAAAGCTTCTAGCAGCGTATAGAGCAATAATCGATCGGATTTTGTATCGAGTACCTGTTCACAGAATTTTTGAAGAAGGAAATCGGAAGCTTCGTCCCCGCCTATTTTCCCAAGCGCCTCAGCCACCGCGGCTTTGCAATCATCCCGCTGTTCATAGATTCTGATTAAGTCTTTTATCGCATGCTGAGAACGCATGTTTCCAAGCGCTTCAACAACCGAGATAACGACATTATCGTCGGGATCGTTAAGAAGCGGCAGAAGATGCTCAACCGGACTACTATCTCCGATAAAACCTAAAATATCGACAGCAAACTTCCGAACATCATGATCGGCATCAAAGAGAAATGGCAGTACGGCATTAATAGCGCACGTACCTAATTTGATAAGAATTTCTGCCGCCGAGTTTCGTGTCGTAATGTTTGTATCAATCAAATAGTCTACCACCGCTGCTGCAACATGCTCATTACCAATTGCAAGGAGCGACCGCTGTGCAGCATCCCGAACTCCTTTGTTTTCATCACGTAGCGCATTGGCAAGCGCCGCAATTGCGGTAAAGCTATCAGAGGCTCCCAATTGTTCTGCCGCATTCCTGCGAATAGACGAATCTTCATTTGTTAATAGCGCTTTTGCAAGAGAAGTAACATCGATATTTTCTGTTTGTTGTTCCATACAAATCCTCATCTGTATTAAATTTCCAATTTGTATGCCATCGAATAAAGAACCTTATGCTATAAAAAATCACATTTTTATAAATGATCAAAAGAACATTGGCGAATACCCGCCACGAGGTGAATTTTCACCACTATTTCAATGCAGCAATGCATCAAGCACCCAAAAAAGTTTCTCTGCTTTATATGGCTTCGGTAAAAATGCATGAACATTTGGCGAATGGATATCGGCAACATTTTCGTTACTCACCAGTCCGCTGGCTGCAATAATTTTCGTCTGTGGGTTAAGCCGCGCTAATTCCTGGATCACTGCCGCGCCATCCATATTTGGCATCATCATATCTGTAATAACAACGTCGATTTCGTTTCTATGCGTTTTGAAAAGCTCTAGCGCTTCTGCTCCATCTTTCGCAACAATTACTTTATAATTACTATTTTCAAGAAGTTGCTTTGTCACCTCCCGAATGGAAATTTCATCATCGATTAGCAATACCAATTCGCCTTTTCCTTTTGGAGGCTCTGACGATTTTAACTGTTGTTGGTTGAAGGAAGTATTTTGAGCCGCTGGCACATACACCTTAAAATTTGTTCCATGTCCAACTTCACTATAAACTGTTACAAACCCTTGATGCGACCGAACAATCGTTTGCACGGTTGCTAATCCGAGCCCGGTTCCTTTTCCAACTTCTTTTGTTGTAAAGAATGGATCAAAGATTTTATCGAGATTTTCTTGTGGAATTCCAATGCCTGTATCTATCACAGAGATCATAACATACGGTCCAGGCTTGGCATCGACGTGGAGAGACGCTTGCTTCTCGGTCAATTCCACATTTTCAGCCCGAATGGTAAGTCCTCCTCCATGCGGCATTGCATCGCGCGCATTTACACAAAGATTCATAAAGACCTGATGAAGTTGCGTAGCGTCTCCTACAACAGGCCATAGATCTTTTGGAATCTCCGCCTGAACAGAAATTTGACGTGGAAATGTCTCCTGCATAATTTCGTAAACCTCTCGTAATAGATGCTTCGGTTGTAAAAGCATCCGCTCACCTTCATTTCCTCGTGCAAAGGCAAGAATTTGTTTAACAATGTCAGCGCCGCGATTCACCGTTGCTTCAAGCGTGGTTAATAATTGTAATCCTTTGGGGTCGGAAATTTTCATTCGTAGAAGTTGAACTGCCATCAAAATCGGTGAAAGCACATTGTTGAGGTCGTGCGCTATTCCGCCAGCAAGAGTTCCAATGACTTCAAGTCTCTGGGAGCGACGAATTTGCGCTTCAAGTTTCCGCTGATCAGAAATATCTTCCTTAAATGCGATATAGTGTGTAATTACATTGCTTTCGTTCTTCATCGGATAAATGATAGTGGAATCCCAATAGAGTTCTCCATTTTTCTTTTTGTTATGGAAAATACCACGCCACTCGCTCCCGGATGTTATTGTCTGCCATAGTTCACGATATTCATCCAGTTTGGTTTCTCCTGATTTGAGAATACGAATATTTTTATCGCTAATTTCTTCTTTGGCATAACCGGTTATGGAGCAAAATTGTTCGTTGATATATTCAATATTCCCTTTGAGATCTGTTATTACTATTGCAACAGGGCTTTGCTCAATTGCATTTGAAAGGTGCCGTAACGTCTCTGAAATCCGCTCGTCCTCAGATATATCTTTTACAAATCCGACAAAACTCAGAGGAGTTCCTTCAGAATTTCGGATGACAGATAACGATAGGTGAATAAGGAAGGATTCTCCCGTGTTCCTCATCTGCTGAAGTTTGATTTCCCATCCGTGCTCTTTGTAATCCGGCGAAAGTATCGACCCATACATATCTGCTAAATCGCCGTTTTTTACGATATCAAATATATTTTTCCCTTCTAATTCATCAAGAGAATAGCCATACATTGAACAAAATGTAGGATTTGTAAACAAGAGCGTACCTTGCAGCGTTGTAATGAACACGCCTTCGTGCACACTTTTGAAAGCATGTTCAAAGAGCCGAAGTTGCTCTTCGGCTCTCTTACGTTCTATAATTTCGCCGCGAAGTTCCTGGTTTGTTAATTCTAGCTCGAGCGTTCGCTCACGGATACGTTTGTCAAGTTCAACATTCAAATCACTGATACGTCGCTCAAATTTCTTTTCTTCCGTAATATCCCTTATAATTCCAACAATAAATTTGTGTCCGAGATCATCTTGATACAGACGCTTCGTCGTTGAAATTAACCGATCTTCACCCTCTGCATTTCGGATTACTTCCTCATTGACGTTAATTAATCCTGACTCGAGCACAGTTGCGTCTTTTTCCCAAAAAACATCTGCTTGCTCTTTTGGCAAAAAATCATAATCGCTCTTTCCAAGTATGGCGTCTTTCGGTTGTCCGATGAGGGCGGCAAATGAATCGTTGACTAACACCCAGCGATGCCCATCGTCTTTTACAAAAATTGGCTCACTGATCGAGTTAACAATTTGATCGAGAAAATCTTTTGAGTTCTGAAGCGCGTCTTCAGCAATTTTTATGTCCGTAATATCATGCAAAAGTCCTTCTATCCCAGCATACCCTTCGCCATCGGAGTAACATGGGATAAATTGCATATTGATCCATCGGGTATGCCCAGATTTTGTCTTAAGCATAAATTCGCAAGTTTTATTTTCAATTGTGCCTGCCTTAATTTGTTCCATCAGCGACGTAATATAGGATTGTGATTCCGGAGCAACATACATAAGAAAATTCTTGCCAGCGCTTTCTGATATGGAGTAACCAGTCATTCGTTCCCATGCAGTGTTGATAAATGCAATGGTATTATCTGCTTCAAGTCGGAATACAACATCGTCAAGATTTTCCACAAGCGAACGATATTTATCTTCGCTTTCTCGGAGAGCATTTTCAATCCAGGCTCGATCCTGAATTTCAATTTGCAGAGCTTGATTTGCTTTTGTTAGTTCTGCCGTTCTATCTAAAATTTTCCGCTCGAGTTCTTCCTGCTCACGTCTAACGCTTTCAGCGCAATCTTTTTGATGAGTAATATCTCGCCCAAGGATGTAGAAGCCAAAGGTTCCATCGGGCAAGTGGATAAGCGTTGCACTGTACGCTAACCATCGTACCTGACGGGAGTTTGTAATGAATGCCGCTTCGTTCGATACGCTATCTACATTTTGAATAAATTGTCTTAAGTGAATTCGTTTAACACGCTCACAGTACTCCGGCACAAGGATGTCTGTAAATTGTAGTTCCCGCAGGACCGTGCTTTCATAGCCAATAAATTCTTCTCCAGCTGGATTTACTTCTGTTATAAATCCCCCCTGGTCAACGAAGCATACAATATCGCTGGTCGCACGGAAGAGCTGGCGAAATCTCGTCTCTGACTCTGTAAGCGCATGTTCTATCATTTGGCTTTTTGATAACGAAGATTCTAACGTAGTACGGTCATCGGATACTTCTTTTACTAAGTCTTGAAGTTTAATGTACAGTCGTCGTGACCATCCAACCAGCGCTCCAACGAGTATTCCTAAACTGTTTGGTATTACATAGGAAAGAAAGGTATTCGTTACTGTTACCTCTGAAACTCTGAAAAGGAAGTAGTTAATCGCCGAGATGATAACACCAACAATGATCCCCCCCCATACTTGAAAAAATATACCAGCTAATACAATAGGAAGTAACGAAATAGAACCTGTAAAAAATTCTAGATATGGATAGAGTGTATTAAAGCTCCCCACATAGAGAGCTGCAACGATTACAATCAGTGCAAGCTGGAGCCAGCTTTTTTTTACACGTCCATGTGCTACCATATCTCTTCCATGATAAAATGAAATTACACATCTATTCGAATCTGTGTAATACTTCCTCTTTATTAATCTACTGTACTCCGTTGTTTTGAAAATGATGCGTGTAGAGCTTATCCATCTTTATTATATGATCTTGCAACCATGATTTTAAGAAATTCATTACTTCCAGAGTAACTGATACGCTTCCATTTGCAAGTTCTTTTTGGAGTTCAAGAACTTTTTTTGTGAGTTGATTATGATGTAATGAATGAACAGCCGCCTGGGGATACCGTGTTTTTGCCATTATTTCTTCTTCATGCTTGAAGTGGGTTTGTGTATATCGAATCAACTGATCAAGTATATTTGCCACCACTGTCTTTCCCTCGCCTCGCTGCATCGCCTCATGCATCTTATTGATGAGTTCTAGCAGTTGTTTATGTTCAGCATCCAGCGACGGCACGCCAACACTAAGATTTGAACTCCATTGTACTAATGGCATTGTTTTTCCTTTCAATTAACCACGCGCTGCGCCTCGATATTATGAAAAGAGGAAAATAACGCTATGGAGAAAAATGTTAATTCGATAATACTCGTTCCATATCAAGCAAAGTGAGTAAACGATCGTCGAGCTTTCCAACCGCGGTGATGTAATCTGCATTGATATTCGTCGCAAGCGCCGGTGGCGGTTCCGTAACGCTCTTTGGAATTCGGAGCACTTCCTTGACAGAATCGACTACAAATCCAACCGTCTTGCCGCTTAATTCAATTACAATTATTCGTGTATTCTTATCATGCTCTTTTGGCGGTAAACCAAATCGCTTCCTTAAATCTACAACCGGAATAACTTTGCCTCGAAGATTGATTACTCCTTCAACGTACTCTGGCGCATTTGGGACTCGAGTTACATTCAGCATCCGATTGATTTCCTGTACTTTCAAAATATCAACGCCGAATTCTTCTTCACCAATATTAAAGCTGACTAATTGTAGAATTTCGTCCGATTGCTTCAGTTCGTTTTGGCTATTGACTGTATCTTCCATAATGAACTCCCTTTTTAATTAATTATTAACATTCTAACGCTCCAGTACGCATGCATTCTCTATGCAGCGGTTTTAATATACTCGCTCCGTTGTTTATAGTTAATTTCTATTTCATCATTATCATATTCATCGTCAAGAAAATAGTATCGACAATCAGGATAATGGCTTTCCCCGTACTCTGACAATGGATGCTTGCACTCACGGCAAATCTCCGTACCATCTTTCCTGCAAATCCATAAAGTATTTTTTGCTTTCATTATACTCTCCTTACGGATGTTTATTTTTTTTTGTCATCCTAAATTCTTCAGCATTAAATGCCAATGTTGTACCACAGTGTACTGCAACATGCGTAAATAACAATAACCCCCGCTGGTCTCTTCCCTCAAAGAGCCGGAACAAACTACCTTGATAGCCATTTAAATGAAGTTCCGGATCCTGCAAAAATTCATCACTCGTTCTCCAAATTTTTCCGCAAAGTGGACATTGTTTAAATATTGTTGTCAACGTTTTGACTTCTGCAGGAGTTTCAATCATATCCATACTTTATCCTTTCATTTTCCTTTTTCATTGATTTATACAAACATTATACCGTACCAAATGAAAAAGAAAGGGCATTTTTTTAAGTTTTTAGAAGACTACAATACGGTGGAAAAGACAAAAGGAATAATTTCTGTCGATATTTCACCACATGTAGAAATATTGTAAAACGAAAGCTCGGGACGTTGAATAGCCGGGGTGTGCTTTACTGCTTGGAATGAGAATTTAATACTTTGGAAACGGTCGCTAGAAGCTCTTCATTTTGAAATGGCTTTTGCACAGCAAAAAGATTTTCGTGTTCAAGAAGCTCGGTTATAATTTTTCCAAACGTATAACCTGAACAGAAAAACGCTTTAATGTTTGGGTTAATGTCTTTCATTTCTAGATATGCCTGACCGCCGTCTTTCACTGGCATAATAAGGTCGAGAATCACCAGATCGATTTCCTGCCAGTGCGTTTGATACAAATCAACCGCTTCCGCGCCATCCTTTGCAACCATTACTCGATACCCTTGCTCTTCTAATATTTCCTGCGCAAGGAATAACATAGATTCTTCGTCATCAACAATCAAAATTAGTTCGCCGTTTCCACGTTGTACAGAAATTAGTTCTTCCATAAAAATTTAAATTCTTTGTTATTCAGAAAATTTTATAGCAACTGTTTTTCACTTCCAGAATAAAAAAATTAAAAGACTGCAGTGAAGTTACAATGTTAAGCATCGCAATGTTTTCATATTTATGAAACAGTTTTGTACGTCCGACCCTCAGGTTTAATTCCCAATTGTTCCATTTTATAGCGTAATTTTGCTCGAGTGATTCCAAGGATTTTCGACGCCTGCACCTGATTGCCGCCTGTAATTTCGAGCGTCTTCAAAATTAGATCTTTTAAGACATCGTTCATTTTTACTCCGGTATCTGGAACATGAAGATAATATTTATCGCCACTTTGATGTGAAGAGCGCGTTGTGTGAATCCCACCGGTTTCCATAAATGAAAAATGCGAAGCCGTCAACACAGGAACATCATAAAGTAGTACAACTCGTTCAATGCAGTTCCTGAGCTCTCGCACATTCCCTTTCCATGGTAAGCCCGAAAGCAATTCTAAAGCGTCGCTCGATATGCGAGGGGTTGGTTTGTTAAATTTCTCTGCAAATTCCTGAGCAAATGAAATGACAAGTGGTTCAATATCATCCTTCCGCTCACGGAGAGGAGGGATATGAATGGTAGCAACATTTAAGCGATAAAATAAATCTTCGCGGAATCGACCGGCTTCTGTTTCCTTTGCAAGACTACGATTGGTAGCCGCAACAATACGAACATCAATTGTAAGCTCACGTGTACCCCCAAGTCGATAGAATTTTTTCTCTTCCAGCACGCGAAGGAGCTTAACCTGCATATCAAGTGAAAGTTCGCCAACTTCGTCGAGGAGAATTGTGCCGCCATTTGCAAGCTCGAATTTTCCCTGTTTCATTTTTTCTATAGCGCCTGTAAACGCTCCACGCTCATAGCCAAAAAATTCGCTCTCCGCTAGATCCTTTGGAATTGCTGCACAGTTCAACGCAATGAATGGCTTCGAACCACGAATACTCTTCTGGTGTATATATCGCGCCAATAGTTCCTTCCCCACGCCGCTTTCGCCTTCGATGAGAATTGTTGTACTATCGCTTTGAGCAAAACGTTCAGCAACTTCAAGAATTCTACGCAGAGCAGCGCTTTTTCCAATGAATCCACTGTGGGTCCACTGCTCTTCTAACTCCTCCTGAAGAAGTTTTACTTTCGATTCAAGACGAACAAAATCAAGCGTTCTATCAAGGAGAAGAAAGAGATATGAAGTATCAAATGGTTTTTCAAGAAATTCTACAGCGCCTTCTTTCATTGCACGCACAGCAACTGCAACCTCTGAATGAGCCGTCATAACAATGACAGGCGTTTTCCATCCATCAGTGTGCATTTGCTGAAGAATTTCCAATCCGTTGTCTTCACCCAAGTAAACATCCAATAATACAACATCGGGATTACTGGCGCCAAGTTTCGTAAAAAACTCGCTCCGATTCTCCGCTGTCTCTACTGCATATCCTGCTTCTACAAGGAGATTCTTCATCGATACAATGAGTAAATGGTCATCATCTGCAATAAGAATACGACCTTTTGTCATGCTTAATCCTTTCTAAGCTGGTAAATAAATACTCACACACGCCCCTCTATCAGGAGCATTTTCAACTTCAATAATTCCTTGATGACGATCAATAATATATTTTGACAACATCAGTCCAAGTCCAGTGCCATCCGTTTTTGTTGTATGGAAAGGCTCAAAGAGATTTTCAAGAACCTCCGGTGGAAATCCAATACCAAAATCCCGAACAGAGACTTTTACATATTTTTTGTCTTCCTCGCTGCTGAACATTTTTTCTTCAGTCGAAATGACAATCACTCCGCCTTCCTGTGAAGCATCAACTGCATTCTCAATAATATTCAATATTACCTGCTGAATCTGGCTGGCATCGACCTGAATATTTGGCAGAGATGGAGCATACTGCTTTTCGAGTTTTATCGATTTTTGACGAAAGACTAATTTTAAGTAGCCAAGAGTCCTCTCGATTAACTGATGGATATCTTCTTGTTGGAACGATGGCGGCTTTACACGCGCAAGACCAAGCGTATCCTCGATAACCTGTTGAATCCGGGCTACACCTTCAAGCGATGCGGCTACTGAATCATGTTCTGGAGAGTTTTGCTGTATCCGCCGTTCGAGAAATTGAAGATTGAGAGAAATTCCGGCTAAAGGATTTCGAATCTCATGGGCAATTCCTGCCGCAATCCTTCCCATCGTTGACATTCGTTCAGACTGCAACATTTGTTCACGAACCCTTTTTTGTTCAGTAATATCGCGCAAGAAAAGCAGCATCGAAGCAGTATCTTCCGGTAGGTCAATCGGACCGGCATTTATTTCAACATAGAGGTCGGACTTATTGTGCCGCTTAAGCCGAGCTTCAATTCCTTGCGGCGTTACAATCGAAAACACGTCTATCTGGTTTCCTTCATTATCAAAAAGTGGTAATGAACCGCCATTTAAAATTTCCTCTCGATTACAATCAAAGAACGCACAACATTGTCTGTTCACATCTATAATTTTTTTCGTTGAACAATCGAGTACAACGATCCCTACAACAGCATGTTCGAATAATCCCCGGTAGCGACTTTCGGAAATCATCAACTCCCTATTTCTTTGTGTAAGCACTTCCGCATATTGTTCCAGCTCTTTCATTTTCTCTTCGAGTTTCTTTGTTACAATCGTATGGTGACGCTCAAGAAAACTTTGTTCATCTATTTGCTGATAAGAAGATGTTGCAGGCGCTGACGCTGTTTCCGTGTTCGACGTTAGATTTAACAATTCTTCAATCGAAACTATAAGTCCATTTAACCCGTTGGATTTCATAACATACCGATCGACTCCGATGCTCTTTGCAAGCTCTTGTTCTTCGGGGTCGATATAATTTCCGGTGTAAATGATGAATGGAATGGTACGCAGTGCGTCGTTCATTTTTACCCGTTTACAGAATTCCAATCCATCCATTTTTGGCATCAGAGCATCCGCAACAATAAGGTCTACCGGACGATTGGATAAAATCTCGAGCGCTTGCATTCCGCTCTCTGCTGTAACAACATTATATCCCTCATCAAGTAACACATCGGAAAATAATTCTAAGTTCTCAGGTATATCATCAACCACAAGAAGGGTTACATCCTGTTGACTCAATTTTGCATTGTTCGTATTCATTTGTGAAACTATCCCCACTTATTTATTTGTTCTGAAGAATACAGAACAATTGTACAATATTAACCAAAGGTTCGCAATACCTGATTTTACGTATTTTAATGATACATAGTAGAGCGTAGTAGGAATTACTTATAGGGAAGGGAGTAGATTAGTAAAGTGCTCACATCACTTGTGGGGGACGGAAATAATTCCTTCCTGGATTGCGTACCGAACTAAACTTGCTGTATCGTGGAGATTTGTCTTCCGCATAATGTTATTACGATGGGTATCAACGGTGCGAGCGCTGATATGAAGTTCATCGGCAATTTGCTGGTGATTTTTTCCAAGCGCAATATATTTTAACACTTCACATTCTCGTTCTGAGAGTATACCACTAGTTCCCTTCGATGGTTCTTTTTGTTGATGTTCACTACTTTGATGGGAAAAATGATCCAAAAGAATTTTAGAAATCTGCGGACTAAAAAATGCGTTGTCGGAGTACACTGCTTTGATTGCAGCATAGAGTTCCTCGGGAGAGGTAGTTTTTAGAATATATCCATTAGCTCCACTCTTTAATACTTTATAAACATAATCTGCATTATCGTATCCTGAAAGTACAAGTACTTTTATGTGGGGATATTTCGACCGAATTTCTTGTGTCGTTTCCACGCCATCTTTTACTGGCATTGCAATATCCATAATGACAACATCAGGATCCGTGTCTTGGATTAGCTGAAGAGCCACAGCGCCATCAGCCGCCTCGCCAACTACTTCAAATTCTTTATTCAATGAAAGAACCGCAACGATACCGCGCCGCACAACCAAATGATCATCAGCAACTACGACTCTGATTGTACGTTTTGTTTTCATACTTTCCAGAAAAATTGAACGATAATTTGTTGGATGGTATTGCGTTTCCTTTTCCATACTGAAGATAGTAAACATCGATCTGAATTAAAAGTGAATCTTATGGAGGCAGTCGGCGTAATTTGTTTTGGATTTTAAATATCACGTACGTACGCTTGGACTAATAATAATAGAATTGATAGGAAGGAAGAAATCGATTTGAACTGATAATTTTTTTCCATTCGTTTCGAATAATAGTTCATCCGCTAAAAGAAAATCCTCTAATGTTGGATTCTCTTCGCCATTACAACCTTGAAGGAAGAGAGAGTACTCTAACAAATCGCAGTACACATCGAAAGAGACGACGAGACGATCGCTGTCCTGAGCGATCCGTTCCGCTTGCAAACTCATCTGGCTAATTTGAGCGCAAAGGTCAAGACCCCTTGCAAGAATTGCGCTCGTCGACATTTTGTTTCCTTTCCGAGCCATTTCTACAGTAACTCCTTAAGCAAAGCATCCACAACTCGTTCCATCACTTCTTGTTGATTATAGAATCCATCAGAAATCTTCTGCTGTATTTCTTCTAATCGTTTTGCATTGTCGCTGAGGAAGCGCGCTCGAGCTTCATCCGAAAGCTCCACCGTGTCCTTTCGCAACGCATCAACAGGCTTTTCGTATTGGTTTTTTTTAGAAGTTGTTCCCTGTAAGGGAAGCCGATTCCCAGAAATTTCATTGATGTTCATTGTACCCTCCACCGACATATTGTTCGCTTTTTTGCTGACGATAGAGAGAGGCAAGCATCTCGCCTAATTCATTCTTCTTCTTTTCGACAAGAGCTACAAACTCATCGTCGGCTTTTGTTACTGCACTTAAAACGGGAGCAAGCTGTTGCCAGAGTTGTTCACGTTCCTGAGGAGTTGCCTTTACGCTCAACATTCTTTGTTTTAACTCTTCCGCTTGCTTCAAAAGATCCTTACGCTTTGCCAATCCTGCATCAAGTTCAGATTCGTTCAGTTGTCGCGCACTCTCTTTCAATGATGAAGTCAGCGTGTTTACCTGTTCCAGCGTTTGAATGAGAATATCAACGACATCCATTGTATTCTCGCTGGATTCATTATGTTGTTTCTCAATCACAGTCTACCTCTCTACAATGTCTGGTCAATAAGTATTCCTAATAATTCTGCAATGCGCTGAGATACTTTCAGCATTGCTTCGGGAGGAATCTGCCGTATTACTTCCCCTGATTTCGAGTCCATTACTTTTACCACAGTTTTCTTTGTATCTTCATCAACGTAGAACGCTAGCGTTGTGCCTACCATCTCCATTGCTTTGTTCAACTCTGCCACTATTCCTGTTATTTCCTCATTACTTAACCGATTCGTAGACTGTTGTTGCTGTGTTGACGATTGTCTTTCAGGATCGAGAGTGATATTCCCTACCGGGAAAACATTTTCATTACCAATTGCCTGTACAGTTATCATAACACACCTCATGAATAATAATACGAATAGAGCGCGTCCGTGAGAGATTGTAAGTATGTTTGTTGAGCTACCATTTCCTGATAGGTTGCAAGCAGTTTGGTAAACTGAGCTTTGTACTGCTCTGCTTGTTTGGTAACGCGCAAATTCGCCGCATCAATTCGACTTTTTATTGATGTCATTTGTGAATTTAATGTTGTACGTGTTGATTCGATTTGTCCATCAGAGCCAATGAGTCCGCTCAATGCGTTTTGAATTCGAACTGCTACTCCTTTATTCGATGAATCATCGGAATAGCCAAAGAGGTTAATCACTGAGTTCACATCATTTTTCAATGCTGTAGATAGTTTTGAAGAATCACTAATTGTTAGTGTACCATCGCTTTTTTGCGTTATCCCGACTTTGAAGAGGGCGTTGTAATTCGATGTAATTCCGCTTACCGCTTGCGACATGTACGATTGCAGCGAAATACGCAAACGTGTAACCATCATATCGCCGGCAAAAATTTGGCGAGTGCCCGAATCGGGATTTACTGCAGTCTGTTGCCGGATGTATGTAATAACTGAATTATATGCATCAATAAAACTTTGGATAGAAGATTGAACTGTGGAAGTATCACTCGAGACGTTTAATTGAACCGGAGAATCTGTCGGTGATTGTGCCGATTTTAATTGTAATGTAATTCCAGGGAGAACATTGGCAATCGTGTTGGTACCACTTATAAAATCTACCCCGTTCAGTACAAATTGAGCATTCAGGTTATTTGCATCACTTACTACATATCCTGCTATTGTCGATGTCGAGCCGGTGCGATTTGATATAACTTCATCTGAAAGTCCAATGTTATCGAGGAGCGTTCCCGAAACATCTTCAAAACTTAACGAGTTCTCCGTACCTGTACTTTTGCTCAAGAGTGTTAAACGAGAAGTTGTCGAAGTATCGGATACAACAGCTGCAGATACGTATTGTGAAGCAGCCGAAGAATTATTGATTGCATCTCTAATTTTTTCCATTACAGTTCGGTCTGTATCGGAGCTGGTGAGAGCAATAGAAATAGTGGCAACTTCATTTCCATTGACTTTAACTCGAAGCTCGCGTGTCGCTTCGCCTGCTGTTTGCTCTTCAGACGTAAATTCATTCGCCGCGATTGATGTTCCGGCGCTCGTCATTCTTGAAGAGAGAACAGTATCTGCTTTTGCAAGCGATGATACAAAAAGCGTAAAAGAGCCCGCTGATGCAGAAGAAGAAGCGGTTGCGGTAGCAACCGAGGTATTACTGCTTTCAACAGAATAAGCTTTAAACTTTGTTAAGCCAGATGATCCAGTAAGTGTAGCTGCTGCATCACTTAGTGATTTCAATTTTGTTTTTAGAGTTGCTAATGCATTCAGTCGAGCCTGAAGCGTCGTCTTTTTATCGTCCAGCGGTGTAACGTATTGCGAGACGAGAGTAGCTTTATATTGCGTTACCATAGTATCAATTTGAGATGTCAGACTCGATGATGTTGTACTTGATACAGAAGATGTTGTTGCCATTATTTCCCCCTTTCACTTATCATCTAAATGAAATGCTTCCATCCACGTTCCGCGTAGTTCATTTAATACGTTTTCCGCTTCATCGTATTTTTCCTGACGTAAACTATACTTGACATACTGATAGAGGCGATACAATCCAACCGATATATCCTGATAGTCAAAATTTAGACCTACAATAAGTTCTGTTACGGCTTTATTTGCAAGAGTTTTGTCATGTTTCTTACACGCCATGATTGCAACGTCATAGAGTTTTTTAATTACCTCAACCGGGGAAAGATTAAGATATTGCTCCCGACGATATTGTTGTGCTGCAATATTCAATTGCTTTATCGGAACATTCCTTAGAACTGAAGTTCCTACAATCTCTTCATTACTTTCTCTCTTTAAGGCTGCCTGCATAGTAACCTCACATTCTCGTACTCATTGCGTGATGTTGTTTAAAAGCGGAAAGAGGGACTCCGCATCCGTTCGAAGCCCCTCAATCCGTGATTCCAGATTAACGGAAGAGCGTCAAGAAGACTTGAGGCGACTGGTTGGCTTGCGCCAGCTGTGCCGTAGCAGTCTGTTGCAGTATCTGCAATTTCACTGCTGCAATTTGCTCCTTGGCAATATCCGCATCAACGATTCTGCTCTGCGCAGCTTGCGTATTGGTTATCGATGCATTCAAATTAGCCTCTTTCGTAGTCAATCGAGACAATAATGCACCAATATCGCCAATAGCGCTATTCACTGTGGCAAGATCAGCATCGATATTCACTGTGCCCGCATTTGTCGTTTGAATCTCAGTGCCATAAAGTCCCAGTGATGTAAGATTTTCGAAGTTGATGGCGAGCAATGCATTTCCACCGACTTCAAAGCTGCGATTTGTTCCGGCGCTCGTGACTATATCGCTTCCACCTCCTAGTCCATCGAGTTCACTTGCAACTTCTGCTGCTGTAGCAGCGCCCTTGGAGAGTAACGATATCTTAATGCCAAGTCGGTCGAAGTCGAGGGTTTGCGCTTCGCCTTGACCAGCTGCAGCCTTTGCCGCTACAGTTTGCGTATCGGTTGCATCAGCGGCATTCGTCAACGTAACATTTCCGCTGGCGTATGTCATATTGTACGTTGCACTTGGTTTTGCGCCTGAAACCTCGATACCTGTAACCACGATTGAAGTGCCGCTATCGCCAACCTTCAATGTGCTGGATGCAGACAGAGTAACATTCGCAAACGAACCATCCATCAAAGCAACATTATTGAACTTGGTGCTTCCGATGGTTTCCCGAATTTCCTGACGGAGCTGTTCCATTTCTGAAACAATTGCGTTCTTTTCTTCGTCGCTCCAGCTTCCATTCTGGAAACGGGTTTGCTTCTCTTTCATCTGAACGAGAAGGTCAGCAACAGTTTGATATCCGCTCTCAGCTGTGCTGAGGACGCTTTGAGCGTCGCCCATATTGTCGAGGGCAACTGTTAACGCACGAATGCGCGCATCCATTTTCTTGGAAATCACATATCCAGATGCGTCATCCTGTGCTGAATTAACGCGCTTGCCAGTGGCAAGGCGAAGTTGATGAACGCCAAGTTCTCGGTTTACATTGTTTAATGCGTTGAGTGCATTGTAAGCGCCGATATTGGTGTTTATGCGTGCACCTGATGAGTATGCCATAACTACCTCCATGTAATTATTGGTTTATGTTTTGTTAATTATTTGGGCTTCCTTGCCCGTTATTTACTGAGCTTTTTTATTGCTCTACTTCTATTATCGGCATCTTTAAATAAAACTTAAGCAGCTTGAAATTGTTTTTACCTTTTTTCAAAACTTTCCAAATTTTTGAGAATTCAAGCATTTTCATAATACTCACCTTTCTAGATATCTTTTCACTATCGCCAATAAGTAGAATAAAACTAAATCTTCGTTTTGTAATAAATTTCTAAAATCATATTTGGCTTCGGAATTTTTCCAGGTTTAAACCAGAAACTCGCAAAGACTGTTGCCTCGATAAATGCCATACGCCACCTCGGCAACCGATTCCCTAACCGGTGGCTAAGGTTATTACTAGCTTGCATCAAATCCACCATTTCGGTTTCCTTTGCTTTACTGAAAACTTTACGAATTCCCTTATTCATAATAATTGCAGTAAATCATTTACAGAGTTTGCTTCTCCACGTTCAATCATCCACCGAACCTGTATTGGCAATACCTCGCGAACATTGATCGAATGGTTAAGTGCATACTCCTTTGCTGCATCATATTTTCCTTTCGAACTTAGATAATCAATCCAGAGAAGCTGAAGGGAAGGATTATGTTTCGAATTCGATTTTACTATTGATTCGATGCGTTTACCGAACGCTTCGGATATCTCAACCTTCCCAAATAATCTCTGGATATGTTGAACAACAGTTGAAGAGCCTGAGTCAATCTCAAGAGACCTAAGGAAGTAATCGAAGGCTTTATCATAATGACCGAGTTCTGCAAGGCATGCGCCTATAAGTTCTAAGAGTTCCGAATCCGGTGGTCGTGTATCATAGAAGAATACACGATTCGTAAGGTCATCCCTCTTAGACATCTCTTCCATTTCTCTTAAAAACACCAATGCCTGTTCGTATTGTTTTAGGTGAATACACGCAACTGTTGCAACACTCCTTCCATAAAATTGGTTTTCAAACTCCTTAAGTGATAATTCTGCAAACTGTAGCGCCTCTTCCGCTTTTCCTTCTTCATTTGCAATTTGTCCAAGGAGATTGAAAGCAAGAACCCTTCCAGTTACAGGCATTGAAGGATTCTTTAGGAGTTTTTCTAATTGCTCTTTCGCTTCACCATACTGTTGCAATGTTACAAGTCCCATTCCATAGTGAAGAATGGATGTAATATCATCGGGGTGTTGAGAAAGGTACTTCTTTAGCAACGAGACATTTCTTTGAGCTTTATTTTTATGGATTTTTGGATTCTCATATCCGGAATGTTCAATCATCAGAGGAAGAGGGATTATTTTCCCACCAAGTCTTTCGATACTATTATACACTTGTTCATGAACAATCCCTTCGTATTTAATTGATGGATGGTTCTTAAATAATCTCAACGCAGGAGCAAATACATTACCATTTTCTACTATAGAATGAATAGTAACAATATATCCAAGCGCTTCCGACCCATTCAACAATGAAAATACGGCATCACGATCTTTTACCACTAATCGGTCATCTGCATCGAGTTGTAGTATCCACTCACAGGCACAGTATTGCAATGCAGTATTTCGCGCTAACGAAAAATCATCCCTCCATTCCGTTTTGTAAACTTTTGCTCCTTCTTCTTTTGCAATATCCATAGTCGAATCAGTTGAACCTGTATCAACAACGACCATTTCATTAACAAAATCTTTTGTGCTTCGCAAACATTCACGGAGCGTATGTTCTTCATTTTTTACAATCATCGCCAAAGAGATGGTCGGAACTTTTTGAGCCTGGTTCATTGATTTGTCTCCTTATTGGTTTCTTGAACCAGGGAATTATGCTCCGAGTAAAAACCAAGTAATTCATTCACTGTAGCGAGCCCCTTAACTGCCTTTTCGTTGTCTGGATTATACAATACTGCCCATTCGTACATTGTTTTCGAAGCTTCATATAAATTAGAAAGATAAAATGTACGACCGAGGTCAGTACATGCTCGTGAGGATTGTGGATTTTTTTGAAGTTCTTTTTCAAAGTAAAACTTTGCCTGCTCAAGATTTCCCAAACTTAAGGAAACTTTCCCAGCAAGATTGAGAAATTCCTCTTCGCCTATTATTTCTTCATTCCAATGACCTCCTTTTTCTGCAATTGCAATAGCTTTCTCAATCCATTGAATTCCTTGCTCAAATTCATTGCTCTGTATATGAAACATTGCTCTTTCCACCGACTCTTGAAATTCATCTTTGTTGATAGGATACTTCAAGGGAATAGAGCGAACCTTCTTGGTGTTACTTCCTATATCTTCGATTTGAATCCCCCATTTCCCTCTAAACTTCACTTTATTTTCTTCAATAAGAGCATTATAATTTCGTGCTCCAGAAATAGTAAAGGACTTTGAACCATAGTGATGGATAAAAACATTCCGTGCAATTACAATTGAAAATCCAGCTAATTGAGCGCGTAGACAGTAATCATCATCTTCACAATTCCCTGGTGAAAATCGTTCATCAAGTCCGCCACAAACTTCAAGGACTTGCCGCGTTATCAAGACGCAGTAGAACCTGAGTTTTACTGCTTCGTATGTTATATCTTTATAAATCTTTGCTGTTCGTTCTGCGTGCCGAGCCATATGCTTTAGGGACACATACCACGCTGTTCGATCTTTTTGGGGACCATCAACTGAATTGGTCATTGGACCAACCAGTCCAATTCGAGGATTACTTTGAGCTACTTTGATCAGATTTCGAAGCCATCCATTTGTTACAACCGTATCATTATTGAGCAACACAATATACTCGCCTTTGGCTCGCTTCAACCCTTGATTTATTCCACCGGGGAACCCGAGGTTCTCTGAGGTGAGGATAAGCTGACAAGAGGGGTGTGTTGAGGCAAATTCTTTTAGCCAATCCTGAGCGCCATCGCTACTATTATTATCTACAATGATCAGCTCATATGGCGTATCTGTATACTGAATGACCGATGTTAAACATTGCTGTGTGTATGATAAATTATTGAATGTAAGAATAATGATCGACGTCAACGGAAATGTTTGATGCTTTTCATCATCCCCATTTGGTTTCTCCACAAGGGCAGCAATTCGTTGTTGGCATCGATAAGGATCATTGATCGCGGAACACCCTTGAAGGTAGGCGGATATTGCACGGCCTTTTTGTCCAATAGCTTCCTGACATTCTCCTTCCAACACGGAGAGATATAATGTTTTATTTTTACTATTCAATAATGGAGACAAAATCTGCAGAGCTTTCTCATATTCTTCTTTTTCATAATACAATCTGGCTAAATTCTCACTCGTAATTAGATACTCAGGATATTCTCGCTTCGTTTGTTCTAAAATTTCCAGCGCTTTATCAATATTCCCGTTCTGGAATTCAGTTACAGCCTGCATATTCTTGCTTATAGCATTGAACCTTCTAAGCTTAGGTTGAAGTATATTCCGAATTGTTTTAACATCGCTAAGCTCTTCAGCTCGTTGGAGATACATTTGAGAACGATTTTCGTCACCCAAACGTAATGCAGCAAGGGCAACATCGCAATATGCCTCTGCAACAACACTTGGTGGCGCTTGAAAGGCTTCCTTTGTTGCTTCTAAAAATGCACGTCCGTACCTTTGATCTGGTTCTAAATGGTTCCCTTCAGCCCATTCATTCCATGCATTTATAAACACAAATCGATGAGATGGTGGGTTACCTTTCACGCGATCAATTTCCAGAGCAAGCCAACGTTTGTACTCTTCAGACGATAGATCCTCAAGAATAACCGGTTGATACTTTCTTCTTGCTGAATTATCCCACATTGGTACAACACTATGAATTTCATCGCCTTTACCTTGAAAAGCACTCAGATATTTCCATGCCTCACTGTAATTTATCCTAAGTGGATCGATATTTTCTAAACTTTGTAATGGAGGGGCAATGTATTGAGATCCAATAAATTCTGAAGCTTTACGAATGATCCCCCAATTAGGCTGAAAAATTAACTGGTCATCGAAGCCAAAGTCTTGCCAATTCTTTTCCCAATTTTTCGCATGTGATTTTATTGCAACAAGATAGATTCCGGGTAACCCTGCTTCTTGTACTCGTTTACGCCAAAGAGTAATGGTACTTATTGGATCTGGCAGGTGCGAAGGATTATAAATTAAAAATAGCGGTTTACCATCTACTGTAATATATCGTTTATCTCGGAATGCTGGAATCAGCCATTGAATATGCGCCTCATCGTCTTCTTTGCCGCCATATATTTGTTCCTGCAGCATGTCTTGCTCCATACCATTCCAACGACGAGACCAGTGTTCATTTGCCCATGCCAGGCAAAATGGAAAGTCTGGCTCGCCACTTTCCAATACTTCTTGAAATGGTTTTCCCAACAGCTGCTTCCCATTAAACCAATAGTGCCAGTAACAAAATCCTTCTATGCCATATTGCTCAGCAAGTTCAGCTTGTTGTTTGCGTACTTCAGGTAGTCGTAAATCATAAAAACCTAAATCAGCGGGCAGATGTGGCTGATAGTGCCCTGTAAAAAGTGGAGTAGCTTTTGTTACATTTGTCCATTCGGTAAACCCTTTTCCCCACCATTGATCATTTTCTGGAATTGGATGAAACTGCGGCAAATAGAATGCAATAAGCCGAACTTCGTGTGATAAACTATTTCTTTCCTCATTTATTATAACATCAATATCAAATGGTTTTAATTTCATCTTCATTGTTGCAAAACTAGTTTTTTGAGGCGGTACTGTTATAACCTTCGCAATATCTTTTGCAAGATCGCGAATCCTTCTCTGTGTGGGAACAGTATCATTTACTCCATAGAGAAAATCACTCATTAATCCATATAAAAAATATCGAGCATTCTTCTTCTTATTTTCAAAATCATTAAGTATCAAGCTATTATTTAATAGATCGACGAGTGAATCTTCGCCAGAATATTCATAGGCAATACATTTCCCGCTTAATTGACTTTTCCCCAAGAGTAACAAAGGTTTATCATACCATAGCCCCTCAAATTGCGCAGTCGTTGACATCGCAACAACAACATTACTTAGCTCAAAGAGGGAATAAAGATTTTCGTCCTTCACAAGTTGCAGGGAATGATGTTGAATAGAATCGTAGTCTTCGGGGTCGTGAGGATGGGGCTTGAAGAGAACAATTCCTTGATCAATTTTTTCTACAGAAGAAAGTAAAAAATTGAGAGCATCTTTTGTCGTTGGGAACCATGGAGACAACGACTTTGATACTTCTGTGTTCCGTGGCAAAAGTCCGCTCCACCCATCATGCTGCCCTAAGAATAGAATGATTTTTTTATTCTGGAGATTGTACTTCTCGATCAAAAAATCTTTCGTTACATACGTACCTTGAGAATACTTTTCAGGTTTCTGAGATAAATAATAATTTTTTGCACATTGGTATTGTTTTTCTGAGTAATTTTGCGTCCAACGGTTCCATAGTTCATTGTTACAAACAAGAATCGAATCCACGCCATGTCCAACTTCCTCTAACATCAGGGTTTGTGGCAATAAACCACGTTCAATAACGACAACTGGAATTTTATACTCCTGCAGTACTCTCCTGTGAACCAAAGATTGTGGAAATGTCGATCCCCACACCATTCCATAGGAAGGCTTTATTTCTTTAACTATTTCTTCGAATGCACGATAAGCATTCTGATATCCATTATAGAGAATGCTATATTCTTCTGAAGAAACATTCTGTAAAATGCCTTCTCGCTCTATTATCTCCATCGCAAGAGAGTCGATTTCAATCTCATTCTCTTGACGTGGACTTATTTTTCCATATTGATACAATGAGTATGGAACACGAATAATATCTGCGTTCAATCCATGCAAATTCACCTGGGTTATAATAACTAAATTGATATTATGTTTACGAAGTTCTTGATGTAAGTTGTTAAAAGCTATCAAGAGCTCGTCGGTGATATTATAGCAGGTGAGAATACAGTTTGTTGTTCGGTTATTAGAAGAATCCATATCGCTGCACCAATTCATCTGTTTCTATGCCTTGAGCAATATCAATAAGAATTTGCCGCTCATTTTTCATTTTTTTCATTGCCTCTTCAAGAATTTCTTTTTCCCGGTTCCGTGGTATAACTACAATTCCATCACAATCTCCAAAAATGAGATCGTCTTTATGAATACTAATGCCATCGATAATGATAGTTCTATTCTTTGCAGTTACGATTCCACGCTTCTTTGTATCCTTACAATAATTCCCTTTTGCAAAGACCGGGAAACCTATAATTTGCGTTTCGTGTGTATCCCGAGTTACGCCGTCAATAATTGCTCCAACGGCACCGGAGCGAATTGCAAGATTGGCATTCAGTTCACCAAAGAATGCATACTCTGGAGAATAATTTGCGACCACTATAATATCATTCGATACGATGTGATCGTAGAGATTGAGACTTTCATATATTTTCTTATAATCATCATCATCTGTACAAGCTTCTATTTGCATTGTCTTGGCACGGCCAAAAATTTTAGCTTCTGGAATGTTCAATTTAAAATCATGAGAAAGTACGCCCTCTATACCAAAATCATCAAGAATATCAGAGAGGAGAGAACTCGATAAGAGTAATCGAATGTTATTAAACAATCGTCGCTCTTTTTCCCGTAGACCAATAGCTATTAAATTCGCCAATTCGAAATCTTTAGGCCAATTTACATCGATACTCTCGATCGGTTCAATTTCCAATAGGTATGGATGTTCACCAATTCTACGTTTTAATTTTAATGCAACTTCTCGTCGTACAACGTAGAGTCCCATTGATTCAATAATCGTATCTGGCAAATCAGAGCTATTCGGTATATGTTCAATAGGATATTCCGGATGGGAACCCTGCCAACGGTATTGCTTCTCTTTTCTCACCGCAACAACCGAATCGTATTCAGAGTTTTGTTGTAAGAAATTTATTCCTCTCTCAATTGTTTCAAGTTTAATAAACGGACTTGTACAGAGCAGTTGAACACATATATCGGCATCGGTTTGTAGAACTTCATTATAGAAGAGCATATGACCATCAGTTGTGTTGGAGGCAAGTAAAGGATCGCGTCGAAGTATGTTACATTTTACTTCAGATGCTATTTCGATTATCTCTAATGATTCTGTGTCTAAAAATACTTCATTGATGAGCGTACTTTGAATCAACTTCTTTAGACTCCGCAGGAACATTGGTTCACCATCGAGGAGCATTGTATTTTTATTGGGAATTCTATTACTCGTTCCCTTTGCTGGAAGAAATGCTGTAACTTTCATACGTCCTTTCTTTTTTTATAAATTCAACAATCGCAATGCCATTGACAATTTTGGTGTTTTTATTACATTATCAGCAAACAATAAAAAGGTGATGGCGAATATTCTCCTCTTGGTGAGAAATAACACGCACATTGAAATACCATTTATCACTTAATAAAACTCTAATTGAACGAAAATCCCATTTAAAGGCGGGAAGCCCGAGCCAAACGGTTGAAGGCTAGACCGTGAACGCTCGGGCTAATGGATGGAAGATTGATGACTCTGATATTTATAATACAATAATTATACCATCAAAAAATATATGTTTTTAGCTAAAAACACCGAAATAGTATAAATAAATGGCGAATATTCACCTTATGAGGAATATTATGGGGGAAAAGTTCGTTCGGTTTTAGATTATCTCTGAATATTCAATCAAGATAAACAAAGCAGGATAAGTAGAAAAAGTGAGATGAGATTAAAACGGAGGCTTCGACACGAGCTACCGCTCACCTCAACCACCTGGAAGAGTCGCTGCCTGAGGCTCTCGAAGACAGCGTCAATGAAAGCAAAGATGAGTAATCAAAATGGTTTCGATACGAACTATCGCCCGCTTCAGCTACTGTCCGGAAATCGAAATCCATGGCGCCGTAAGGCGTAGCAAGTCAACAACTTTTGTAGGTTTCTAATGCATAATTTGGAATAAAAAAAGCCCCTCAGTTCTTCACCAAGGAGCTTTATAAGGAGGAAGAAATAATCCGAAGGAAAGGGTTATTTCATCAACACCATTTTCTTAATATCTGAGAAGGAGCCAGTGGTCATTTTATAGAAGTAAACACCGCTTGCAAAACCTTCTGCATTCCACTGTGCAGGATATGTGCCAGGTTGCTTTACTTCGTTGACAAGCGTTGCAACTTCCCGTCCGAGAATATCATAGATTTTGATAGAAACCAAACCGGTGCTTCCAACTGTGTATTTGAACTGAGTTGTCGGGTTGAACGGATTTGGATAGTTTTGCTCAAGAGCAAATACACCAGGTTTTAAATCTTGTTTTTCAACTGCGACCACACCGAGAAAACTCCATTGCGTAGAGCCGACAACTTGTCCATCGGTACTTACAGGTTGCTCACTTGCATGGAAGGAGCAGTCAAGATTATCATCATACCAGAACACAGATCGGCGATTATAATCATATTTCCAGTACCCTGCAGAATCTTGTACAAAGTTTGGATCATTATTTCCTCCTTTGGTCTTACCGCATCCCTCTTGGTCACGAGGAGTATAAACCCAACGGATCATCTTTGTCATTAAAGGAGGTATATTCTGAGGAATAATTGTAATCTTCTTAAACGTTTGGGTTGTATCCTTCCCTAAAGCTGCAAGGCGCTTGTTTATACCCCACGTTAATGGAGGACCTTCATTTTGGTAATACGGTCCCCAAGGCAACGGTAAGGTGAGCATAGCTTGCCCTGAATCCGAAATAGCATAGTAATTGTTCGATATATCCCAATTAGCTGCATTATTAGGATTTGCAATAATCCATGTCATTCTAGAAAGGTTATTAACAGGATCCAGTTCGCCGTGATCTCCAAATTCTGCCTGTCGGATATAAGAAGTATCGGCGCCTAATGCAAACGGGTCGATTAACAAGTTGTTTTTAATCTCCAACTTTCCACTTCCCGTTGAGTCAACACGTCCGAGCGATAACATTCCATGGAAAGACATTGCATTTACAATTGTGTTGTGATTGAAAAACAGGTTCCGAATAGGACCTTTGTTTGCCTGATAATGCCTGATGATACGATCTTGGACGTTTACAAAGGTGCAATTTTCAATACGGAGTGTATCAACATCCTGATCTCGAACATCAAGGCCCTTTCCAGCTCCAAAGTTCGATCGTCCGTTAAATCCCATATCGGTAAACCATGTATTGGTTACGCTAATTGTGATCGGTTTTCCATCTGTTCTGATATGATTTCCATTCGTCGAACTTAATACGCAATTATCAATATAAATATTAAAGTTCGATGCCGCAGCTGCAGCCGCAATTAAACCGCCTTGTAAACCATCTAACTCGGCACGATTTTCTTCATCGTATCCAGACATAATGATATCGTTTAAGATCAAATTTGAATTTGATCCCATAGAGACCATATTTCCTGGAGGACGGTCGCTTCCGCTCGCGTCATAGAGAAAGATACAAGGCCGAGAACCTGAACCTGCTTCAGCTTTTATATGTAAGGTTCTACCTGTAGGTAATGTAATACTTTGGTTCCAAGGATAAATACCGCCTCTTTTCAAGACGTACACCCTTGTACCAGCAACCCATGCATCATGGCCTGCACCAGCAGTATCCTCAACAATTTTTGCGCTTAAATACTGGCCAGTTCCCCAGAGATCATCTATCACAAGTTCTTGCGCCAGAGCTTGTGTACACAATCCTGCTGTGAGGAAACACAGCGAAACGAGTAACACGTAGAGCTTTTTTTGCATAGCACCCTCCAATATATTATTGTTATTAGATGTATTTGTTAATTGATATTACAGCGACACACGCACACCAAAATCGATTGTAGTACCATAAAATTCAGCGCTTCTTGGTAAATTCCAACCGCGAATATTATTCACTCTTGATTTTGTTTCCTTGATATTTGTTAAGTTATTAACATTTACAAAAACTGATAAATAATTTGTAATAACTTGTTTCAGCGATAAATCCCATTTTGTAAAGCTATCTACAATTTCATCAGCGTTTCCTTTTTCAGAATATTGTTCAACATATTTATCCTGATAAAAAACGGAAAGTCGAGCTGAAAAGCCTTTGATATCATAACCGAGCGCTATATTTCCATAAAATTTCGGTTGACCCTCTGATTGTCTTTTTACGGTCTTAGGTAAAAATGTTTGCTCGGTACTCATAACCCAAGTAGTATCTCCCGTCCTTGGATTAACTCGGTAACTCCAGAGTGTATCCACCTTCGTATATCGAATTAAAATATTAGTTTCTGATCTTGTAATAGAGAAATTATAGGTAAGTGTTATGTTTCGTAACCATGCCGGTATGTGCCACGCATTCAAATTAAATTGATGTTCAAATTCTACTCCATAGGCATACGATGGATCTTTAGAATTATATGGAGCGCTTAAAGTGTGTGACCCATAGATCATAAGCGGTGCAAGCGAAGGGTTGGTATTCCAGTGCATTCCGTATGTCGTCATTACGGAGTCAAAAACAGACCCTTGGTTCGCATTTCCGCTTAATAAAATATCTTCCATATCATGGATCAGGTTATCAATCCTCTTATAGAAAACCGAGGCGGAAATTAATCCAAGTTTATTTTCATATATCTGAGTATTAATTTCAAAATTCCAGGCTTCAATATTCTTGAGATTTGGATTGCCAACTTCTACAGCATTACCCTGAATATAAAATCGAGGAAGTCTTAAATTATAATCAGGACGCGCCAACGCTTTGTACGCAACCAATCGAAGCGTTAAATAGTCAGTTGGACGCACTGTCAATTGCGCATTCGGCAAGATCATCGTTTTCGAAAACTTAGCAGTGGAATCTCGCATGGCGCCTGGCGCAACTGTCGGCATTACCCCAGTGGCAACTCCACCAGCCGCATACTTTGCATAATAGTCGTTATCATCTTTCTCGATTCTCGCTCCTAATAAAAACGAGATTGACTGACCGTAATTCAATGTGTTCATTACATAACCAGAGGAAACCCGTTCAGTAATTGAATAATCCATAAGTTCAGGAATAGCGCTTGATGAGTATTCTAAATTTCCTCCATACGCTCCATTTTTATTTAACTCATACCATTCTTTGAGCGCATCAACTTCAATGAGCGGAGCCATAGTATAAAGATCCATTACTTTTCGGGTTTTAAGCTCATCATAAAAATCTGTTAGCGCAGGCCGTTGACTACTCCTATTGACCACATAATCCTCGAATCGAGTGCCTTGGTATGCTTTGGGAGTACCATCAACATTGTTGAAGTAAAAAGAGTGTAAATAAGCATTATCATAGAGCTCAAAGCTATCGAACCATCGGTCGCGGGTTTTGTACTTTCCTCCAAATTTAAATTCCCCAGAAATCGCTTCACTAACAGCATATTTTCTCAATAAATTTATAGAGGCGGTTCGTTCTTTTTCAAAATTTTCCATTCCACGAAACAATGCTGTACTACAAGCAGCTGCTGAATAATTTGTGCTTGCATAAGGAATAATATTTATTTCCGGGTGATCTTTTGCTGGAGGAATTGAACCGCCGCTTGGATCGGTAAATCTCAATTGATAGTCATACGGGTTTTCAGTTCGCGAATGAGCGTATGATGCATTCCAATCTACTGTAAATCCTAACAGGTGGTTTTGTCCTTGAAGGGAGGAGTTTACTGTGTTAATATCCAACTCACGGTATCTATAAATAAAATCAAAATATGCGCTTGCAAGGGTAGTGGGATATTGACGATTGTATGACATGATATCTCGATTTGTACCACTATAGACAGCGCTTAATTTAATATTTCCTTCGTCGGGGGTGTTCACATCAAGAATCACTTGCGCGCCACTTCTTTTTCGAACCTCATCATTAAAATACACGTTAAAATTATTAAGCCAATAGACATCAGGATTTGGATCATTTGTAGGCAGTTCTGCGCTTCGAGTCTCAGCATATCCATACGCAATAGATTCGCTGCTTCGTATTTTTCTCTCAATATTCCCTTGTATTTGAATACCCATTACATCATCAAAAAATCTTTCTCCATAACGAAGCATTACATCATACTGTTCTAGAGAATTCATAAGATGGTTATAATCGCCTTTTACATCGAGCGTAATTTCCCTTTCACTTGGAGCCTTTTTTGTTTTCAGATTGACAGTGCCGGCAATAGCGTCGCCATCTTGATCTGGAGTAAGCGTTTTAAACAATTCAATACCTGCCAACGAACCTTGTGAGATTGTACTTAAATCAACCTCGCGAGTATAAGCATCCGTAGGGGGAATTCTCACTCCGTCAACAGTTATGTTACTAAACTTAGAGCTCAGTCCTCTTAACACAACTTTTGTCGCCTCACCACCAGAACGAATTACCGAAACACCAGGAAGCCGTCCGATTGCTTCTGCGGCATTTGCATCTGGCAACTCTTTTATCTTCTCTTCGGATACAACATTCACAATCGTCTGAGAGGTAATTTGCTGGTTGATTGCTGCCATCTGCCCACGCAATTGTCCATAGACTTCAACGACTTCTCCTTCAATAGCTTCTGGAGATAACTTTACATCGAGTGTATGTTCTTTTTCTGATATTGTAATGGTGAATTTTTGTGCTTCATACCCTACATAGGAAACTCGCACAGTATATCCTCCCGCAGGAATACCTACAATACGATAACTTCCATACAAATCGGTAGCTGCTCCAAGCGAAGTTCCAACAAGAACAACATTTGCCCCAATTAGAGGGTCGCCTGTTGTTGCATCGGTTACAGTTCCTTTTAATACACTTTGACTGAATGCAACCGATGAGATTAAAACTACCAGGAGGCAAACTCTGGAATAAATATGTGCTTTCATAATGATTCCTTATCATTTATTTGGGTGAGATGTTTTTCTTCTTTATATAGCCTCATTCTAAAGCCTTTACACAATATCCTTCTCACAAAAAACAGGATGAAACTAAAACTGCTATTGCCTTATGATAAAAATAGATTATATACAGCGCTAACTACACACAAATCGAATATAGTCGCTATTGTTACAATTGTCAAGAGGAGAGAAAATTTTTTTGTGGAAATCGGAAGGTACATAGTATCCCCCTGAAGATACATGGGAAGGAGGGACAGAGGGCAGTATCAGAATGGATTGTTACACATCTTGAAGGAAAGATGGAGTGAGCGTAGCGAACGTAGTCTTTCCTTCATAAAAAAATATTTGGAAGTTTCCCCAGAGCTGCAGAAATTGATTGAGTCAACAACAACGACAAAGGAACGGATTGATAAAACAGCTGAGTTTAGGAGATTATCAAGTCAACAAGAATCGAAAAGCAACTCGAACTGAGATAAAATTAGGAGAAATAGAACAGCATGTAGACTGGGGTTATTCTCAGTACTAGATCGGACGGATAAACGAAGGGATGACGTCCATGGAAAGATGCATTATTGACGATCAAGATATTATTCATTCATTTTTTATACAATTTATCAGATCCGGAATTAGAGGAACAAATAGAGTCCCTTGATAAAGCTTCCGCCTATGTCCTTTGGTATAATGTCGCTCGTAAAAATAAATCAAAAAACTGTAAATCCCATGGGATATTATTGCCAAACGAAATAAAAATATCCTCCCGGCTGTGGTCGCCTTGCCTCTCGACTTTCTTGATCAACTCTGGAAAGCTAAACTTGACTCTCATCAAAAAAGGGTACGATCTTATTCAGCACCCCTCCGAGAAAATGAATTTTCTTGCTCTCTATAAATTATTGGTTACAGAATCCCTTCTTTTCGCCAGCGCTGAAGAATGAGCGCCGCAAAATCTAGATCTTCCTTTGTAGTAATTTTGATATTATCATAACTGCCTTTGACTATCCGCGCCTTGATGCCGATGCGCTCCACCAACGATGCTTCATCGGTACCGTAGAAATGTTGTGCCTTTGCTTCTTCAAAAGCCTTGAGAAGAATGGACGCACGAAAGACCTGCGGAGTTTGCACTAACCAGAGCGCAGTGCGGTCAAGAGTTTGATCAAAGAATCCTCCACCAACAGAGCGACGTACTGTGTCTTTCGGTTGCACTGCAAGAACAGCCGCTCCATACTCTGCACAAGCTTGTACGACTTCGTTTATCGCTTCAAGGGTTACAAAAGGACGAACTCCATCATGGACAAGAATAAAATCTGAGCTCTTTGCTTTGAGACGTGAGAGAAGATTTGCAACCGAATCCTGACGATGCTTTCCGCCAGCAATCACTTTACTAACTTTGTGCAAACAATATTGAGAGATGTACTGTTCCATTTCAACAATGTGAGGTTCGGGCACAGCAACAAGTACTTCATCAACCATACTGCACTGTTCAAACCGCTGAAGCGTATGGACAATGACAGGCTTTCTGTCCAACAAGAGGAACTGTTTTTTCACAGCTCCGCCAAGTCGAGCGCCGGATCCAGCGGCTGGAACTAAAGCGTATACTTTTGGTCGTCGTTTCATGGTTAGTATAGAATTGAAGGAAGCAAAACCTTGATTGCCTCCTTCGGGTATTGTTCACTATAGAATCAACATCGCATCGCCATAGCTAAAGAAGCGATATCCTTCTTTAATAGCTTTCTTATAGGCTTGCATCATGAGTTCATGTCCCATAAAAGCGCTGACTAACATAAGCAATGTCGATTCCGGCAAATGGAAATTTGTGATGAGTTTATCGGCAATTTTGAAATCGTACGGCGGGAAAATAAATTTATCCGTCCACCCTTTTGCAGCTTTCAAATGTCCGTCAACAGTAACGCTCGATTCCACAGCTCTGCATGTACTTGTTCCAACGACGAAGACATTTCGTTTTGAGTCGATCGTTTTGTTTACGATTTCTACCGTTTCTTCCGGTATTTCAAAATATTCAGAATCCATTTTGTGTTTTGTCAAATCTTCAACTTCAACAGATCGAAATGTACCAAGTCCAATATGAAGCACAACAGGCGCAATTGTAACGCCTTTCGCTTCGAGCTTCTTAAGAAGCGCTTTAGTAAAATGCAATCCCGCTGTAGGCGCTGCAACAGAACCAATAACGCGTGCATAGACCGTTTGATATGTTTCTTTATCTTTCTCTGTTGGATCCCGTTTGATGTACGGCGGCAGCGGCGTCAGTCCAATTCTGTCTATTATTTTGAAGAAATCGCCTTTGTGATTAAATCGAACAGTACGTCCACGTGAAGTAGTATTGTCGATAACTTCACACCAGAGTTTCCCATCGTCGAAATAAATTTTATTTCCAATACGAACTTTTCGGGCAGGGTCCACAATCACATCCCACACATTTTCTTCTGCATTTAATTCGCGGAGAAGAAATACTTCTATTTTTGCATTCGTTTTTTCTTTCTTTCCAATCAATCGCGCTTGAAACACTTTTGTCTCATTGATAACAAGACAATCGCCTTTTTCAAAATAATCAACGATTTCATAAAATTTCCGATCTTCTATCGATTGTGTTGCTCTATCCACAACCATAAGTCGTGAATGATCCCGCGGGTTTGCTGGAACTTTTGCAACGAGATTTCGAGGAAGTGGATACTTAAAATCGGAAAGTTTCATCGGCATATTCCTTTCTTAATTACTATAGAACAAATCGAGGCGGCAGTGAAGACTACCGCCTCTCTAGTGAATCCGCAACAAAGGGAATTATTTCTTCCGCTTCGATTTACTTGTTGTGCTCTTACCCTTGGCTTTCGACTTTGCTTTTGCTTTCTCCTCAACGGCAGCCTGTGCTGCTGCAAGTCGAGAAATTGGAATGCGGAACGGCGAGCAACTAACGTAGTTCATTCCAACACGATGGCAAAACTTGACGCTTTCAGGATCGCCGCCATGTTCGCCGCAGATTCCAACTTTCAAATGAGGTCGAGTTGCACGTCCACGGTCGATTCCAATTTTAATTAACTCACCGATTCCTTCCTGATCAATCGTTTGGAATGGATCATCCGGTAGAATTTTAGCGCTGAGATAATCGGGGAGAAAACTTCCAACATCATCGCGTGAGAATCCAAATCCCATTTGTGTGAGATCGTTCGTTCCGAAGCTGAAGAACTCCGCAACTTCCGCCATGCGATTTGCAGTCAACGCAGCACGCGGAATTTCGATCATTGTTCCATAAAGGAATGGAATTTTCTTCAGTCCAAGTTTCTCGCATACTTCGAGATATACTTTGTCCACGATAGCTTTCTGGTGCGTTAACTCATTGACAGTACCAGTAACCGGAATCATAATCTCTGGCAATGCTTTTTTGCCGCTCTGAATTAATTCACCCGCAGATTCGAGAATTGCACGAACCTGCATCTCTGTAATCTCCGGATATGTAATTCCAAGTCGAACTCCACGATGTCCAAGCATTGGATTGTTTTCCCGAAGGGATTCCGCACGCTTGCGAAGTTCTGTCATGTCGATATTCAATTCTCGGGCAAGAGCCTGTAATTTATCTTCACTGTGTGGAACAAATTCATGGAGCGGTGGATCGAGTAACCGAACCGTTACCGGACGTCCATCCATCACTTCCATTGTTGCTTTGATATCATTCTTCACATATTGGAAAAGTTCATCGAGCGCTTTGCGACGTTCCGCTTCTGTTCGACTCATAATCATTTTGCGGAGTAAGAAGAGCGGTTTGTCGCTCCCTTCGCCATAGAACATGTGCTCCGTACGAAACAATCCAATTCCTTCAGCGCCAAATTGAATCGCCTTTGCAGCATCCTTCGGCGTATCGGCATTTGTACGAATATTAAGTACGCGCACTTTATCAACCATCTTCATCAAGTCTGTGTATGATTTATTGTGTTCAAGATCCACATCCTGAAGCGGTAACTTACCATTATAGACTAATCCTTTTGTTCCGTTCAATGAAATCCAGTCGCCTTCTTTTACAACGATACCTTTCTTTGTGCTGAACGATTTATTGTCCTGAGCAATTTCGATATCGCCACAACCAACAATACAGCACTTTCCCCATCCGCGAGCAACTAGTGCAGCGTGGGAAGTCATACCGCCTTTGCTTGTTAAAATAGCTTGAGCTTTGTGCATCCCGTCAACATCTTCTGGTGAAGTTTCTTCACGAACAAGGATTACCTTTTCCCCACGTGCAGCCCATTCAACAGCATCGTGCGATGTAAAGACAACCCGTCCTTGCGCACCGCCTGGTCCAGCCGGCAATCCTTTTGCAATAGGCGCAGTTGTTTGCTCCACTTTTGGATCGAGCATTGGCAGAAGAAGTTCGACAAGTTGATTTGGACCAACACGCATAATTGCCGTTTCAGAATCGATCAACCCTTCTTTCACCATTTCGGTTGCCATCCGCACCGCTGCAATACCATTCCGTTTTCCAACTCGGCACTGAAGCATGTAGAGCTTTCCTTTTTCAATCGTAAACTCGATGTCGAGCATATCCTTGTAATGCTTCTCAAGCCGAATACGGATGTCATTGAGTTGCTTGTAAATTTGCGGCATTGTTTCTTCCAAAGTCGGTAGATGACGGCTTTGATCGTTTTTTGAATATTCATTGATTGGCGCTGGCGTTCGGATTCCGGCAACGACATCTTCACCTTGCGCGTTCACCAGGTATTCACCGTAGAATTGATTCTCACCATTGCCAGGATTACGGGTAAAGGCAACGCCCGTGGCGCTGTCATCCCCCATATTTCCAAAGACCATTGCTTGTACATTGACGGCTGTTCCCCAATCGTCTGGAATATGCTCAATCCGACGGTACTCGACAGCACGCTTGCCATTCCAGCTTGCAAACACAGCGCCAATTCCACCCCAGAGCTGAGCTTGTGGCTCATCGGGAAATTCTTTTCCTAACACATCTTTAATTTTTTGTTTGAAGTCGACTATCAGTTGTTTTAAATCTTCAACGGTGAGTTCGGTATCGCTCTTATATCCTTTTTCTTGTTTCACTTTGTCAAGACGCTCATCAAGGATTTTGCGGATTCCTTTTCCGTCTTTCGGCTCAATGCCTTCTGCTTTTTCCATAACAACATCGGAATACATCATAATAAGACGGCGATAGGAATCGTACGCAAAACGAGGATTTTGCGTTTGGTCAATCAGTCCAGGAAGCGTCCTTTCGCATAGTCCCACATTCAGTACTGTGTCCATCATTCCCGGCATTGACTTGCGTGCGCCAGAACGCACAGAGACAAGAAGAGGATTTTTAGGATCGCCAAATTTTTTTCCCGTTAACTTTTCTACTCTCGCCAATGCAGCATCAACTGCTTGTTTAAGCTCTTTGGGATATGTTTTTTTATTCTTGTAGTAATAGGTACATACTTCCGTTGTAATTGTAAAACCCGGAGGAACAGGAAGGCGCAACTGAGGATGTCCTGCCATTTCAGCAAGATTCGCTCCCTTACCGCCGAGGAGGTTTTTCATCGCTTCGTTTCCGTCGGCTTTTCCACCGCCAAAAGCGTAAACGTACTTCTTTATTTTAGCCATCGTTTATATCCTTTCTTTATGTTAATGATTTCGTTGACAAATGTTGCAAGCTATTTTTTAGAAATAATAAAACAATTTTCATAACTCATTGTAGATAATCATTTTAAATACCTCTACTAAATTTAAAATTCTCCTTTTAATGCCACACTGCAGTTTAACTTTATAGTGTCGATTTGCGAATACGAATATTCTGAACTAACTCTTCGAATATACCAATACCAGCAATAATGTTTTGTTGAATTTGTACCACATAAACCGGAACTGAATCTTGAGTAATACTTTTTGTACTTTGCAGACGCACAGCGTCTTTTTCCGTTGTTAATATTATTTCAGCGTTCACTCGCTGCACAAATAAAAAAAGTTTTGCAATATCTTTTTCGGAATACCAGTGATGATCTCTAAACCGAATATGACCAACTATGTTGATGTCATAGAGCTTTGCTGTTGCTTCGAATTTCTCTGCCGAGCCAATACCAGAGAGAAGCACGCACCGTCTTCCTTTAATACTTAGAGGATCGCATTCCTTTCTTGTACCAAATTCGAGAATCGCTTTCGGTACTGTTGAGACCCCGATACAGGGTTTATTGAATTCCTTCAGCAAAACTTCTGCTTGTGAAAATTGCTCCTTATTCCTGCAGTTCGAGATAATCAGCATCGAACATCTCCTCAAAGCGCTCAATGGCTCGCGCCGATTTCCTGCCGGTAAAAGGTAATCTTTATGGATTATATCATCAGCGGGAATTACAACGATATCGAGATCGCGCTCAACGTAACGATGCTGAAATGCATCATCAAGTAGAATGAGTGAAGCGCCGATTTCTATTGCTTTTGCAACGCCTCGCGCCCGCTTCTCATCCACGACAATAATCGCTGATGGATATTTCAAAGCAAGCTGAGCTGGCTCATCACCGCTGAGAAGAACATCTGTGCAAATTCCATTTCCACTGCTCACCACAACAGTTCCTTTTGACTTCCTTCGATATCCACGACTTACAACTCCAACTCGACAGAATGGAAGCAAGCGTTCAAGGAACATCTCAACAATTGGAGTTTTTCCAACTCCTCCTAAAGAAATATTTCCAACTGAAATAATAAATACTGGAAACCGCGAGCGTCGAATCAACTCTTTGTCAAAGAACCAATTTCGCAGAGTAATAATGCACCAGTACACCCAGGAAAACGGCAGGAGTAGCAATCGTATTTTCATGGAACTATTTGAAGAATACGTTCTGCAACTCGTCGCGCCGCGCCGTTCGTTCCCAATCGAGCGCGCACTCCCGCAAGTTGCTGCCGGGTACTGTTGTACTTTTCATCATTCGTCATAAACTCAAGCGCGTAACGTACAAGTTCGCGTGGATTCGCTTTGTGCTGTATACATTCTGGCACAATTGTACTTCCTGCTACGATATTTACTAATCCGATATTGCGTATGCGCACAAGCGCACGAGCGATTAAGTATGTTATCCACGATGTACGATACACAACAACCATTGGCGTACCAAGTATTGCTGTTTCAAGCGTTGCTGTGCCGGATGTAACAAGAGCGCATCGAGCATGAGCAATAACGTCGTACGTCATATTCTGCACAAGGTGTATTCCTTGTACATCGTATAATGTACGAAAATATTTCTGTTCTAAGGTAGGGGCAACCGCAATAATTATTTCACAATCAATTTTTTCTTTTATTTGACGAGCCGCAGAGAGCATCGACGGAAATATTTCCTCGATTTCCTGAATTCGGCTTCCAGGTAACAATGCCAAAATTGGCTTTTTTTCATCAAAATCAAGGACCTTTGCGAGCTTCTCTCGACTGACTGAGCTGTGAACCACATCGAGCAATGGATGCCCAACAAATTCCACCGACGCGCCAATAGAGCGATACAATTCCTCTTCAAACGGGAAAATTACGAGTATCTGGTCAACATACTTTTTTATTGTATAGATTCGGGACCGATGCCATGCCCAAACTTGCGGACTAATATAGTACACAGTGCGTACGCCGTAACGCTTTGCAATTTTGACAAATCGCAAATTAAAACCAGGATAATCAATTAAAAGAAGAACATCGGGCTTCTTAATTTTAACGAGCTGCTCCAGCGTCCGCGTCATCGTTTGAATAAAAGGGAGATGCTTAAGCACTTCAACAAATCCCATAAAGTTAAGCTCGCGAACATGGTAAACGATTTCCATTCCTTCGCGCTTCATCGCATCGCCGCCAACTCCAAATACTTCAACGTTCGGTTGAAGCTTCTTTAACTCATGGATAACGCTTGCGCCATGCATATCGCCGGATACTTCACCGGCTATGATCATTACTCGATGTACCATGGCTTCTACACTATCCAAAGAATAATGAGCAAGAGAAGAACGAGCGTAAGCGCTTGAAACGTTCGGCGTTCTGAACGAAGCGCCTCATGCCAATTTGGATGTTGACCCTCCTGACGAGGATGTTGAAAACGCTTCAATGAAATTAGAAAACGCGGTACTGCGCGTTGATACTCTTTGTACTCGTTTCCAAATTGCTGTTCAAGAAATTCTTCCTCCAGCAATACTATTTCGTAATACTGAAAAGCGAACCACACTGCCGCTGCAATTGCCAGCCACGGGAAGAGCGCGTTCGACATAATTCCAAATCCAACGTACGTTAGCATGTTCCCAAGATAGAGTGGATTCCGCACGTAGGCGAACGGACCAGCCATAATAACTTCAGGCGCTCCAACGCTACCGGTAACACGAGTAAGACTTCCTGCATACGCTACTCCCCATAAGCGAAGAGCTTCACCGCAGAGCACACAGAGAAATCCAATAAGCATCGTCGTAGTTGTCGGATGAGCATAGATAATCATTAAAATTAAAAATGGAATTGGAGTATAACTTCTGTAAGTAAATAATCGTTTACGAAATGAATCCATACTTTATCCTTGCATAAATACTTGTTTCCGTGCAACAGCGGCTTCTCTGCGATGCTTGAGACGCCTTCGCTGTAGCAATTGTTCTATTTTTTCTTTTACATCGGCAAAATTTTGAAATTCAAAATAGGTAATGTTCTTTTTTTGACAATACGGAATTAGACTCCGTTTTGCAAAAACAATATCGGCATATTGCACTGGACACCGGTCGGAGTATCCATCGCCAACATAGACAATAATATCTTCATCAGCAGATTGAGCGAGCATGTGATTTCGCTTGCAATTTCCACATTCATTGCATTCTTCATCAGTATATGGAAAAGTAACCAGCAAACGAGATGTTGATCCTTCTGCATTAAAATATCCATGGTTTGCAAATACTGGGAGATATGAAAGATTCTCTCGTTCGAGGATTTGCTCAACGTAAAGATCGAGTCCATCGCTCACAATGGTAAGAGGAATGTTTGAAGATTTACAGAAGTTAACAAACGATTGGAAAGTTGGATCAATCGAAAATTGTGCAATATATTCTTTGACATTGTTCTCATATAAAGGAGGAAGCGCCTCGCACTCGCGTAGAAGAAGTTCCTTACCGGTGATAGTACCTTCGAGAAGAGGTTCTAAAAGCTCATCTGCTTTATTCTCAAGAAAATGATGGAAAAATTGCTCTCCAACATCATTTATACAAACCGTGCCATCAAAGTCGCAATACACACGCATCATTGCGCTTCTTCCTTTTCCATGTATTCCTTAAATCGTACGGAGACCAGCTTCGACACTCCTTCTTCTTCCATAGTTACACCATACATTGCATGGGCTGCTTCCATTGTACGTTTATTGTGCGTAACGACGATGAATTGCGTATTCTTGGAAAATTTATGGAGAATTCGTGTAAAGCGATCAATATTTGTATCATCGAGCGGAGCGTCGACCTCATCGAGAATACAGAATGGACTCGGCTTGACAAGGTAGATCGAGAACAAAAGCGCAATTGCGGTGAGCGTTTTTTCTCCACCAGAGAGAAGATCTATGGATGTTGGTCTTTTCCCTCTTGGCTTAGCAACAATTTCAATCCGCGCTTCAAGAGGATCGGTATCTTCTTCTAATCGTAGGTCGCATTCATCGCCCTCATCGAAAAGCGTTTTGAACGTCGAGATAAAATTATCTCGAATTTGTTCAAAGGTCGAGAGAAACAATTTTTGCGCTGTCGTGTTAATTTCCTCGATTGTCTCAAGGAGCGTCTTCTCCGATTGTTCGAGGTCGTCCCTTTGAGCAATCATAAAATCCAAGCGTTCTTTTTCACTCTTATACTCGTCGAACGCCGCAAAATTTACTGCGCCGAGCGCTGAAATTTTATTCTTGAGAGTTTGAATTTCCTCACGTGCTGTAACAATATCATATTGAAGAACATCGTCCCTATCGATAGTTGAGTCGTTCAATTCTATTTTATATTCTTCTTTTGCTCGTGTCGTTAAATTTTCAGCACGAACAGTGAGCTCTTGTATTTTCATCTCAAGATCATAAGCAGCTTTGAGAGAACCTTCCTGCCGTAAACGTTCGTCTTTTAATTTCAATTCAATCTCATGGACTTGCGTACGTTTTATAGAATATGCTTCGTCGACAGTTCTTTTCGATCCCAATATTTGCTCATATTCATTCTTTAACTCTACAAGCGCTGCATCAATTTCTTGAATTTGAGTTGTAAGGGAAATGATATCGCCTTGAGACTCTTCGATTTCAAGCGTGCGTTGTTCTGCGGTTGCATCGAGCGATTGAAGCGTTGATTCTGTATGCTCGATCGATTGAAGGAGACTTCTCTCTTCGCTCCGTAAGGACATAACAGATATCGTAGCATCTTGAGCAGCCTGTGCATACTCGTTCCATTGAACCTCCATAGTTTCCACTTCATTTGAAATTGCACCGACGTTTTGTTCTAAAGAGGCCAGACGATTGCTTTGCTCGGTAATTGCTGGCGTAATAGTTCCAAGCTCAGTGGTAAGTGATTCAATTTCTTTACTGAGTCTCTCGATTTCACTCGTATTCTTCTCGATATTTTCCTGCGCTCGCTTTTTTTCAAACTCAACTTGTGCAATACGAATTTCGGCATCAGTTTTTTGCTGCTCGAGGGATCTTACTTCTTCGATCAGTTTCCTTAAATCTACTTGCTCAAGAGTGATTTGTGTCGCTTGTAGTTCGCGGAGGATACCATCATGCTGGTTCCTGAGCTTTTTGACTTCGACCGTCAATTCATCCAATTGAGAACGTTTACTAATATGTCCGCCTTCATCCTCCCGAACGCTCCCGCCTCGGACAACTCCTTTCCCTGTAACAACTTCGCCTTCGAGCGTAATACATCGAATCGCTGGATGCTCTTCAACAACTGAAAGAGCAGCCGAAACATCTTCGACCAGAAGCGTATCATTTAAGAGGAATTCAAAGAGTCGTGAGTAGCGCGGCTCATACGTTACGACATTCAACGCCCAATCGATAACTCCGTTACGATGAATTTTTCCCTTTTCAATTTTCTCCGCAGGCATCCTATCAAGACAAATAAATGTCGCTTTCCCTTTATTGTTTTGCTTCAGGAACTCCATTGCACGGTAAGCTTCCGAAACACTTTCGACGACAATGTAGCCCGCTGTCTCACCAAGCGCATTTTCAAGCGCAACGCGATACTTTGCATCGCTCGTAAGGCTCTCGCCAACCGTGCTTAATATCTTTTTACTCCACTCATCATTGGTAATAAGGTACTTTGCTCCCTCCGAATATCCATCGAAGCTTTCGACTAATCCCCGGAGAAAATCAATACGAGCTTGTTTCCGTTCGATGAGTCCGAGAATTTCATGATCTTGCTTCCTGAGAGATTCAATTTTTTCCTGAAGCGATTGTTTATACTCTTCCATTTGATGCGTGCGAACTTCAGCCTCTGCAAAGGAAAGCCGAAGCTGACGACTTTCAGCGGTCAGCGTCTCACTCTTCTTTTCGTATGTTTTTAAGCTCTCCGAGTAGCGTTCGTTCTCCTCGCGAATATAATCTATGCGGCCACGTAGATTTTCTCGCTGGGCTTTCATCTGGCTTTCCTTTGTTCGAAGTTGCGAAAGCTCGTGGAGCAACGTTACAACTTTATCCTGACTTTCTTTGAGTTCTGCTTTTTTCGTATTTAGTTTCGCTTCGAATTCAGCTAATTCTTTTTGTTTCCGCTCGGCAATTTTCTCCGCTTCCCCTAAACGAGTGCGAAGTTCATCGATTGCTTTAACGTAGCCTGCTTGCTTCCCTTCGAGTTCACTCCTTTGCTGCTGGATGTCAACTTTTTCACGCTCGTATCGTTCGATATTTTCTTCCAACGCTCGCCGGCGTTCGATTGCAGTTGTCTTCTTTTGCTCAAGTTCATAGATTTCCGCTTGTTTTTGCACCAGATCATTTTGCGTAGCGGCAAGCTGTCGTTCTAATTCTTCCATCTCCTGCCGTAGCACTTCGAGGAGTGTTTCTTCTTGTTTGACCTCGACTTCAAGTTTATTTTTTTCATCCACTGCCACAGCAAGCTCTTGCTTTAAAGGCTCAAGGTGATTGAGAATGCTCGCGTACTCATATCGAAGAAGTTCCTCTTCTTTTGTTTGAAGTATTGTTGTAAGCTCATTGTATTTCTCTGCTTTCTGAGCCTGTCGCTCAAGGGAAGCAACTCCTTTTTCAACGCCACGGATAATATCATTGACGCGCGTTAAATCCAGACGTACTGTTTCCAGCCGGCGGTAGGCTTCCTTTCGGCGAGCCTTAAACTTTGTAACGCCTGCAGATTCTTCAAACAATCGCCGTCTCTCATCCGAATTTTCGCTAAGAATTTCTTCGACCATTTTTAACTCGATAACCGAATAAGCATCGGAGCTCATTCCAGTATCCATGAAAAGATCGCGTATATCTTTCAGGCGACAGAGATTTTTGTTGATGTAGTACTCGCTTTCTCCCGAGCGGAACACCCGACGCGTAATTGTTACTTCTGAGTATTCTGTCGGCAGAATTCCTTTTGTATTTTCTATCGTAATCGAAACTTCAGCGACATTGAGGGGTTTCCGTGACTTCGTTCCATTAAAAATCACATCTTCCATTTTATCGCTTCTCAAGGTCGTTGGACGTTGTTCACCTAACACCCAGCGAATTGCATCAACGACGTTAGTTTTTCCACAACCGTTAGGACCAACAATTGCCGTTATTCCTTCGTCAAACTTAATGCTCACTTTTTGAGCAAATGATTTAAATCCAAATATTTCCAACTTTGAAAGAAACATTAAACACTCTGAACAAGATGATATAGGTACACTGTAAACGCGCCAAATCCCATTGTTTGATCATAGTAAACGTAAATTCCACCAATAAGAACACACGCAATTAAAATTCCGCAAAAGAATACGGTGGCGCGTTTTGTCTCATAGGTGATTGCAATACCACTGAGAATTCGAAGCAGCGACCAAAGAATTATTACTCCGATACATACAAACGCCGGAATTGCATAGACGGCTTCATTGAGCATTTTAAAGATAACCATTGCTATAGGAAGTAATAACAATATCGGCGCACTCCCCCATGTAACAACCATTATGGTTCGTTTCCAGAAAAAACGCTTGCCGAGTATTGCCGTGATAATCTTTGCCAAAACAAGACTAACTAACAAAAAAATTAAATTACCACCGGCAAGAATTAAAATACCACTGAGCGGATGCCAGGCGGCAAAAATTATTATCTCTTTTACTCCACTCATTGGAAACAGAGCGGTAAGGAAACAGTCAAACAACACGTTGGTGCGATAATAGTATAAAATTCCCGATGTAAGGAGAGCCAGTACAAGAGCAAGAAAAAGAAGAGTAATAATTGTATGAAGCGACGATGCAGCTCTATTCTCTTTTACATCTTCAAAAAAGTTATATGAGCGGAAAAATGCACGGCGGAATGATTCGCCAAAGCGCCTGTTGTACGTCAACAAATATCCTCCTAAAGCAACAAGAAAAAAACCAATTCCAAGGTGTACAACTGGAAGAGTTGATTTATACTTACCAATTGGAATCGGATTTATTTTGTCATTTGAGTACAATGCTCGAACAACATCGAATGCAATCCTCTTCTGGCGCTGTGAATTTACAAGTCCACGAGGATAGAGAGTCGGCTGTTCAATTGGTACAGTAAGAATTGGACGATCGCCTCGCCAATCTGCAAAAGCATCAATAAAGCCGCCAGCAATCGAGGCTTCTTTTATCGCTGTGTAATGTTGAATAAAGAATCTCGCTTGCGCTTGCTGTGAAAAAGGATCGCTGTATCCATTTCGATTGTCATGAAGAACCTCTTTACCGTATCCAAGGACAAAACACATCTCATTCGGATGTGAACGTCTCCACACATCAATAGCTTGTCTGAATTCTTTACTATCTCCTGTCAATGGGAAAAGACCGACACAAGGCGCATCCCGAGCACAAAGGTCATTCTTAATGCAAGCGGTACCATAGTATACAGGACGATCATCGAGCGTGTGAATGTACTGAACCATGCTTTGAACGTAGTCCCGAGCTTCAGGGTCAGCGGAATCGAAGCACGTACCGATTCCCCATGCCAGAACGCTTGAAGCCGTCCCTGCATAGCGAATCATCTCATACGCCATAGATTCAGCTTGCGTCTGGAATGATTTCTGCGCGAGCTCCTCTCCCGTCGCTCCCCACACTGGCAATTCAACAAGAACAAATAATCCGTACCGATTACATAAATCAATGATATATGGATGTGGAGGATGAAAAGCACATCGAATGGCATTTGCTCCAAGTGATTTAATCATCGCAATATCTTTTTCCATCTGCTCATACGATAACGATGCTCCAAATTCTGAGCCATCTTCATGCCACACTATTCCCTTGAGCAACGTCTGCGTACCATTAACTTCTAACTTACCACCTTTAGAAACCACGGAAACAAATCCAACATTTCTGATATATTGATCAACCAGAATGCGCTGCTTCCCAGAAGTTTGATAGAGTGTAACAATAATTTTATAGAGAGCTGGATTTTCGGGGCTCCAGTACTTCGGCGCATTGAGAACCGCCGAAAGCGAAAATG
>DAOOUW010000010.1:0-56558 GCA_035390885.1 Bacteroidota bacterium | reverse complement strand
TTGGAGAATTTGATGAAGATTTTTTTATGTTTTATGAGGAGGTTGACTTATGCAAAAGGATTCTAAATTCAGGATTAAGGGTCGTTTATTTCCCATCAGCAAAAATTTATCATGTTGGGAGTGTCTCAGGGAAAAAAGATTATTACTTGTATACGATCCGCACTTATGCTAGCAAATATATTCTTATATCAAAGCATTATAAAGGCATCCATAAGCAAATTTTTATTTTTCTTTTACTGCTACAAATGATCGTCCAAACATTTATTTGGATTGTTCTATGGCCAAAGAATTCAGAGAAATCTAAACAAAAAATCAAAGCTTTTAGGTACTTATTTAAAAATCAATTAAGAAATACCATTCCATAAATATACACTGATTAGTATTATGAACATAGGTATAGATGCTAGACTATTGGAAAGACGTATTACAGGAATTGGCAGAGTATTAGAACTATTGCTCGACGAAATACCACATTTTGACAAAGAAAATAGATATTATTTATTTACGTACAAGCCAATAAAATGTAATAATTATTACACAAATGTATCAACAATTGGGAATATTATTCCTCAGAAAATATTCTCCCCGATCTGGAACAATTTGATCCTCCCTTTTTATTTGAAAAGGCATAAAATTGACATATTACTTTCTATCAATCAGGTTGTCCCATTATTGAAATTAAGCAGATGTAAATATATTTCTGTAGTTCATGATGTTATTTTTAGAAAAGATAAAAATTTTTTACCTCCAGTATATAGATACTATTTAACATTATTTTCGTATTTCTCTCTACGGATAAGCGATGTAATTATTACAGTATCTGAATTTTCAAAGCAAGATATTATGCAGCATTATAATGTGGATGAGAAAAAGATTAGAGTAGTTCCTTTAAGTGTAAGTAGAAAATTTTACCCTTTACATCTGAGTGAAGAAGAAAAACGAAAGGTAAAAGAATCACTTCAGCTTTTTCAATATGTTGTACTTTATGTAGGGATGATTGAGAACAGAAAAAATATTCAAGGTATCTTAAATGTGGCTGATGAAATGATTAAAAGGAGAAGCGATGTTCAATTCTTATTGATAGGGAATAAGGGATATGGTAGTGATAAATTAATACCTGAAATCGAAAAAAGAGAAAATGTGATGTATATTTCGAAAGTAGATGATTTCTCTTTGAACAGAATCTATAATATTTCTGACGTTTTTATTCTTCCTTCTTTATATGAAGGATTTGGAATCCCTGCTCTCGAGGCTATGCAATGTGGTTTACCAGTTATCGCCTCTAACAGGACATCTATTAAAGAGATTGTAGGCGATGGAGGGTTATTTCGCGATCCTTATGATTATAAAGGAATAGCAGAAGATATTGAAAAATTAATTGAAAATAAGGAATTCTATATGACAGTTCAAAAAAAAGCTTTAGATCGAGCTCAAAGTTTCAGCAAAGAAAGAATGGTTAATGAATTCATTTCCATTTTTAATGCTTTAGGGAAGCAACAATGGTAAATCCTGATGTTAGTATTGTAATCATTTCTTGGAGAATGCGTGATTATCTTTATAATTGCTTAAAAACTATCTACGAATTTACAAATGGAGTAACATTTGAAATAATTGTAATTGACAATAATTCTCAGGATGGCACCTCTGAAATGATTAAAATGCATTTTCCACAGATTATTCTTATCAGTAATTCTGAAAATCGTGGGGTTGCGCCAGCGCGAAATCAGGGTATATTGAAAGCAAAGGGTAATTATATCCTTATAATGGATGCTGATATGGTATTGGTGGAAAACAGTATTCAGAAAATGTATGATTTTATGGAAAAAACGCCTTCATGTGGAGTTGTTGGCTGTAAATTAGTCGATAAAAATTTTCAGCTTCAGTATTCTTGTAAGCGATTCCCGACTATAAATTCATTTATATTTCGAAGATTAGAATTTATTCCAAAGATAAAAAAGTCCAAGACTTTATATTACCATATAATGCAGGATTGGGATCATAATGAAATCAGAGAAGTTGATTATATAATTGGTGCTTGTCAGTTTATACGTTCAAAAGCGATAAAAGAAGTTGGACTCTACGATGATAAAATTTTTTATGGGCCAGAAGATATCGATTTTTGTTTAAGACTCTGGAAAAATAATTGGAAAGTCTATTACTATCCAAATACAACTATGATACATTTTGAACAAAGGGTGACCAAAAAAAATATTTTTTCATATATATCTTTACAACATTTTAAAGGAATTATTTATCTTTATAGAAAGTATAATTTTCAATTAAAAAGATGAGATTTGTTGTATACTAAATAACTTATGCTTACTCTCCTTATCGTTGCCGGTACAAGGCCTGAGATTATTAAAACTGCTCCAATCGTGCTTGAAGCACGTAAGCGAGATACTGTGAATGTTGTGTATTGTCTTACGGGTCAGCATACAACAATGGCGCAGGAAGCTTTAGAAGTGTTCGATATTCAACCACAGTGCGATTTGCATATTATGCGCCCAAATCAGACGCTAAATATGATTGCTGAATCTGTCTTTGCAAAACTTCCTGCTTTTGTTGAAGAAATTCATCCTGATGCGGTACTTGTTCAAGGTGATACAACGACCGCAGCTATGACAGGCCTAGCTTGTTTCAATATGAAGATCCCTGTTGGACACATTGAAGCAGGTCTGCGGAGCTTCAATCTCGATGCCCCCTATCCGGAGGAATTAAACAGAAGAGTCATTTCTTGTCTTGCTCGTTTTAATTTTGCGCCGACAGAAAAAGCAAAACAGAATCTTCTCAATGAAGGTGTAAAGGCGCAATCGATTTATGTGACTGGTAATACCATTGTGGACGCTTTAAATATTCTAACTGAGTTACATCCTCTAAATGGGTTCGATAAAATTGTGCCATCGCTTGAGAAACCGTATGTTCTGGTAACCGGACATCGGAGAGAAAGTTTTGGAGAAGGATTCCAGAATATTTGTGAAGCATTGAAACAATGCGCTGAAGAATTTCCTCATTATTGTTTTGTGTATCCTGTACATCTTAATCCAAATGTTTCCGGTATTGTTTATCGCATCCTTGGTGCAGTTAAAAATATTCATCTTATTCCGCCGGTTCCATATTTAGAGTTACTTACGTTACTTAAGAATTGTCATTTTGTAATTACTGATTCTGGAGGAATTCAGGAAGAAGCCCCTTCATTTGGTAAATATACAATTGTAATGCGGGATGTTACAGAAAGAATGGAGAGCGTGGAACTTGGATTTTCGGAATTGGTAGGTACTAAGAAAGAGAAAATTGTAAATGCTCTTCGTAGGCAAATTCAGCAACCTCGAAAGGTTGATGCAGTGCAGAACCCATACGGCGATGGCTGTGCTTCGCAACGTATTCTTGACATACTTATCAATGAATTGAAATGAAAATTAAAAAAGGAATTCTTTCGACGTTTGCTGTTGATTTCTTTACAATTAACATTGCATACGGAATTTATTACTATTTCAGAATTCGAAGCGGATTGATTCCATACGAAAATGAACCGGCGCTTCTCTTACCGATGATAGTAATATACATATATTGGCTTCTGTTTTATGGTCTATTTGGGTTATATCGTGACTGGTATGAACAGTCGCGCGTCGATGAGGTCGTTACAATTCTGAAAGCCAACACTATAGGTGTTTTATTGTTGTTCTTTCTTATCTTCATTGATGAAGTATCCATTGGTGCGCCGATGGATATCCGATTGGTTATCGTGTACTATTGGTTGATTCTTTCTGCATTTGTTATCACCGGAAGACTTCTTCTGCGTTATATTCAACGACGGCTTTTACTTACAGGGATAGGAGTTCGTCCCACAATTGTTGTTGGGTGGTCTGAACAAGCCTTCAGGTTATGCGATATGATTCTGCGTCATCCATCGCTCGGATATGCAATGGAAGGATTTGTTACAACAGAAAAAAAAATCCAGTCAAAATTAAAGAGTACTATTTATAAGGGTCAAACAATTCTCGGTACAATTTCGCAATTGCCTTCTTTAATAGAAAAGTATAAAATTCGCTCGGTTCTAATCGGACTTGATTCTACTGAACATGATGCTCTCCTTGAAGTTTTGCGTTACTGCGACCGTGACGATGTGTCAATTAAAATTGTACCTGACCTGTATGATATTGTAAGTGGACAGGCTCGAATAAATTCTATCTATGGTATGCCTTTGATGGAAGTCCGTCCTCAAATAATGAATGAGTGGGAAGAAGCAATAAAAAGGGCATTTGATATTCTAGTTTCTGTTACAGCTATTATTATATCGCTTCCATTATGGATTGTCATTGCTCTTTCGATTAAACTCACGTCGAAAGGTCCGGTATTTTACAAACAGGTACGAGTCGGGAAAAATGGCATGCACTTTAAGATCTTAAAATTTAGAACCATGCGTACTGATGCAGAAAAACAATCAGGTCCGGTTTGGGCAGGTAAGAATGATCCTCGAGTTACAAGAGTCGGTAGGATTTTGCGTAAGACCCATCTGGATGAATTACCACAATTTATAAATGTGCTCAAAGGAGATATGAGCCTTGTAGGTCCTCGTCCTGAACGGCCATACTTTGTTGACAAATTGACTAAAGAAATTCCTCTCTATAATCGGCGCCATCGTGTTCGTCCGGGCATTACCGGATGGGCTCAAATAAAGCATAAGTACGATGAAAGTATTGAAGATGTAAAAATGAAATTGAAATATGATCTTTATTACATTGAAAATATTTCGTGGCGGTTGGATTTAAAAATATTAATCAATACACTGTACGTAATGATTACCGGTAAGGGACATACGTGATAGTTGAAAGATAGATTTTAGTATAGAAAGAAATAGAAATGAAGCCAATTCAAATGGTTGATGTTGTAGGACAGTATAATAAAATAAAATCAGAAATTGATGCCGCAGCTCTTCGTGTTATTGAATCAGGGCAATATATTTTGGGGAGTGATGTTGCGCAATTTGAAAATGAAATTGCGGCATATTTAGGAGCTCGTTATGCTGTTGGATGCGCTTCGGGAACGGACGCTTTGCTTGTTGCCTTAATGGCTCTTGGTATAGGACGAGGCGACGAAGTTATTACCACTTCGTTTACATTTGTTGCAACAGTAGAAATGCTTGCATTACTTGGAGCAAAGCCGGTGTATGTTGATATCGACGAGAAGACATTTACAATGGAGCCAAACAAAATTGAAAAGGCAATTACTTCTAAAACTAAAGCAATACTTCCGGTTCATCTCTATGGCCAATCGGTTGATATGGACCCATTGCTTGAGATTGCACGTCAGCATAATCTTTTTGTTATAGAAGATATGTGTCAGGCAATTGGTGCCGAATATAAAGGGAAAAAGGTTGGCACACTTGGTACGATTGGTTGCATTAGCTTTTTCCCCAGCAAGAATTTAGGTGGATTTGGTGATAGTGGAATGGTAATTACAAATGATCCCGCTCTAGCGGAAACAATGCGAATGATTATAACTCATGGTTCAAAAGAGCGCTATAAACATGAAATAATAGGTTTAAATAGCCGACTCGATACGCTACAAGCTGCAATGTTGCGTGTAAAGTTACGATACCTCGATAAATGGATATCCGCTCGTCGTGAATTTGCAAAGAAATACAATAATTTATTTACAAATGCTTCTCTTCAATTACCGTTTGTAGCGCCGTATGGAAAACATGTGTATCATCAGTACACGTTGCGCCTAAAGAATCGTGATCATGTTGCAGAACATTTACGAAAGAAAAATATCCCGCACGCAATTTATTATCCTATTCCGCTTCATTTACAGAATGCTTATCGAACAAAAGAATTTTCTGAAGGCTCTCTGCCTGTAACTGAAAACATTGCTAAGGAAGTGTTATCATTGCCAATGCATACGGAATTAGATGATGAACAACAAGAATATATCGCAAAGAGTGTTATTGAAGCTTTATAAAAGACTTTGAGAAATGACAAATGGAAAAAGCATTAGTTATAATTCCAACCTATAATGAAGCGGAAAATATTATTCCTCTTATTCAAGAAATATTAAAACAAGGCGATTGTTTTGATGTTCTTGTTGTAGATGATGGTTCGCCCGATGGTACTGCGAAAATTGTAAAGGAGTTTCAAAAAAGCGAACATCGTGTCTTCTTAATAGAACGTGCAGGAAAGTTGGGGTTGGGTACTGCTTATGTCACAGGTTTTAAGTATGCATTAGAACATAGCTATGATTTTATTTTTGAAATGGATGCAGATTTCTCGCATGATCCGAAATATATTCCTGCATTATTAAAAAAGGCAGAAGAATGTGATGTTGTAATAGGCTCTCGGTATAAATCTGGTGTAAATGTCGTAAATTGGCCTATGAGTCGGCTTATATTAAGCTACTGTGCAAATCTCTATACGAGAGTGATAACTGGAATGCCAGTCCATGATGCAACTGCTGGATTTAAATGTTATCGTCGAAAAGTACTCGAAGCATTGGATTTAGACTCAATTCATTCTAATGGATATAGTTTTCAAATTGAAACAAATTTTCTTGCATGGAAAAAGGGCTTTCGCATTTGTGAAGTTCCAATAATTTTTGTTGATAGACGCAGTGGGGTTTCAAAGATGTCGCGGCAAATAGTTTATGAAGCTGCGGTTTTGGTTTGGAAGCTGAAATTCAAAAGCCTCTTTGGTAAAATTTAGTCTTCTGATGTGAGAACAATGCCACAAAAAAAGTCACCAGACGTTTCAGTTATAATAGTTAGTTACAACGTTCGGGACTATCTTCATCAGGCGCTCGTCTCATTGAATAAATCATTAAAAAAATATTCTTCCGAAATTATCGTTGTCGATAATGCTTCAGATGACGGCTCTGTTGACATGGTTCGGAAACGATTCCCTAAGGTTAAACTCATTGAGAATAAAGAGAATGTAGGTTTTGCAAGAGCAAATAATAGCGCATTAAAAATTGCCAATGGAAAATATCTATTTTTAATAAATCCAGACACGCTCGTTCAGGAAGATACTGTAAAAGTTTTGTATGATTTTATGGAAGCTCATCCTGATGCAGGAATGGTTGGATGTAAAATATTGAATCCCGATGGCACGCTTCAGCTTCCATGTCGTCGCAGTTTTCCGACTCCGTGGGTAGCGTTTACAAAAATATTTGGCTTGAGTTCGTTATTCCCTGAATCCAAAATATTTGGTAAATACAATATTACCTATAAAAGTCCTGATGAAACATATCCTGTTGACGCCATTAGTGGTTCGTGTATGTTTCTTCGTCGGGCGGTCTATGAACAAGTTGGTGGTTTAGATGAGGATTTTTATCTTTACGGTGAAGATTTAGATTGGTGTTATCGAATCAAAAAAGGAGAATGGCAAATTTACTACGTCCATTCGACTCAAATAATTCATTATAAAGGGGAAAGTACAAAACGGAGCAATATCGATGAATTAAGCGCCTTCTATGAAGCAATGCGGATTTATGTCGAAAAGCATTATTCCTTTGCTCCATTTCTCGTTCTGTTGTTAAAATTGTCTATTGCTATTGTATCCTTTGTTGCGTCTCTTTCCGCTTTTATTCGAATCTATGCTGTAGCCATAATCGATGCTGTATGTATTGCTCTCAGTGTCTTATTGGCAGAATTAATTCGTAGGGGAAGATTATTTGTTTTTCCAACATACGCATACACAATTATCTATCCAGTTCCGATCTTACTTACAATTACTTTGCTTGCATTTTTTGGAGTATACACAAAACGGAAGATGTCGCTTACTCATTCTGCTCTTGCAGTGATTACCAGTTATGTAATTCTTTCTGCATTGGCGGCATTTTTTAAGCAATATGCATTTAGTCGTGCCCTCATTCTGTATTCCGGAATTTTTTCGGTGATTCTTTTGCCAGGATGGCGTTTTTTGTATCGTATGGTAGGAAAATACAATAGCAATCCTGCGTTATGGCAGCGTCGCGCTATTATACTTGGCACCGGGAAAAGCTCGACAGAGCTTGTACAAAAAATTCGTCATCAGCCTGCAAGTGGATACAATATTATTGGATTTGTATCGCCAACTCATACTCATATTGGAGAAAACATTTTAGGTGTCCCTGTAATTTCAAGTGTTGATTCACTGCGTAAAGTGATAAGGGAATATAATATTACCGATGTTATTTTTGCTCCTCATTCAATTCCATATAAACAAATGCTAACGATCATTAGCGACCATCAAACTGAAGGCGTTGTGTTTCACATGGTGCCTGGAACTCTTGAAGTTTTGGTTGGAAAAGCAAGTGTAGAAATGTTAGATGAAGTGCCGTTGGTCGAGCTTTCTTATAATATCAACAAACCATTGAATAGATTTACAAAGCGAGCTTTCGATATTCTGTGCTCTCTTTTTCTTTTGCTGACGGTTTATCCAATTTTTGTTATATTGAGAAAGGAAAATAAAAGTGTATTTGTTCAAAATATTCCGAAGGTGTTGATAGGAAAATACAGTCTTGTTGGAAGAGAAATCAATGAACAAGTTTTGGTGGAAACTAAATCTCCGACACCGTATCTCGGTAAACCAGGACTTACCGGAATAGTACAATTACTCTCGGATAAAAGTTTGACTGAAAAAGAAAAAGAACAGTATGAAATTTACTATGCTCGGAATCAATCCATTTCGGTTGATGTAGAAATATTGATGAAGACATTTATTCGAGCAATTAGGTAAAGGAGCGTGAAAAATTATGGCAAAAGTAATTCTCGACTTTGAACGGCCGATTATAGAGTTGGAACAAAAAATTGCCGAGATGCGAAAATATGCCAACAATCTTGATATTGCTGATGAAATAACAATGCTTGAGGAGAAGATTGAGCAACTTCGCACTTCGGTATATTCGAATTTGACAAGATGGCAGCGTGTTCAACTTGCTCGTCATCCAGAAAGACCCTATACACTTGATTATATTTCTATGTTAATGGAAAATTTTGTTGAACTCCATGGCGATCGGTTCTTTGGAGATGATAAAGCAATTGTTGGTGGATTTGCAACATTTGAGAATGAAACAGTAATGGTTATTGGGCATCAGAAGGGAAGAGATACAAAATCCAATATCTACAGGAATTTTGGAATGCCAAATCCCGAAGGTTATCGAAAAGCTCTAAGATTGATGCACTTAGCGGAAAAATTTTCAAAACCTGTTATTACTTTTTTGGATACGCCTGGAGCTTATCCCGGTCTCGGAGCTGAGGAACGAGGGCAGGCGGAAGCAATTGCCAGAAATCTTTTTGAAATGTCTCACCTGAAAGTTCCAATTATTGTGGTAATTATCGGAGAAGGAGCTTCAGGCGGTGCACTTGGTATCGGAGTTGGCGATAGGATTCTAATGTTAGAGAATGCATGGTATTCTGTCATTGCGCCTGAATCTTGCTCGAGCATTTTGTGGCGAAGTTGGGAATATAAGGAGCAAGCTGCAGAAGCATTGAAGTTAACTGCAATGGATTTGCTTGAGCATGGAGTTATTGATAAAATTGTGTCTGAACCTGTTGGAGGAGCGCATCGTGATCCGCTTCAAGCCGGAGCGCTTTTGAAAAAGGCGCTTATCGAAGAATTAAAATCTTTGAAGAAGATAGAACCGAAACGTCTTGTTCAACTTCGTATAGAAAAATTTTCTCGAATGGGCGCTTGGAAAAATGGATAATGAGCAGAACTTGGCGCAAAAAAGGGTAGAAACACGATCCCCGCTCGCTAAATGTCGTTCGTCAATTCGAGTTCGATATGCTGATACCGATCAAATGCGTGTTGTGTATCACGCAAAATTCTTTGAGTACTTTGAAATTGGTCGATCCGACCTTATTCGTTCATTAGGAGTTCCATATTCTCGACTCGAAGAGCAAAATGTATATTTACCGGTTGTTGAAGCGTATGCGCATTATCGTCGTCCAGCTCATTATGATGAGCTGGTGCTTGTAGAATCTTCTATTTATGAGTTACCGAAAGCAACGTTGAAGATCGAATATAATATCTTCAACGAATCTGAAAGTGAAAAGCTTGTCGAAGGATGGACAGTGCATAGTTTCTTTAATCCTGTATCTGGAAAACCAATGCGAGCGCCAAAATTTTTTCTTGTACTATTTAGCTCAAACAGTAATTCTTAGAATTATTTTGTCTCTCATCCAACCTTTATGATGCGTGCCAAATTAGTTGAGCTCGGTAAAGATACTGCAATTTACGGACTCAGTACTATCCTCGGGCGTCTCTTAAATTTCCTTATCGTGCCGCTCTATGCTAATATTCTATTGCCAGCAGAAAATGGTATTGTAGCAAATTTGTATGCATACATTGCCTTTGTCTTTGTCTTTTATACGTACGGAATGGAACAGGCATACATGCGTTTTGTATCGTCGCTCGACCTTGGCGATGAAAAGCAAAATTTTAGCGTTCCATTCCTTTCGCTGTTTGGTACATCGCTAATTTTTTCGACTGTCATCCACCTCAATGCATCTTTCTTTGCACAACTTATTGGGATGCGTGCAACAGATGCTATTCTTGTTCGTTATGCTGCGTGGATACTTTTCTTTGATACGCTGTGCGTTGTTCCCTTTGCATCATTCCGGATGAAACGGAAAGCGCATATCTTTGCTATTCTTAAACTTGTCAATATCGTTTGTACGTTATTATTGAATATTGTTTTTCTTCTTGGAATTGGAATGCATACAGAAGGAGTATTCCTTGCGAATCTCATTGCTTCGATGCTTACATTCTTATTCATGGTAAAGAGCGTTCGTACTCAACTGACATTTCGTTTTCCAAAGCAACTCTATCGTCAAATGCTTAGTTTTGGCGTACCCTACATTCCTTCTGGGATCGCAAGTATGGCAATGCAGGTTATCGATCGTCCAATCGTAAAGGCAATGACAAATGACGCAACATTGGGTCTTTACCAATTAAATTATCGCTTAGGGATTTTTATGATGCTTGTTGTGGGAATGTTCGATTATGCGTGGCGCCCATTCTTTTTAACTCATGCAAAGGAACCTGATGCGCCAAAATTATTCTCGAGGGTGTTTACATATTTTACTCTCTTGATGTCAGTTGTGTTTTTGGTTGTCTCACTTTTTATAGATGATTTAGTAAGGCTTCAGTTGTTTGGTAAGCATTTCTTTCCACCGATGTACTGGCAAGGGACGTTGATTGTCCCCATTATTATGCTTGGTTATATGTTCTCTGGATTTTCTTCTTGTTTTGTCGTTGGTATTTACATTGAAAAGAAGACTTACTTTCTTCCACTTATAACAGGAGCTGGCGCAATTATCAATGTAGTTGTCAATGTCCTTCTCATTCCTGTATTAAATATTACTGGGGCGGCGCTTGCAACAGCGGCAAGTTATATTGTAATGGCTGTGAGTATGTATTTTGTATCTCGAAAATTCTATACTATTCAATATGAATGGCGTAAAGTATTCATACTGTTGCTTTTTACAGGCGCTGCATATATTTTTGCTCTTGTTTTGCACCTTGAGCCACTGCAATGGAGTTCGATTCTTTACAAAGTTGTAATCATTTGTTTTTATTGTCTCGCAATTATTTCTACCGGTATTGTTTCTTGCCGGGAAGTATTGTCGTTGTTTGATTTATTCTCTAAGGCAGGAATATCTCGAGTACGTTAACGCTTTATAAACAAGGTCTAAGAAATTCTCCGATAAATTCTTCCATTCTTTTGTAGTGAGAGCCTTTCCAATAGTATTGTTGGCATGATGAACAGCACATATACTCATTAAACATAGTAAGAATGCGAGGAGGAATTTTATTCTTATTTACATTATCAATAGAGCGCTTTACTAAAAGTGTGTTACACTTAAGGCATCGATTAAATGGTTTACTGGATTGCCATAAATCAAATCGTGAAAAAGTTTCAGTAAGTTGTTCTTCAGGAATTGAACTCTGGATGTGGAAGTATTTTGTAACAGATGGTTTTTCTTTGTATGCAATACTTTTACTAAGGATGCAACGTTGCTCTAATTCTGCAATGGATAAAATAGAGCTGAACGAGAATGATGAATTATATGCGGTATCGAATCCAAAGAGTCGAAGATAGCGAGCAAGTTTGCCGAGGTGTACATCGGCAATAAATTTGATGTGCCGAAGAGGCGCTGAATGGAGATGGAGTAACGAGCGAATATCAAATGATTCGAATACTGGATAGAGACTTATACGGTTCCCTTCGGAAAGAGAAAACTTTGCTGATACCGATTTGCCATCGACGAGAATAATCTCGACGCTATTTAAAGGAATATTTAATCTATCGAGTAACTTTGCAACATTGAATGGCTCAGAAAATAATAATGGAAACTCATTGTGCCGATGTTCTAGAGGAAGGAACTCATTTAATTCAGCATAACAGCGTACGAATATTCTTTTAACTGTGGTACACATCGCTCTTACCTTCTCTATGGTAATATGTATATACAATTTGTTTTTGAAAAAATCATGTCTCAATAGAAAATTACCTTTACGAATCTTTATTCTGATTCTGAATCCGCCATATCACAATTGAATACAAAGTGAAGTGATAGTCATGCTATTGAAAGTATTAACTGCATAATACTTTAGAATTAGGAAATATATTTGAATTTCAAATTGTTTCTGTATTAACATTATAATATTCTATTAGCAAGAATCGGTAGATGGAATAGAATTATCCATAGAAAAAAATGGATTTGAAATGCTGTTGGAGTATCGTTAGCTCAAGAGAGAAGTCAGTGAAAAATTGTGCTAAGAGTGCAAAAAAACTTGACATGAACAAATAAACAATTATATTAGTAACAGAAAATATTTTCTGATACTTAATTCGTTGTTCATTGATACAATCAAGTTATTGTTCAACAGTAGAAAGGTTGAATATTCCGCTTGCTAAAGCGATTAAACGTTGCGCTTGTCTTCAATATGAAGAAAGATGATGAAAGTAGGAGCGTATGGAATGAGAGAGTAAAGTACGAGATCATTCCAGATGGCGCTACTGAACAGTATGAAAAGATGAGCGCAGATACATACGCAGAATGGGATACTGAAGAAACCATTCTTGCAGTGAAGGCGGCTCTTGAAGAGCGTCATAAAGTTTCTCTCATTGAAGCGAATAAGCATGCTTACCATCAATTCCTTCAGATGAATCCCGATATTGTCTTTAACATTGCCGAAGGACTTGCCGGCGCTTCGCGAGAAGCTCAAATCCCATCCATTTTAGAAATGCTTCAAATTCCATATACTGGTTCAGATCCGCTTACCCTTGCTATTTGTCTTGATAAATCCCGAACGAAAGAAATTCTTTCATATTACAATATCCCTACTCCAACATTTTTTGTCGCAAAATCACCCATCGAGCTTGCTCAACATCAAACATCCTTTCCACTTATTGTCAAGCCGCTCTATGAAGGATCGAGTAAGGGAATATATAATTCCTCTGTCGTTCTTAATGAAAATGAATTGCGCACCGAAGTCGATCGTATTCTTACAAATTATGACCAACCTGCTCTCATCGAACAATTTTTGACAGGGCGGGAATTTACAGTTGCTATGATTGGAAATTCTCCGTCTGTGCAAGTATTGCCAATCATCGAACTTCGGTTTGACTCGCTCCCGAGCAATGTCAATCCAATTTATTCCTATGAAGCGAAATGGATTTGGGATACCGTTGATAATCCGATTGATGTGCACGAATGTCCAGCAAAAATTGGTACTAATTTACAGAACCAGATTGAGTCAGTTTGTAGAAAAGCTTTCGAGATTCTCAGGTGTCGGGACTGGTGCCGTATTGATGTTCGGCTCGATGAAAATGGTATTCCAAACATTTTAGAATTGAATCCATTACCGGGTATCCTGCCCAATCCAGAAGAGCATTCTTGCTTTCCTTTGGCTGCCAGAACGGCAGGTATGGATTATTCAGAAATGATTAATTCTGTTCTTGGTGTTGCAATAAAACGATATGGGATAGAATCATGAGACCTTTCGATGTCAAAATTGCAGTGGTTTTCAATGAACACATTGAGTCTCGTGGAGATTATCATTCCACCAATGAGATTTCGTACTCGTTAAATCCTGAAGGATTAATCGAAACAACTACAGAATTGGTCGATTTATCTGAAGTCGGAGTAATCGAGGAAAGATTGCAGGTTGAAGCTGCCTTAAAGGAAAAAGGTTTTCAAACGCAGTCTTTTAATATCAACAATGATATTCAAAGCTTAGTTAGTTTTTTAAGCGAAGAAAAACCAAAACTTGTTTTTAACTTATGTGAATCGTTATTTGGAAAAGCAATTCACGAAATGCACGTCGCAGGTGTTTTTGAATTGATGAACGTCAACTACACTGGTAGTCCCTCTATAACCTTAGGCGCTTGCTTAAATAAAGTTTGGACCAAAGAAATTCTAAAGCACTATGATATTCCCGTAGCACGGCATCAAGTGTATGAATCAAAAGATCAATTGAAGAATAGAAATTTTAAGTTATCATTTCCTGTTATTGTAAAACCACTCGGTGAAGATGCAAGCGCTGGCATCGAGAATGACTCTGTAGTATATGATTTTAAGAATTTAGTCTCTCGTGTTACTAAAATTCTTACAACATTTAATCAACCTGCGTTAGTCGAAGAATATATTGATGGTCGTGAGATAAACGTTGCAATTCTTGGAAATACACCACCTCAAGTTTTACCTTTGTCAGAAATAGATTTTTCGGAGCTTCCTCCTGATTACCCACGAATAGTAACGTACAATGCGAAGTGGTTGGAAGGATCTCTGGAGTATAATGGAACTGTTGGGAAATGTCCTGCAGTCTTATCCCGAAGTGTTGAAGAAAAAATTAAACGAATTGCGCTATGTGCATATTCTGTAATGGGTGTGCGAGATTATGCTCGGGTTGATATTCGACTGGACAAAAACAATACGCCGTATGTCCTGGAAATTAATCCAAATCCCGATATCTCCCGCGATGCCGGATTCATTCGGTCGGCAAAATTTGCTGGGATGACATTCGAAGATGTAATGGAAGCAATTGTTCAATGTGCCTTGATGAGATGTAAAGTATAGTATGCGAATACGGAAAGTTGAAGCACGTGATGTGCAAACAATTGTTCAAATAGTACAGGCGACACAAGTCTTTCGTGATGAAGAAGTCAATGTTGCACGTGAATTGATAGAAATAGCTGTGAACGATCCTCAACAAAAAGATTATTTTATTTCTGTAGCGGCTGATGAACAGGACAATGCTATTGGCTACTATTGTGTTGGGCCAACTCCTCTTACAATGTCGACGTTCGATTTGTACTGGATTGCTGTACATCCATCATACCAAGGACAAGGTGTTGGTCATTTACTTTTGGAGCATTGTGAGGATTTTGTTCAACAAAATCATGGTACGTTAATTATGGTTGAGACATCATCGTTGCCAAAATATGAACGTACACGAACATTTTATCATCGTCATCATTATAATGAAGTTGCTCGAATCCGACATTACTATGCTCCGGGTGACGATTTAATTTTATATTCCAAATATTTTTAGGAGGAAGAAGATCATTTATGGAACTGTGGCAAGAAATGCTTCGACAAAGTGTTGATAGCGCAAAAGACCTTGTAGAACGTTTTGGCTTTGATGAGGAAACAGCAGAGAAGCTGAACAAATTTTTTCATATTCGGATAAACCCGTACTATCTTAGTCTTATTCGATATCCAGGCGATCCAATCTGGCGGCAATGTATTCCTGATGCTATCGAATTGCAGGATGAGAGCGCTCCTGAAGATCCGCTCAATGAAGAGGGAGATAGCCCGGTTCCAAGCATAACGCATCGGTATCCAGATCGAGTGCTATTTCTGATAACAAGTCAATGTTCGATGTACTGCAGATTCTGTACACGGAAGAGAAAAGTTAGCGATTCTACAAAGATCAATGCAAAATATATTCGAGAAGGGATCGATTACATTCGGAATCATCCTGAAGTGCGAGACGTCATCATTTCTGGCGGCGATCCGCTTATGGTAACGGACTATGCGCTTGAAAAAGTTCTATCGGAGCTTCGCGATATTCCGCATGTTGAAATCATACGGATTGGAACGAGGATGCCTTGTGTCTTACCGCAACGGATAACTCCCAAGTTATGTCGGATATTAAAGAAGTATCATCCAATTTTTATTAATACACATTTCAATCATCCGTGGGAATGTACGCCCGAAGCCGAGCGTGCTTGCGGATTATTAGCGGATGCCGGAATTCCGTTGGGAAATCAAGCTGTGCTAATGAAAGACGTGAACGATGATCCTGAAGTGATGGTTGAGTTGCATCGTAAACTTTTGAAAATGCGAGTACGTCCGTACTATATTTATCAAGCCGATTTAACGAAAGGAACTAATCATTTCCGGACGCCGGTACGTGTTGGTTTGGAAATTATGGACAAACTTCGTGGACATACTTCCGGTTTAGCAGTTCCGTACTTTGTTATTGATGCGCCAGGGGGCGGAGGAAAAATTCCATTACTTCCTCAATATGTCATTGGAAGAAATGGAAAAGATATTATCCTCCGGAATTTCAAGTATGAAATTTACACTTATCCTGATGTTGAAGATCCGGTGGTTGAACAGCATCCAGTGGAACAAAAATATATGCGAAAACGACAGAGCGTAAGAAGGAAGACTTCAATCACTGTTGAAAATAATAGTATGGAGAGAGCTCTCGTTGAGCAGTCGGATAAGAAGTAATTCTTGAAGCCCGTGATTGTTCTACGGGCTTTTTTATTTTGGGAATATGGAATGAAAATACAATTGGAAGAAGTTCAGCGAATTCTTCGGAGCGAAAACATTGATGGATGGTTGCTCTATAATTTTCGTAACTCCAATCCTTTTGCTACAAAAATGTTGGCTCTGCCATCCGAGCTTATGTGTACCAGGCGATATTTCTATTTTATCCCTGCATCTGGAAATCCACAGAAACTTGTTCATAAGATTGAGGAACATACACTAGATTCGCTTCCGGGAAATTCTACAGTTTATATTAGTTGGGATTCTCTGTCAACTGGACTAAAGACTCTTCTTCAAAAAGTACATACTGTAGCAATGGAATACTCGCCAGAAGGAGCGATTCCATACATTTCTGTGGTTGATGGAGGTACTCTGGAATTAGTTCGAAAGTGCGGAGTAACAGTAGTTTCATCGGCAACGCTCCTGCAGTACTTTGAAGCGCGATGGACAGAGAAACAGTTGAAATTTCATGACACTGCAGCTACTCACCTGCGTGCGATTGTTGATGAAGCGTTCTCATTCATTCGAAATGCTATTGAACGAGGAGAAACAATAACGGAATATGATGTACAACAATTTATCCTTTCTGAATTTAAGAAGCGTAATCTTATAACAGATAGCGATCCGAATTGTTCTGTCAATGCAAACAGTGCAAATCCTCACTATGAGCCGACGCGAGCAGTACAATCAAAAATTCGTAAAAATGATTTTGTGCTGATTGATTTGTGGGCAAAATGTAATGCACAGGAATCAGTCTATGCGGATATTACATGGACTGGGTATGTTGGGAAAGAAGCCCCCTCAGAATATGAAAATATCTTTTCTATTGTAAAAGGAAGCAGAGATGCCGCGCTCCAGTTCGTTCGTGATAACATTCGTAAAGGAAATAATATCTGCGGCTACGAGGTCGACGACGTTGCTCGTGCTTTTATTACAAGGCATGGTTACGGTGAAAACTTTATTCATCGTACCGGTCATTCTCTTGGGGAGGAAGTGCACGGGAACGGCGCTAATATTGATAACATTGAAACTCACGACGAAAGGAGAATTATTCCATCAACAGCCTTTACAATAGAACCGGGAATTTATTTACCAGGAAAATTTGGGGTTCGGAGCGAGATCAATGTGTATCTTACTCAAAATCAAGATGTGCTTGTAACGGGTTTGCCGATGCAAGAAAAAGTTATACCAATAATGAAGTAAACAACTATGCAGTGTGCAAATAGAATCCTCATCTTCTTGTTGTCGATATTTTTATGGTTGATGAGTGTTTGTAATTTGTATACACAAGAACAACAAATTTCCTTTCCGAAGTATGATCCTCGCCAAAATGCAGAACAACAATTAAAAATTGCAGTTCAAAAAGCTCAACAGGAAAACAAAAGGATACTTGTTGATGTTGGCGGAGAATGGTGTATTTGGTGTCATCGGTTGGATTCCTTGTTTGTCAATACACCAGAACTATTGAAAATTCTCAATGAACATTATGTCCTTGTAAAAATTAATGTGAGCAAAGAAAACAATAATGAAGAAGTTTTATCTCGTTTTCCCAAAGTGGATGGTTATCCTCACTTCTTTGTACTAGATAAAGATGGGACATTGCTTCATTCTCAAAACACTGGAGAATTGGAACTTCCAGAAAATTCACCAAAGAAAGGGCATGATGTTTCAAAAGTAATAAGTTTTTTGAACCAGTGGTCAAATAAAAAATGATATGAGACTGTTATGACTTTTGAGGATCAAAAACGAATGGTGCAGGAATTAACGCGCTGCATATCAAAGATGAATTCAGAGGAAAAAAAAGTGTTCGATATGATGGTAAAACGTCAGAAGGATGATGAGGATTTTGATGAACTTACTCGTCAGCAGTTGACAAAACTTTATGAGAAGTATTTCCCGAAGCATTCGAAAGAAGAATTAGAAAAAGCATGGGATCGGCTCTTTAAAAACAGTCAGGAATAAGCTTTCTATCTTATATTTAAAAAGGGGAAATGTATCAATCCTGTGTACCAACGGGATTTTTGTAATGCAAGCAATATAGACCAATAGATTGACCGATAAAGATATTGAGGATTCAAATACACTACGTTGGAGTGGTAGCAATTTTCTGAAAATGTGATTTATACTATGGATATTATTCCATAAATTTATATCATTAAAAAGGATATGATAAATGAATATTGTCAAATTAAATATCTGTATAGTTACGGTTCTTTTTGTGATTTCTTCTTCTGGTTGTGGAAGCAGCAAGGAAAAGAGTTCGGTACAAAATATCGAAAAAGATACCTCGGTGGTTGGTACGATCTATATTGCTGGTAATGAGCCATTTACTCATGTAATGCTTGAAGATACAATTGGTATAACATATGTAATTATCGCTGATTCAGCAGTGACTGCTGCACTCTGGAAACAACAAGGTTGTTTAGTGTGTTGCACAGGTATTGTACAAAACGTGTTGCAAAAAAGAGCTGTAAGACTTAAAGAATTTGCAATAATCAAGGAAAGGTAAAATATTTATGACACATTTTACAAAAGTGTGCATGTTGATGCTTATGTCCAGTACAATGATGTTTGGACAAACAACGATAAAAAAAAGTGCAACGGTTTCTATTCCTGAAGAACAAAATGTAAGTTCGTCTTATCCAATACCGGGTTCAGATAGACTTGCGAAGCGATGGAAAGTCGAGAGAGAAAAATTAAGCGCTTCTGGTGTAAGGCTCTCTGTGCCGTCGTTGAAGAAAAGTTCGTCATTTGGATTTACAGTTGGCGCACAGCGATCGTGGTATGCAACGGATATGAGCGGTTCGAGCGAATATGAGTACTCTGTGCCATCAACATGTCGAGCGGTTGGAACAAATTGCTATGTGTTTGCAGAGGATGCTTCATGGAATACGTACATTACTCAAGCCGCGGTTGATTCAATTGTGAAAGCCTTTGAGGTTCGTACGCCAGCAAATACATCGAAAGGCATCTTTCAACTCGATACCATGTATTTTGGAACTCCTCCAGACGTCGATGGCGATTCTAAAATTGTAATTTTGATTCTCGATATTAAGGATGGATACTCGGGGAGTGGTGGATATATTGCCGGTTATTTTTATGGAATCAACGAGTACTCCGATCGTGAAGTTCAAAGTGAATTGGGCTCGAATCGTCATTCAAATGAAGCAGAAATTTATTACATCGACTGTAATCCGGCAAATTTAACAACGAGTAATGGCATTGCTGGAGTTGCAGGTACAACGGCGCATGAGTTTCAGCACATGATCCATTGGAAATATGATGGTGATGAAATTTCATTTGTCAATGAAGGATGCGCTGAAGCTGCTTCTGCACTCTGTGGATATGGATTGCGTAGTCCGTCGTTATATTATGCGAACACGAATGTACCTTTTTTAGATTGGGGAGAGTCCTCTGAAAATGTGTTACCAGAATATTCCCGGGCGGCTATTTTTACATGGTATTTGATCGAACAATTTGGAAGCTCATTAACAAGATACATAGTACAAGAAACAACGAATGGAGAAGAAGGTTACAACAGAGCATTTCAGTCTATTGGCTCATCATTGCAATTCTCTGATGTAATTAAAGATTTTTCTGTTGCCACTAGATTAAATCGGAAGGATTATAATTCGAAGTATGGATTTGATTATCAAATTCTTGTAAAACCTGCAGATCATCATACGCTCACATCGCCAAATGCTTCAATTGTAAATGACACATTAAAGCCGTATGGAACTACGTATCTTACTTATATCAATGGAACAAGTCTATCTGTAAATTTTTCTTCGTCTTCTAACATTTCAGTAAGAGCTATTGCAACGGGGACTTCTAGCGTTTCAGTTACTGATGTTCCGCTTGGACAAACATACTCAGTGGATGGGTTTGGAAGTTTATACTCGTCGGTAACATTTGCAGTTATCAATGGAACCCAATCGAACGTTTTATATTCTTTATCGTCTTCTGGCACAGGTGGAACGAGTGCGCTTGAGTTAAAATATGATGATACAGAACCCATAGGTTATTTACAGTTATCTGCAGGAGATACAGTCTGTGTGTGGTTCCAGGGCGTTTCAGGAATGAAGTTAGACTCGATACGAGTTGCATTGAGGAGAGCGGGAAGTGTAAGGGGAGGAGTATGGAGATTTAATAGCGCTTCACAAACTCCTCTTGGCGCGCCGTTAGCTGTGCCAATTACTGCATCAGTTACTCAAACGCCGGGATTCCCTTATCCTGTACCCTGGCCAAATTGGGGAAGTATCGATTTACGTTCTTATAATATCGATGCATCTAATCCCTTTGCTGTGGCGTTTCTTGTCGAAGGCTCTAGTACAGAAGGGGAGCGAATTATGGTTACGTCCGCACCGGATCCAGGAACTTATACAAGTTTGACTTACTTGAGCGATTATGGCGGCTGGTACTTCTTGACATCTGATTATAACTCTGAAGATGAGAAAGATTCTGTATGGAATTATGTAATTCGTGCTTATGTTAGCAGCGCCAATGGCGTGGAGGAACAACCTGTAGAATTGCTTCCCGAGAGAATGTATTTGAGTCAGAATTTCCCCAATCCTTTTAATCCAAGTACAGCTTTTCATTATATACTTCCGGCAGAAGATTATATAACGTTAAAGCTCTATGATATGCTAGGTCGTGAAGTAGCAACGATATTTGAAGGAATTAGTAAACAAGAAAATACAATTTATTGGACGACGCAAAATCTTCCTTCAGGGACGTATTTCTATCGGTTATACTCTCGATTTGGTACGCAGGTGAAAAAGCTTGTTCTTCTAAAATAAAGGATAATGAATAGTCCATTAAAGAATTTTTTGGGGAAGTGCACAAACATTATATTTATGATTCTTGTGTATCTTCCCCTTTCGTGTTTTTTTCAAAAGGGAGTTACGTCCGAAGAATTGTCGAAGTGTGATAGGATAGTTCAGAAAATTTTGCAAGGCGTTCCCCTTGAAGATGTGGAAATACGTATGCGAACAGACGACAGTGGAAAATTGCTGTATCACGTTCTTGTACAAAGTACAGATAGTAAGATTTTTTCAGAGTTGGGTATAAAAGTTATAAGTAAATATGGGGATTACTATGTGGTGTGGGCGAACAAGGAAGAGATTGTTCGGTTAGTAAAATCTAATATTGTTAAAAGCGTGAAGAGAGGAAATGTTTATAATGATAATTAAAGGATTCTACAGAAAATATCTCTTCCTTCAAAGGCGCTTACTCTTAATTTTTTTTTTTGTTTTGAGTGTTGGCAATATTGGAATTTGCGGAGAGCCTTCTCAAAAAATTCATCCATTTTTTCAAATGATGCTTGGACGTGTTTCTCAGCCCGCTCCAAAGGAGTTTCAGAAAAGTTCAAATGGTAGCCCAGAAGTTTTCAGCGCTATACTTTTTTCTAATAATTTTCAGGAAGTTAGAAGGCAGGGAATTCACCTCAATACTGAAGGCTCGTCATTTGCAACTGCTCGATTAACGCTTAGCCAAATTCAGCAACTTGCTCAATTAGATGCTGTACAATATATTCGCCCTGCATCGATCAATTACATTCAAACAGATGTAAGTGTCCCTGAAATTGGAGCGTCGTTGGTGCAGAATGGAATCTTTAACAATACACCATATCGTGGAGCTGGAGCGATTATATTGATATATGATACAGGAATTGATTGGAAGCGCTTTGATTTTCGTCAGAGTGATACAACAAAGAGTCGCATTCTCGCGATTTGGGATCAAACGCTTACTCCTCAAAACGGTGAACGCTCTCCTGATGGATTTGATTATGGCGTTGAATATCTTCAATCGGAAATCGATGATGAGCTCGATGGAATTCCTGCGGATATTGTTCGTGAAAAAGATATCAATGGACATGGAACTCATCTTGCAGGCATTGCGGCAGGAAATGGAATTACTTTCGGTCAAAAGTATGTCGGAGTTGCGCCAGAAACAGATATTATTGTCGTCAAGGGCGGTGATAAATCATTCGATGAAGCTTCGATGATTGATGGTTTGACGTATGCTGAGAAAAAAGCGAGAGAATATGGAAAACCTGTGGTGGTCAATTGGAGCATTGGCGGGCAATATGGGGCTCATGATGGTACATCTCCTTATGAAGTTGCAGTTGATAGTTTTTCGGCAACTCCAGGCCGAGTTGTTTGTATTGCTGCAGGAAACGATGCAAAATTTCCGATTCACACATCAGGATCATTGTCAAAAAATTCTTCTATTTCTTTCAATCTTATTCAACCGCCTTATATACCATCGAGTGACTCTCTCCATCACTTTTTTGATTTTATGATTTGGTTTCAGGGTGATGTTAGCGCATCGGGTAAAAATGCACTTGTTGCAACAGTACGTTCTCCATCGGGAATAACATATTCATGCTCGAAAGATAGTTTTGGAACTGCATCGGATTCATCGGATGGGTTTATTAGTTTATTTAACTATAAAGCTACTGAGAATGATCATCGGTGTATTGAATTGTATGTGCAACACTCTGCTGTTGCTCCGCCAAAAGTTGGAACTTGGAATCTCACCGTTACAACTTCTCAATCAACTTCTATTGAATACGATGCATGGATAACTGTTCGAGCTGGCGCACAAGATATTCCATATCTCAGTTTAGAGAATGGGGATAATCAGAAAACAGTTACTTTGCCCGGTACATCACGGAATGCGATCACTGTTGGAAGTTATGTAACGAAGTGGAAATGGCCTTGTTACGATGGAAATACATATTTGTATGACGTAAACGACGATCGTACTTCAAACATTTCGATCTTCAGTGGCATTGGACCTACGCGTGATGGAAGAATCAAGCCTGAGCTTACTGCGCCAGGTCAGGGAATTACAGCGGCGCTCTCCAGTTCAATAGATGTTAGTTCATTAGGCAATCAACTTTATTGGGGAGGTTCCTATAAAATTGATTTGGGTACCAGTCAGGCAACACCGCATGTTACCGGCGCTGTTGCAGTGTTACTGGGAATTCAGCCAACGTTGAATTCGGCAGAGATAAAATCATTATTGACTTCTTCAGCTCGAAGCGATGATTTTGCTTCAAGCCTTCCAAATGCAACTTGGGGATATGGAAAACTCGACCTGCTTAATTGTGTTGCAAAATTGATTGGTAATTTACATGCTAATGCAGTTCGTAGAATTATTCGATATGATTCTCAAGGTAATGGACAGCCAGAAATTCTAACAGGGAATAGTAAAATTGCTTTAAGATTTACAACTCCAATTTCTGGTATTGTAACTGGATTTAATGTTTCTGTACCTTCAGCTCAAGAACGAGCGATTGTTGGAAATGGAAATTTACAGTGTGGACTTCATGTGAGTGATAATAATATTCCAACTACTCAAATCAGTGCTTCGGTATTTCATCCTCTTTATCGATTGAATCCCATTACCGCCAATTATGTCCAAATGCTCGACGCTGGAGTAACTGTCGAAGAGGGAAAAGATTATTGTTTAGTACTTTCGCTATCCACTCCAACTGATTCACTGCGCATCTTGACTGATGGGAAAAATCCAGCTGAGCGCTCGCTTGTATTTACCGATGAACAATGGAAAACTGCTGACCAAGGCGAGTACAAGATTCAAGTTATCATTACTTCACTTTCAGGAATATCGAAAGTTGTCGCAGAAAATGTAAATCCAAAAAACTATAAGCTTTATAATAATTATCCTAATCCATTCAATCCAACGACGTCCATCGAATATCAATTACCAGAAGCCGCAAAAATCACAATGACGGTGTATGATATACTTGGACGCGAAGTCGTTCAATTAGTTAATGGCGAAGTAGATAAAGGTCATCACGCAGTAACATTTGATGGAGCAAAATGTGCAAGCGGAATTTACTTTGTTCGCATGACAGCGCAAGGCAATGATGCTGAGCCGTATGTAAAAACGATGAAGATAGTGTTAATGAAGTAAGATATTTTCCGTTGTTGATCCTGATATGAGGAAAAGCAACTGTCCATAATTTCATTTCTATTTTTGGCTCAATACATATCGAGCATCTTTCTATTTCAGTAACTTTTTTCTGTTAGTCGATAAAATCGCTTAGAGGTGGGAGAATTTATGGTTTCTTAATCTTGAAGGAAAAGGAAACTTATATTACATTGTATTAACAAATAAGCGTGTGTAAACTAATTAAATGGAGGAATAAAAGATGTCAAATCTTTTTGATTTAACAGGAAAAGCAGCCATTGTAACAGGTGCAAGTACTGGATTAGGACAAGGAATGGCGCTCGGCTTGGCGGAAGCTGGAGCTGATCTTGTGCTTGTGGACTATGTGCCAAGCGATGGAACTGCAGAAGAAGTAAAAAAATTGGGACGGAAAGCAGTTGTAATTATTGCTGATTTAATGACGATCGATCCAATTCCAGGTATCGTTGAAAAGACAATCAAAGAATTTGGTAAAGTTGATATCCTTATCAATAATGCTGGAATCATTCGTCGCGCCCCAGCGATTAATTTCAGTGTTAAGGATTGGGATGATGTAATGGCGATAAATGCAAAGACCGTCTTCTTCTTCTCTCAGGCAGTTGCACGTGATATGATGAAACGAAAGAGTGGAAAAATTATCAATGTGGCTTCTTTGTTGGCGTTCCAAGGTGGAATCCTTGTGCCATCGTATGCAGCAAGCAAAGCTGCTGTAGCACAAATTACAAAATCGATGGCAAATGAATGGGCAGTACAAGGATTAAACATTAACGCCATTGCTCCGGGATATATGGCGACAAACAATACGAAAGCTTTACGTGAAGATCCTGTTCGTTCAAAGGAGATTCTTGATCGTATTCCAGCCGGACGCTGGGGATCGCCATCCGATCTTAAAGGTGCAGCAGTATTTTTGGCTTCATCCGCTTCGGATTATGTAAATGGACACGTTCTTGTCGTTGATGGTGGATGGCTATCACGGTAACGAATCATTTTATTTTATAGGAAGTGATTATTGGGGCGCTTTACATATTAATTGTGTAAATGTCGCCCCATTTTTTATGGTTCACACAAAAATTTTGACAGCGAACAATAATTCGGATGAAATCCTTCAAGAAACAATTGATGTGATTCGTCGGGGAGGGCTTGTCGCTTTTCCTACAGAAACTGTCTATGGACTTGGCGCTGATGCAATGAATGTTGAAGCTGTTCAGAAAGTATTTGCGGTTAAGGGAAGACCCGCTACAAATCCGCTCATTGTTCATGTAGCATCCCTTCAAGCTGCAAGAACATTTGCAGAAGAAATACCGCTCAAAGGTGAAATTTTAGCGGAGAAATTCTGGCCCGGTCCGCTTACTCTTGTTGTTCGTGCAAAAGCAACTGTACCTCGCATTGTTACAGGAGGACTTGATACCGTTGCGATTCGTGTGCCGAATCAGGAATTTACTTTACGACTTCTAGAAAGATTTGGAGGAGGAATTGTAGGCCCAAGCGCCAATATCTCTGGCAAACCAAGCCCAACGCTTCCAGAGCATGTCATAAGCGATTTTGATGGAAAGATTGATTTAATTATTGATGCTGGGCAAACTAAGATAGGCGTTGAATCAACAGTTGTGGATGTAACCGTCGACCCGCCTGTCATTTTGCGCTTTGGCGGCATTACCAGTGAAGCAATAAAAGATGTTATTGGGAAAATAGATGTTGCGAATTCTTCGAGTGAACTGCGTCGTCGTTCACCTGGAACACGATACAGACATTATGCGCCAATTGCGAAGGTGATAATTGTGGAAGAAGGAAATAGTGAGCAGTTGGATACATTGATTATCAAATATCAACGATCAGAGAAACGAATCGGCGTTATTACTCATTCCCAAAAATTATCTTCAAAAAAATTGAATGTGCCTCAATACCATTTAAAAGATAAAGCTCATTATGCACACGACCTCTTCAAACTGTTGCGAAAAGCCGATGATAAGGGAATTGAAGTCTTGCTGGTGGAATCAGTAAGTGAACAAGGACTTGGGGCTGCAATTATGGACAGGCTGAAACGCGCAGCGGAGGAACAGAAATAATTTTTAACATATTAGTTTAATTAAAAATGAGGAGAAAAAAATGACGGCTCAAAGTGTTCAACCCAAAGTAGCTGTTTTGATGGGAAGTACATCGGATATGGAAATTATGGAACCCACAAAACAGATTTTGAAAGAATTTGGTATTGAATTCGAAGTGAAGGTGCTTTCAGCTCATCGTACTCCTGACCAGACAATCCAGTATGCAAAAGAAGCTCGCCAGAGAGGAATTCGAGTGTTGATTGCTGGCGCTGGTGGAGCGGCGCACTTGCCCGGAATTCTTGCAGCAGAAACGCTTCTTCCCGTTATTGGTGTTCCAATTAAATCAAAAGCGCTCAATGGACTCGATTCGTTGCTTTCGATTGTTCAAATGCCTGCTGGAATTCCTGTTGCAACGGTGTCAATTGATGGAGCTGCAAATGCCGCGCTACTTGCAATCCAAATGCTTGCATTATACGACGATGTTCTCTTTAGAAAGTTAGAGCAATACCGAAAAAAGCTGCAAGACAAAGTACTGCAAGCAAACCAATAAAATAAATGAATGATAGATGAAAATATTTTTTTCTTTAACAGCGAAATTCCTGTATATTTTTATGGTGGATGGAACCAAGAATCTCCATTTGCCACAGTTTTTTTCATTAACAAATAGGTTAACTATGAAACTTGATCAAATGATACATAAGATATTACCGAACGATGACCTTTTTTATATTTTGTTAGAAGAATCTGCGGCTAATGTGGTTAAAGGTGGAGAAGCTCTTAAAATGCTGATGAATTGTAAGACGCAGGAAGACCGAATGAAAACCGCTTATACAATAAAATCAATTGAGCATAATGGCGATGCGCTGACGCATAAAATTTTTCGAGAGCTGAATTCTACTTTTGTAACTCCAATCGATAGAGAAGATATACACCTCCTTGCATCGGTGTTAGATGACATTATTGATCATATTGATGGAGCTGCGGCTCGTTTTGCACTCTACAAAGTGCCAGAAGTACCGCCAATGATGGCGCAACTTATCGAGCTACTTTCTCACTCCATTGTCGAGGTTGAGAATGGAGTTCGGAAGGTTCGGAACCTCAATGACTATAATGCAATGGAAGAAATCTTAAAACGGATCAACGAATATGAAAATCAAGCAGATTTTCTGTTTGATGCAGCAGTTGCAGAATTGTTCGAGAAAGAAAAAGATCCTATCGCGCTAATAAAGCTCAAAGAAATGTACGTTGGACTTGAAACTGCGACCGATAAATGTGAAGATGCCGCCAATGTACTTGAGGGCTTATTAATAAAACATAATTGATCGCGATAGGAAAAAAATTTTTATGGTAGCTCTGGTACTTTTTATTATTTTTCTTGCCCTTGTATTTGACTTCCTCAATGGTTTCCATGATTCTGCCAATTCGATTGCGACAGTTGTCTCTACGCACGTTCTGACGCCTCGGCAGGCTGTAATGTGGGCGGCGTTTTTTAATTTTATTGCTGCTTTTCTTTTCGATGTTCATGTTGCAAATACAATTGGCAGTGGATTGGTTGACCTGAAAGCTGTGGATGAGTATGTTATTATGAGCGGACTTTTAGGAGCTATTGCCTGGAATATTATTACGTGGTATTTTGGAATTCCATCAAGCTCTTCCCATGCACTGATGGGAGGATATGCCGGGGCGGCAATTGCAAAAGCTGGTTTCGGTTCTATTATTTATAGCGGTTGGACAAATACAATTCTTTTTATTGCACTTGCGCCTTTGATGGGAATGGTTTTAGGATTTTCTTTAATGGTATTTTTACAATGGATTTTCCATGACAAGCCATCATCGCGTATCAATAATACCTTCAGACGATTACAATTACTCTCTGCTGCCCTTTACAGTTTAGGACACGGAACTAACGATGCTCAAAAGACTATGGGAATTATTACTGGGCTTCTTGTTACGGCTGGCTGGTTGCAATCTTTCCATGTGCCATGGTGGGTTATTATTATTTGTCATATAGCGATCGCATCAGGGACATTATTTGGAGGGTGGCGTATAGTGAAGACTATGGGACAAAAAGTTACCAAGCTGAAACCTTCAGGAGGATTTTGTGCTGAAATTGCTGGCGCTATTACGCTGCTTGTAACTGCATTCTCTGGTATTGCTGTAAGTACGACTCATACAATAACCGGGGCGATCATGGGTGTTGGCGCAACGAAGCGCGTTTCTGCAGTTCGATGGGGGGTTGCAGGACGGATTGTTACAGCATGGATTTTAACTATTCCTGCTGCCGCAATTATTGCAGCAATGGTATATCATTTTGTTTCGCTCTTGCTGTGATTATATCATTGCCAGGGCACGATATAGCGTAGGAACTGAATCCCTTTTCAGCTTCTGTATTATAACCAGCCTTCTTTTTTATACCAACTAAATGTTTGTTGTAATCCATCATACACGGATGTCTGTGTCCTAAATCCAATATGGTCGTAAATTTTCTGTGGACTACAAACCCAATGCTTCTGTAACAGATCTTTTGCTTTTTCGATATTGAATGGAGATGGTTTTTTATCGAACGTCGAAAAAAGTTGTGAGATACCAGCCATCGAATATACGACTCCAGCAGGGAAGTGAACCTTCATCCCTTTTTTAGTTGAAAGGGAAGAAATGTATTCTATCAGATCTGAAAAAGTAAAGATAGTTCGGTCAGCGACAAAGTATGTTTCTCCGATTGTCTTTTCTGACACGGTAGCCTGATAAATTGCGTCTGCGAGATCCGGACCGTATATCATACTAAGTGTCTTTTCAGGCGAACCTAATACTAATTTGATTCCTCGATCTACCCATTTGAATATTTCCAAAATATCAGTATCTCGAGGACCAAAAACAGCGGATGGACGAAGAATTACAATTGGAAGCTTTGGCATGACTTTTTTACACCTAAATTCCGCTTCTAATTTTGTTTCGGCGTAGGTCGTTATAGGATAACAGGGAGCCGTTTCATCCAGAGGAGTTCCATCTTTACTTGGTCCTACCACAGTTTGACTGCTGATATACGTAAATTTCTTACAGTTAGGAAGCTTCAAAGCAATGTCGAGAAGGTTTTGAGTAGCAACAACATTTCCCTGAAAATACTCGCTCCGTTTCTTGGCTTTAGTAACTCCAGCGATGTGAACAACATATTCAAAATCCTGAATCTTTTCTTCCAATGTCTTTGGTTGGAGTAAATCGCCAGTAATTACCTCGATTGGCAATCCTTCAAGCCAGCCGAGTGATGTGCGGTAAGGTCGTACAAGACATACCACCTGCCACTTTTGAGATAGAAATTTTTCGACAGTATGACTTCCGATGAAGCCCGTACCGCCAGTAATAAGTACTTTAGGAATGGTATTTCTCCTTATTTTATGAAATTAGCATATTCATTGACTTTCGTCGCTTTATAAAGTATATTCAAAAAAGTTTTTATAGGCAAAATTTTCGTTAAGTAATTTTAATATAAGGAGTAATCGTTGGATTTATTTCAAAAGTGTTATGAATTCAATCGGGCGGACGAAATTCGTGCAAAAGGATACTATCCATACTTCCATGCTATAGAAGGAAGCGAAGGACCTGTTGTTACGATTGAAGGCAAAAAAGTAATAATGGCAGGTTCTAACAACTATTTAGGACTTACAGCGCATCCAAAAGTAAAAGAAGCTGCAATCAATGCAATAAAAAAATATGGTACAGGTTGCTCAGGCTCGCGTTATCTTACTGGCACGCTTGATCTTCACGTAGAACTTGAATCGAGACTTGCGAAATTTATGGGAAAAGAAGCTTGCCTTCTTTTTAGTACTGGTTTTCAGACTGCACAAGGAGTTATTCCTACACTTGTTCAAAAAGGTGAATATGTTATTTCTGATAAAGACAATCACGCGAGCATTGTAGCTGGAACGCTTGTTGCGGCTGGTATGGCTTCCTATGGAAATGGCGATCAGGTTATTGTACGGTATCGGCACGGCGATTTGAATCATCTCGAAAATTTAATTTCTCAGCTTCCATTAGATGCAGGGAAACTTATTGTCTCAGATGGTGTTTTTAGTGCGACCGGAGAAATTGTCGATTTACCATCTCTTATACAAATTGCGCGCAAATACAACGCACGCGTTATGGTCGATGATGCTCACGCAATTGGTGTTATAGGCAAAGGTGGACGCGGCACAGCAAGCCATTATAATCTTGTAAAAGAATGCGACCTGACAATGGGTACATTCAGCAAAACATTTGCCTCTTTAGGTGGTTTTGTGGTTGGAGATTATAAAGTTATTGATTATTTGAAACACAGTTCCCCAGCGTTAATTTTCAGCGCGAGTCCAACGCCCCCTTCTGTTGCCGCCGCTTTAGCAGCTCTCGATATTCTTGAAACTCAACCTGAATTTATCGATAAGCTGATGAGAAACGCACGAACTATGCGGGAAGGCTTAAGAGAAATGGGGTTCAGAGTCAATACACACGATTCTGCCGTTGTACCAGTCATTATTGGCGATACTGATAAAGTACTCAAAATGTGGCGTGAGTTATTCGATGAAGGCGTATTTGTCAATTCGTTTATTCGTCCGAGCGTTTCACCGGGATTTGAAATGCTTCGAACGAGTTACATGGCAACGCATGAAGAAAATCACCTTCAACAAATTTTGGAGGCATTCAAAAAAGTTGGAAAAAAAGAAGGGGTTATTTAATATCCTGGAATTTTATATATGGATGATATAGTCATTCGGCCTGTTTCAACAAAAAGAGATATTAGAACGTTTATCCAATTCCCATGGAAAATTTATGCAGATTATCCTGCTTGGGTTCCTCCTTTGCTTTCGGATCGCCGCAAAATAATGGATAAGCAAAAAAATCCTTTCTATAAACATGCCGATGCAGAATTTTTTATTGCGGAGCGCGATGGAATTATTGTCGGCAGAATTGCCGCAATCATCAATTATAACCATAACAAAATACACAATGAAAATGTAGGATTTTGGGGATTCTTTGAATCTATCAATGACCAAGCGGTTGCAACTGCGTTATTTGAGACAGCAAAGAATTATGTAAAAGAACGCGGCGCAACAGCTTTCCGTGGTCCTTTGAATCCTTCCGTCAATGATGATCTTGGATTGCTTATCGAAGGCTTTGACCTTAGTCCAGCCGTGATGATGCCCTACAATCCTCCATATTACATTCCTTTGGTGGAAAGTTACGGCTTTCATAAAGCAAAGGATTTATACGCATTTTCATTGAATCAAGATGAAGTGTATTCTGAAAAACTCGAGCGGGTATATCAAATTGTGAAGGAAAAAGGACGCATCTCATTCCGTTCGATTGATATGAAACATTTTGATGAAGAAGTTGAACGATTTAAGCGCATTTATAACAAGGCATGGGAAAAGAATTGGGGAGCTGTTCCAATGACAGATGAAGAGATGGATGCATTGGCGGCAGATTTGAAATTGATTGTTGAACCTGAGCTAGTCATTTTTGCTGAGAAAGAAGGAGAGACAATTGGCGTGGGGCTTACTGTGCCTGATATTAATATTGCATTAAAATACAATAAACATGGGTATTTATTGACAGGAATATACCATCTTATTACCAAGAAAAAGAAAATTAACCAGGCGCGTATTCTTGTCCTTGGCGTTTTGCCTGAATATTTAAAAACAGGAGCAGCGGCTGCGTTGTTCTATGAAACTGCAATCCGTTCGAAAAAACTTGGAATATATTATGGAGAGGCAAGCTGGATTCTAGAAGATAATGAGCCTATGGTTCGCGCAGCTGAAGCTCTCAACGCAAAAATATCGAAGCGGTATAGGATCTATGAAATGTCACTTATGTAATTAGGAGATAATTAGTAATGCCAATAGAAAAAGTTGATAAAATATGGATGAATGGAAAATTTGTTGACTGGGATGATGCAAAAATTCATGTTCTCTCGCACGTAGTACACTATGGTACGAGTTGGTTCGAAGGACTTCGGTGCTATGATACAAAAAAAGGTTCTGCAGTTTTTCAACTCGAAGCTCATATTCGCAGGCTGATTGATTCCGCTAAAATTTATCGCACTGAACTTCCGTACTCTTTGGAACAACTTTCGGAAGCGGCGCTCGAAACAATTCGTATCAATAAAGTAAAAGAATGTTATGTTCGTCCGGTAGCTTACCGAGGTTACGGAGATATGGGTGTCAATCCACTTGGTTGTCCTGTCGATGTTGCCATTGCCATCTGGCGTTGGGGCGCGTACCTTGGAGCTGAGGCGTTGGAAGCCGGAATCGATGTGTGTACGTCTACCTGGCACAGACCGATGCCTGGTACTTTTCCTTCAATGGCAAAAGCGGGAGGAAACTATCTTAACTCTCAGCTTATCAAATTGGAAGCGCTTGCCAATGGTTATGAAGAGGGAATAGCGCTCAGCGCAATGGGTACTGTGAGCGAAGGAAGCGGCGAGAATGTCTTTGTTGTCCGTGATGGTATAATTTATACTGCGCCGTATTCATCAGCATTGTTACCAGGCATTACAAGGTCAAGTATTCTTACCATTGCAAAAAAATTGGGCTTTACAGTTATCGAAACAGAAATACCACGTGAAATGCTTTACATCGCCGATGAAGTCTTTTTTGCAGGAACTGCCGCTGAGCTTACGCCAATTCGTTCGGTTGATAAAATTGTTGTTGGCAAAGGTATGGCAGGCGAAGTAACTAAAGCTCTTCAAAAAGCATTTTTCGATGTTGTTCGTAATGCAAATGATCCTTATCATTGGTTAACTTTTGTATAGAAACTTTATTATGGAAGAAGAAAAGAAACAACTCACAAGTTCGGTTTGGCAGAATATTTTTTCTGCGAGATTGATTAAAAAAGGATCCGTCGAAGAAATTCTGAGTAAAGTGCCTTCTTTCTCGGAGTTATCTCCACGCGAATTAAAAGAGGTTGCTGCTATCGTGCATAAACGTGAGTATCTCAGAGGCGAACCCGTGTTTTATCAAGGCGACCCAGGATTAGGAATGTACATTATTCAGCAAGGAGAGGTTTCGATTTCGCTTTCCACAGAGCAAGGCGCAATGGACGAAATTGCTGCGCTCGTTGAAGGGGATTTCTTTGGGGAGCTTGCTCTAATTGATGAAGCTCCACGTTCTGCAAACGCAATATGTAAAACCGATTGTCAGCTTATTGGATTTTTTAGACCTGATTTATTCGAACTTATTGAAAAAAAACCTTCGCTTGGAATCAAAATAGTACTTAAGTTAGCAGAAATAATTTCACAACGTTTACGTAAAACAGATGAAGAACTTTCAGCGCTTCGAACTCAATTAGAATACTATAAGCAACTGGAGGAACAAAGGAGCCATGGCAAAAAGAAAGAGCATAGGCGTTTCCCAAAAGAAAACGCAAAAAACGAGATCAAAGAGTAAGGCGAAGAAAGCCATTACAATCAATCGAATTTTAGTTCCGATTGATTTTTCGGAGCACTCGAAAAAAGCATTACAATATGCGATTCCTTTTGCTGAGCAATTTGGGGCTTCAATTGATTTGCTCTATGTTGTCGAGCCTGCAATTTATCCTGCGGATTTTAGCTTTGGGCAATTAGGCGTTCCAAATATTGAAGATGAACTCAGAAAACGTGGCGAAAAAGAGTTAGAAGACTTACAGAAGGAACAAATTGCAAAGCGTGTTCCATCACGAACGAATATTAGGGTGGGGAAACCTTTTTACGAAATCAATCAATATGCGCAGGAAGAAGATATTGATTTGATTATTATTGCTACCCATGGGCATACTGGAATGGAGTATGTTCTCTTTGGAAGCACGGCAGAAAAAGTTGTTCGTAGGGCGCCTTGTCCAGTTCTTGTTGTTCGTAATATTGGAAAGGAATTTATTGGCAGATAATCCCTAAGGGAGACGAGAGACTATAAAGCAAACTAGAGGGGAATCGAAGTATTGCTGTAACATAAATAAAGGGAATATCGTCATTTGATATTTCCATGTTTTCAATAATTTAATAACACTAACAAACCAAAAGGAGGATGTATGAAACTATTTCCAAAAATTGCTTTCGTCCTGTCATTGTGTTGCTTCCTATTCGTAGGATGCGACAAGGATGATGACGACAATCCAGTTACGGTGGAACAAAATTCCAACGTACTTCCAACGTACGTTCCGACTGGGACAATTACAGGACTTATCCGGGATTATTGTACAAATGCAGCAATTAAAGGCGCTGTACTTTCGCTTTCGTACAATGGAAGTGTTACTTCAGTTGTATCAGATGATGCAGGACAATTCTCATTCGATAATGTCCCTGCAGGCCAATACAAAGTTACAAGCGGAGGCGTTGTTGCTACAGGGACCTATACTGTTACTGCATCGCTCGTCGAATACAATAAATCAGTTAGCGATACGACGACGCGGTATCGTAATTATTATTATGATACCGTTACGATAGCCTTTACATCGCTGGTACCTGGCGATTCACTTGGCGTTCAAGGATTGGTTGGAAGTATTATCTTCGATATTTCCCAATTAAATACCACGATTACAGGCCAGGTTGTTGATGAAAAAATGCAACCGGTGCAATCAGCGTTGGTAGCATTAGTTGATCTCTCGATTACTCCTGGAGTTATATTACAACAAACTCGTACAGATGCGAATGGTAATTACACATTTCAAGCAGTTGATAATGGTATTACCGTCAATATTGCTGCTCGCAGTTCCGATGGAAAGTATGAAGGAATCCTTCCAACTCCACTTTCTATCCCTTGCAATCTCTACAACCAACCCTTACGCTCTCAAGTAACTGCGGAACGCGTCCAGCTTCAGTGGGCTTACGATGTAGCGCCGTATGTGATTGATATTTCTCCGATAAATAATGCCGATGTTTCCCCAACAAACTTGGCAATTGTGTACACCTTCTCAGCGCCAATTAAACAGACTCCTTACACTCGAACTGATCTTGGAGAAGGTCATGGAACTATTCTCGACGACATTACAGTTTCGTACCTTGGAATGAAAAAATCTGCTGGCGCAGTTACCAAGACTGTCGCATGGAATTCAACGATGACGCAATTAACGATTACTCCATCGGGAATTGTGGGTTCTGCAAAATATAGCATTACCGTTAGTGGAGCGCTACCGAAACTTCAAAACGAAGCAGGACTGGCAGTCGTCGACAATATGAATATTATTGGAGATTTTGAGACTCTTAATTTAACAACAGCTGGTGGTTCTACTCTCCCTGGAGCCCCAATCTTATCACGACGTTTAGTGACAAATGTCTATAGTAAACTTGATTTTAATGGCGGAGTTGTAAGTTTAGAGTGGAATTCCGATGCAAATGCGCGAAGTTATAATTTATACCGGAAAATTGGCGATGGTTCATTTGAGCTTATTCATAAAAATGTTTACTCGTTGATTGATACCAATGCAATTGGATCGCTGGTATCCCCTGCAGCTAATAATCCATTGAAAGCTCTCAATGTTCAATATCAGGTGCGAGCTGTAAGTAAAGATTTGGTAGAAGGTCCAGCCAGTAATATTATTACTGTTGTTGATGAGGTACAACCACTACTTGTATCGACGACGTCATCAAACATTGGTACTCTTCAATACAGATTCGTTCTGAGATTTTCAGAGCCACTTGTCATTAGTTCAGCTGAAAATATCAACAATTATACCATTCAAAACCCTGATACTGTTGTCTTTACAAAGCAGGAAGCTGCATACCTTGGCTTTAATGCCGGCAATTATGAAGTTGCATTAGTAGTTTCAATCTCGAACGGTAACAACTTACCTGCAGGTTTCTCGATTTTGGTTGGAAATAATATTGTTGATCTCGCCGGTAATATTATTGATCCGGCTAACAACGTTTATGTTTATTCGACTCCGCCGACACCGAGTTTAAGGAATCCTGCTGATGGAGCTGTAAACGTACCCACGTCTTCTGCATTAGAATGGAATTCAGCAAATGGAGCGGTAACATATCGACTGCAAATTTCAACTACTGCTACTTTTGCGACGACTGTATTCGATAAAGATAAAATTACCTCTACGTCGTACAGCCTCAGTGGAGTTACAGGCTTAACGAGCGGCGCAACATACTACTGGCGAGTGCAAGCCATCAACAGTGTTGGATCGAGTGCATTCTCTGCAACGAGAAGCTTCACTCTCCAATAAATTATTTATTTTTCGTGGTGTAATCTTCAAGAGAGGACGATAATATCGCCCTCTCTTTTTTATGTACCGGCGTGAATTCTTAAAAATTTCAAAAATTGTCATACAAATTATAGCGTATGTTGCATTCTGTTTCATAACTTCTTATACTCTACCACATTAAAATCTTTAGCTAAAGGAACCTTACTATGATTCGGAAACAGGAAGCGTTAGAATATCATTCTTCGGGAAGGAAAGGAAAAATCGAAGTTGTTCCTTCTAAACCCTGTCAAACGCAAGTCGATTTATCCCTTGCCTACACTCCAGGCGTTGCAATCCCTTGTATGGAAATTGCTGCAAACCCTGAAGATGTTTACAAATACACGACAAAAGGAAATCTTGTTGCTGTAGTATCGAATGGAACTGCTGTGCTTGGTCTTGGAGATATTGGTCCATTAGCAGGTAAACCGGTGATGGAAGGGAAGGGAATATTATTCAAACGGTTTGCTGACATTGATGTATTTGATATTGAACTTAACACTAAAGTTCCAGATGAAATCATTCGTGTTGTGCAATTGCTGGAACCAACCTTTGGTGGAATAAATCTTGAAGATATTAAAGCTCCTGAATGCTTCTATATCGAAGAGGCGCTACAGCGTACAATGTCAATTCCGGTATTTCACGATGATCAACATGGCACAGCTATCATTAGTGGAGCAGCGCTTCTCAATGCTCTTGAACTTCAGGAAAAATCTATTGAGGCAGTTAAGGTTGTTTTCAGCGGTGCAGGCGCAGCGGGAATTGCATGTGCAAGATTTTATGAAAAGCTCGGAGTACGACACGAAAACATTATTCTTGTTGATACAAAAGGAGTCGTTTACAAAGGTAGAAAAGAAGGGATGAATCCTTATAAAGAGTACTTTGCAGCTGATACGGATGCGCGTTCACTCGCTGACGCAATGAAAGGAGCCGATGTATTCTGTGGAGTTTCAGCTCAAGGAATTGTCAACAAGGAAATGGTTCGTTCAATGGCGGAGAAACCGATTGTCTTTGCTCTTGCAAACCCAGAGCCTGAAATTACTTATGATGAAGCAATGAGCGCTCGAGATGATGTGATTGTTGCAACAGGTCGGTCTGATTTTCCAAATCAAGTAAATAATGTCTTAGGTTTCCCTTTTATTTTTCGCGGTGCGCTCGATGTTCGTGCAACGCAAATCAATGATGCAATGAAGATCGCTGCAGCGCATGCCTTGGCCGCTTTAGCTAAAGAAGATGTGCTGGATGAAGTCCTTAAGGCATATAACTTAAAACGTATAGAATTTGGAAAAGAATATATCATTCCAAAGCCATTCGATTCCCGCGTGTTGATATGGGAAGCAACAGCCGTTGCGCGTGCAGCGATGGAATCTGGAGTTGCACGCCAACCAATCAAAGATTTTGAGGAATACCATGATCGTCTTGAAGCTCGTCTTGGAAAATCACGGGAGATTGTCCGTTTCTACATCCATCGGGCAAAGAACGAACCGAAGCGCATTGTTTTCCCGGAAGGAGACGAAGAAAAAATTCTAAGAGCCGCTCAATTTTTGATAGAGGAAAACATTGCAAAGCCCATACTCATTGGCACTATCGATACAATCGAACATCGGATCGATGAACTTGGGCTTGATCTTCACAATGTTGAAATTCTACGTCCACGTCGAGCGCCGCATTTCAATGAATATATTGAGACCCTCTATGCTTTGAGAAAACGAAAAGGTATGGTAATGCCGTCCGTTCGCCATACGCTTACATACGATTACGACATTTATGGATTGATGATGGTGCATATGGGCGATGCTGATGGCTTGATTTCTGGTATCAGTCAAAATTATCCTAATCTCTTACGCTCAACGCTTCAAATTATTGGTAAGAAAGAAGGCATTGAGCGTGTTGCCGGTATGCATATGATGGTTTTTCCCTCAAAGACAATTTTTATTGCTGATACAACTGTCAATATTGATCCAACTCCTGAGGAGTTAGCTGAGATTGCGCTCTTGACTGCTGCGCGAGTGAAGGAGATGAACATCGAGCCAAAAGTGGCAATGCTTTCCTTTAGTAATTTTGGCGCTTCACGTCATCCATTCGCAGAAAAAGTAAGAAAGGCTACAGAAATAGTACGCCGACGAGCGCCTCAACTCATAGTCGAAGGGGAAATGATGGCAGATACTGCTTTGAGCAATGAACTAGTTAATGAAATTTTCCCTTTCTCAATGATCAAGGGAGATGCAAATGTGCTTATCTGTCCGGATATCAATACAGCAAATATTGCTTTTAAACTATTGTGGAAACTTGGTGGAGCAAGCGCTATCGGGCCTATTCTGTTGGGACTCAATAAACCGGTATACCTTATTACACCATCGAACAGTGTAAGTGATATTATTAATCTGACAGCGATGGCAGTAGTGGAAGCGCAAAATTATCCGGTAATAAAAAGAAACGGTGGAAATACAACTTCCTGAGTTGGTTTCTATATTCTGAAGGTTACTAAAAGGTGATCGCTGATATAAACTCTTGAGACGAAGCAATTGTTGCAAGATCGATATTAAATCTTTCTCCGAAGTTATATCGAAGTGAGTAAGCCTTTCGTATGTAATCTAAACTTTTCTCTTTCTCTTTTTGAATGCAATATGTTTCTGCAGCCTTATAAAGAATTTCCGGGTCTGCTGGCGCTAATTCAATAGCTTTTTGAATTTCTATTTCTCCATCCGAAAACTTTCCAAGTCGTGAAAAGAATAATGCGGCGTACGCATGGGCGCGCGCATCTTCTGGGTCGTATGCAATTGCATCCTGTACCGCCTTTAATCCTTTTGTAAGCCATTCTTCGGCGTCAGTGATTTTCAATCCATGCTGATATGCTTGGCCTATTTTGTAAAAGGCAGCGTAATCACGTAAGGATTTCTCAGTGATTGTTCTATAGTACTGAATGCACCGCTCAGCTTTCCCTGATTGAAGCCATACATACGATCGGTATCCGTCGGTTAGTAAACGTTCAGGATACCCAAGTTTGATTGCCGTTTCATAATTGAGGAGAGCTTCTTCGTACATTTTGGCATTATGGTTGGATAGACCGAGAACAAAAGACATCCAAGGATTTTTTGGATCGAGAATAAGACCTTTCTTTGCGTATTGAATGGCGTCGGTCTGTCTATTTTGCATCAATGCAATATATGCCTGTTCCTGATAAAGAAGGGATATTGAAGGCTCTGAGAGAGCTATATTGTCAAGGAGAATTTTTGCATCCTTCACCTTGTTTGAAAGTCGAAGCGATTTTGCCTGCAACAGCCTTGTCATCATATCATTTGGTGAGCAAGAGAGCGCTTTCTGAAGATTTTGAGCAGCGCTCGTTACATACTGTGGATCGCCTTCGAGTTCATAGAGTTGATAGTAAAATTGCGCTGCATCGCGAGACGCATAGCAAAATGTTTGATCGTTCATAAAAGCAGCTTCACAGAGTCGCCCACAACGTTGAAGAATATCGGTGTTCATCGTTGGTACCAGACTTAACGCAAACAAATATCGAATTGCTGCATCCGAAGAATTTGTCCAGCGGATATTTGGCATCGGCGCTTTAATACCAATGGCATCGTCAATATTTCTTAAAATTTTAGAACGCATCTCGCCAATGTTAGTAGCTGTAACCGCCGTTGTAAATGAATTTACGATTGTAGAATCGTGTGCATCAATGAGCTTGAATGAAATTGTGTAAGAAGAGTCGATGATTGATGTAGAACCAACAAGGAGATAACGCACATTTAGAAATCGTGCAAGGGGAAGTACATTATCTCCGCTTCGCTCGAACAGCATTGTTGTTGTTGGATTCAATACCGTTGAGCCTTTTTGCGATGCAAAATCGTACGAAAGAAGGTATGGAAGCGCCTTATTGATTGGGGATTGAGACGCTCGAGCCGTTTCTCCGTTCAACGGTAAAATTGCGATGGATTTTGTCGAAGGGAAAATATTATCGCGGAAATAAATTATAATACCAAGAACAATGACAATACCAAATGCTATAAGAATAGACTTCCATGGAATGGTGAAACTCTTGTGCGTTGGTTCCTTGACTTTCCTTGCTTGTTGTTTTCGTTTTTCATCAAGCCTATTTCGTAATTGTTCTAATCGCCACTGTCGATCCCTCTCTTCCTTTTGAGTTGCCTGAAGTCTCAGGCGCTCGCTTCGTTTTTCTTCAGCAGTACGAATTTCTTCTTCGAGTTGTCTTGCGGCATAGTGGTTCGGATCGATATGATATATTTCTCGAATTGTGTATCGCGCCTCCTGAAGCTCTTCTTTTTGGATGTGATTCCGTACTTTTGTCAATAAATCGCTAATTTTTTGTTGCGTTGGATCGAGGAATGTATTTTCCTGTTGTTGTGTCTCTTTCGATACTTGTTCTTTTTTATATCGCTGTTCTTCGATGTAGAGAAGAATCTGCTGGGCTTCAACATGGAGAGGCTCTAATTCAAATATTTTATTAAGCTCACTCTCTGATTCTCCTAACTTTCCTTCATTAAGGAATTGTTTTGCTCGATTCAAACGTTCATGGATTTCACGCGCTTTTGGTTCCATGAGCGATGCATACGACGTCTGAGTTTGTGCAGAAGGAGAATCCGATCTTCTTGCCTCGATCATCTCCAGCGTTTTCTCAGCTTCATCAAGATTCCCATGCTTCATGTGAGCTTCAGCTTTTTGATAGAGTTCGTCTAATGCTTTTTTATGTTCTTCTTCTTTCTGTTTTTGTTCCTGTATCGACTGGCGACGAATCTCTTCAACCCTTTGTGCTTCTTTAGCTTCTTCTTCTCGTTTATGAATCGCCTGGTCGATGCTATGTCGCTCATGGAATAGTGTAGCGCTCTTCGATGGAGCGCTCAATTCTGGAATTGAATCCATGAGCACCTCAAAAATTTCTATCGGGTCTGGAATGTTCTTTAATTTTAACTTTCCTAAGCTGTAAACGTTTAGCGGAATGGCATTCTTTACTTGCTGATAGACATCGCTGGATATGAGAATGCGGTTTGGTTCAGCTAATGCTTCGATGAGCGATGCGATTTGAATAGCATCTCCAACTATTTCGTTATTCTGTACTAAAACATCACCGGTGTGAATGCCAATACGAATTTCAATGTGCGAAGAAGCATCACGATCTTTATTATAACTCCAGAGTCGTTGTTGCGCCTCAAGGGCGCATTGAACTGCGTTCACGGAGCTGCTAAAATCAATTGTATAAAAATCTCCAACTGACTTTACCATCTTTCCGCTGAATCGGAGCGTCAATATTCCCATGAGCCCTTCGTACGCCTTCAGCAATGATAGAGCTTTTTCTTTGTTTTCATTCATCTTCTGGGAAAAAGAATGAATGTCGGAAATCATGATTGCAGCTAATTTTCGTGGAGATACAGATGCATATTCAGCCATAAACGCTCTCTCTTGTCATTTAGAATTCACTACTTAAATCTAAAATAGCTCCCAATGCAATGAATGTCAACACAAAGTGAGAGAACTTTTGATAATATTTTTTCTCATGTAATTTGTAGAAAATAGATTTTTCCGCGGGAATATTCATTCTGTTGAAATTGATGGAATTTTAGCTTCTACTTGACAAACGCGGAGGCGCACAGAAGGTCAGCAAACTGGTAACGATTAAAGAAGGTACAGAAGACGAAACCAGAGTTCGCGGATTCCTTTGCCCTTTGACGATCGAAGGCAATCCTGAACTCATCAAACTTGCATACGATTCAGGGCTTGGAGAAAAAGGAAGCATGGGATTTGGAATGCTGGAGGTCGCTTGATGAGTTGTCAAAATAGTGGATAGTGGAATCGAGACGTTGAAATTTCAAATATCTGCAAAAGTGGAAGCAATGTTTTGTATTGCTTCAGATGGAAAAGCTAATTATTTCTGTGAATTTAGAAGGTGGAGGACTTCTTCCATATCGGCTGGGAGTTGAGAGTTGAATTGAACAAACTTGTGTGTTACAGGATGTTGGAAGCCAAGCGTTTTTGCGTGAAGCGCTTGACGTGAAATGTGTTTAAGGAGCTGAGAGGTGAATTGTAAATGTTTTCCTGTAATTCCGCCCCAGGCAGGATTTCTTCCGCCATAAGTTGGGTCGCCAAAGACGGGATGTCCAATGTGCGCAAGGTGTACACGAATCTGATGTGTGCGTCCTGTTTTCAAATGCAGACGGAGGAGAGTATGGTATTGCCAATTTTCTAATACTTCATATTCTGTAATTGCCTGTTTTCCATTTTCGACGACTGCTACTTTTTTTCGATCTTTTTTACTTCTTCCCAAATTTGCTTCGATAATTCCTTTTGGATTTTTGAATGCGCCCCACACAATTGCCCAGTACTCTCGTTCGATTGTGTGCGCTGAAAATTGTCTGGCGAGATAATGGTGCGCTGCATTATTTTTTGCTACAACAAGGAGTCCAGATGTATCTTTATCGAGTCGGTGGACGATTCCTGGTCTGAGTTCGGTATTCACAGTTGAAAGATTATTGCAATGGTAGAGGAGCGCATTGACGAGCGTTCCACTGTAATTTCCATACGCAGGATGGGTTACCATTCCAGCGGGTTTATTGACGATGAGTAAAACGTCATCTTCATAAACAATGTCGAGTGGAATGTTTTCTGGAACAGCTTCGATACGAGGCGGCTTAGGAATCGTAATTTCGATACAATCGTTTGGCGCAATTTGATAACTTGGCTTTACGGATTTTCCATTGACAAGAACATTTCCGTTTTCAATTGCTTCCTGGACTTTTGTCCGTGTTGCATTTTCTATTTGGTGTGCGAGATAAACATCGATGCGCTTTGGATGTTCCCCTTGTGGAACGGTGATTTGAAGCGAACGATGTTCTTCGCTGGTCATACGAAGGCAAAAGGTTATGCTAAGAGGCGTTTTGAGTTTGGTCGTTCTTCTCGGAAGGAGAGGTAAGTGAATCCGACGCTGAAAGCTCTTGATGCTGTTCTGGTTCGGGTGCTGTTTTGGAAACGGATTTGTATGTAAAGAGCATAAGAATAATGCCGACAGTAACAGAAGCATCTGCAATATTGAACACAGCCCAGCGATCTATGTGGTACCCAAAAAGGTTGATGTTGAAGAAATCTACATCAATAAAGTCTACTACGCGTCCGTGGAAGAGCGTCCCTTCTCCGAAGATGACGCCGTAGAATACGCGGTCGATGAAATTTCCAATTGCTCCTCCAAGAATCATTGCAAAAGGAAGTCTCTGGAGAAAAGGCGCTGAACGGATGGTGTAGAGATAATAGAACAACAAGCAAATGGCAACGGCGACCAGCAGAGTGAGTATCAGTCTGTTCGAGACTTCGATGCCAAAAGCCATTCCTGGATTTTCGATATAGGTGATTCGTAAGAAATCACAGAATACAGGGATATTCTGTCCGATGTACATTCCTTCGTGGTACAGGTTTGCCCACGGAATAGCAAATCCTTTGATGAGAAGTTTTGTTATTTGATCGATAAAAACGATTGAAAGTGTTACGTAGAGAATTCTCAAATTATCAGCGCTCCATTGTAAAACATTGCTCGATGCATTATTTCTTTTTCAGCTTGCACTGGACGCAGAGATGGGCATGGGGAACTGCTTCGAGTCGTTCCTTATCAATGAGGTTTCCACATTCCGTGCAGTAACCGTAGGTGCCATTCTCGATTCGTTTGAGAGCGTCGTCGAGATAATTAAGGAATTTGCCTTCTCGGGAAGCGAAGAGAAATGTCTTTTCACGCTCCATTGCATCGGTGCCTTGTTCCATATGGAGTGAGTAAGTGGAATTTTCGATTTCATATTGTCCTGTCGTTACATCCATCATTGTGGATTTGAGAGCTTCCAGTTCATCGAGAATTTCCTGACGACGTTCCATAATGATTTTTTTGAAATGTTCGAGATCATTTTTTGTGAAGCTCTTTTTGACCTCCTGACGGGGTTGTCTTGGAGTCGTGTGTTTCTTGCGACTTGTGTTCTGTTTTTTTACGGCAAGTTTTGTATTCTTTTTTATAACTTTATTTTTTTTGGGTTTTGCGGTGACTCGTTTTTTGGAGATTGTTTTTGTCGCTTTTTTTGATTTTGCCATAGTATTACTCCTGTTTGATTTATTCAAGTATAAGGCAATTCGTTTGCACAAATATACGCTATTTTTTCTTAACTACAATAGCAGTTTTCTCACCGTTTATATCTTCTTCAACTGCATTCATCGTAGCTGCCTGCTCCGATGTTATCGGAATAATATCGAGCGCGAGAGTTTCCTGTTTGATGTAATCTGCCATTCGGTTGAGCGCCTGTAATAGTTTTTCGCTCGAAGAATGATAGATTACAATGCGGTCGGTAACTTCGAGTCCATTATCTTTGCGGAGATTTTGTATGCGATTGACAAATTCACGCGCAAAACCTTCGTCAATGAGTTCAGGCGTAAGCGCGGTATCGAGTGCAACGGTAAATGAACTATCGGTTTCAACGAGCCAGCCTGGAATATCTTCGTGGATAATTTCGACGTCGGCTAAGTCAATTGTTATTGTTGTGTTCTCCACGACGAGCGTAAGCGAGCCATTTTGTTGCAACGATTTAATTTCTTCATTTGTGAGCTCTCGAATTCTTGATGCTATTTGTTGTACCTGCTTCCCAAATTTTGGTCCCAGAGTTTTGAAATTTGGTTTTGCTTTCTTCTTGATAATCGTTGTCTCATCCGTAACGTATTCGATTGACTTAACGTTGATTTCATCAAGGATGACATCTTTCATCTGTTCGATTTCAATGCGTTGAGTTTCATCAAGAATCGGAATGATAATTTTTTGAAGCGGCTGACGAACCTTGAGGTTTGCTTTCATTCTCATAGAACGAACGATACTTACAATGTGTATTGCTTGTTCCATTTTGTGCTCGAGTTCTGGATTGATAACATTTTCCTGAACTACCGGAAGCATTTCGAGATGAACTGATTCCTGTGAATGACCTGTATTTCCAGTAAGATTTTGATATAACTCTTCTGCGATGAACGGTGCAAATGGAGCAATCAGTTTTGAAATCGAAAGCAGGCATTCATGAAGCGTCTGATATGCGGCAATTTTATCTTTTCCATTTTCACTCTTCCAGAATCGTCGTCGGTTCCGCCGAACGTACCAGTTAGAGAGTTGGTCGATCGTAAAATCGCTGATCGCTCGCGCAGCCTTTGTAAGGTCGTATGCTTCTAAATATTCCGTAACAAGTTTTATGAGCGAGTTAAGTTCGGAGAGAATCCAGCGATCGATTTCGAGTCGCTCGTTGTATGGTACAAGAGATTCATCACCGGTAAACCCATCGACATTTGCATAGAGTGCAAAGAATGCATACGAGTTGAGCAGTGTGCTGAAAAACTTCCGTTGTACTTCGCCGACGCCTTCTTCATCGAAAAGCGTTGGTCGCCACACTGGACTTTGAGTGATAAGGTACCATCGTACTGAATCGGCGCCGTACTTCTGAATAAGCATGAACGGATCGACAGTGTTCTTCCGCGACTTCGACATTTTCTGTCCTTGCTTATCAAGGATCAGTTCGTTGACGAGTACATTCTTGAAAGCTGGCTTATCAAAGAGAAAAGTTCCAATTGCATGGAGCGTGTAGAACCATCCACGCGTTTGGTCAATGCCTTCCGAAATAAAATCGGCTGGGTAGGAACGTTCGAAAATTTCTTTATTCTCGAAAGGATAATGCCATTGGGCAAATGGCATCGAGCCGGAATCGAACCAGACATCAATAAGTTCAGGAGTTCGTTTCATAACGCCGCCGCACGAACACTGGAACGTAATCTGGTCAACATACGGTTTGTGGAGGTCGAGCGGTTCTGGAACATTCGAACCTGATTTTAATTCTTCGATGCTTCCGACGCAGCGTTGAGCGCCGCACTTTTCACAAATCCATATTGGTAATGGCGTTCCCCAAAATCGGTCGCGGGAGAGAGCCCAATCTTTATTTTCTTCTAACCAATTCCCAAATCTTCCAGCGCCAACTTCTTCTGGAATCCAATGGATGGATTTGTTGAGCTCGATCATCTTTTGAGCGTACTTTGTTGTGCGAATGTACCAGGATTCTCGTGCGTAGTAGAGAAGAGGCGATGAGCATCGCCAGCAATGCGGATAACTGTGGAGATGTTGCTCTTTTTTGAGAAGTACGCCTCGCTTCTTCAAATCTGCAATAATCTCTGCATCGGCATCTTTGACGAACTTACCGGCGAAGTCAGTAACTTCGCTATTGAATGCGCCTGATGTATTGACAGGGTGAATTGTTGGAAGGTGATATTTCTGTCCAACTTGATAATCATCTTCGCCGTAGGCTGGCGCAATGTGGACAATGCCAGAGCCATCGTCTGTGGTAACGAACTCTGCTGAAACGACATACCATCCTTTTTCTTTTACCTGGTGGTATGAGTAAAGTCGCTCGTACTCTTTTCCAACAAGTGCAGAACCTTTGAAGCGTTCGAGAATTGTATACTCGCCATCAAGTACCGAGAGGCGCGCCTCGGCAAGGATGAGGTTGTGATGATGGTATTCAACTTTTACGTAGTCAATATCGGGATGAACCGCAAGCGCTACGTTCGAAATCAGCGTCCACGGCGTTGTTGTCCACACAAGGAAGTAGGTATTTTCTTCTCCCTTTACTTTGAAAAGAACATACACCGAAGGATCTTTTACATCTTTATATCCTAAAGATACTTCGTGCGAGGAAAGAGGCGTTTCGCATCGAGGGCAGTATGGTTGAATTTTATATCCTTTGTAGATGTAACCTTTTTCAAAGTACTGTTTGAGAGCCCACCAGATTGATTCGATGTAGTTGTTCTCGAAAGTTATATAAGGATGCTCGAGATCGACCCAATATCCCATCGAACGCGTCATTTCTTCCCAATCCGATTTGTACTTCCACACTGACTTCTTACATTCCTCATTGAATTTTTCGATGCCAAAATCAATAATTTCGGATTTGTGTTTTATACCGAGATTTTTTTCGACTTCGATTTCGACTGGTAATCCGTGGGTATCCCAGCCCGCTTTGCGTGGCACCTGAAATCCTGTCATCGTTTTATAGCGACAGACAATATCTTTGAGCGTGCGCGCCATAACATGGTGAATGCCGGGTTTGCCATTTGCAGTTGGAGGTCCTTCGTAAAAGGTAAATTGTGGTTTTCCACTCCGTGTTGTAATACTTTTCTTGAAAATATTATTCGATTCCCAAAACTGAAGTATCGAGGTCTCAAGTTCGTGGTAATTGATCTTATCTGTCAGTTGTTTAAACATAGTTTATTCTGAATAGTTGTGGATTACTATAGACTGAAATTGATATTATTTCTTTCCCAAAAAACTTATGAGCCAAAAAATTGCGCTCACAATGATACTGATGAGTAAACATGTGGCAAGGGGGATGTACACCACATAGTTTTCTTTTTTGATTGTAATATCGCCTGGCAATTTCCCTAAGAAAGGAATTTTTGGCGCTGCAATGAGCGCTATTCCAACGATTGAAAGAATAACGCCAATTGAAAGTACTATTTTGCCAAGATGATCCATTCTGTTTATGCTCTGTGTTATATTCTATGGATAACCTCTTTCATTATGGCTGTCATTTTACGTTCTGCCTGTTCTGCTGCTTGTAGAATTTCTTTCAGTTTTGCTGGAACCAGTACGTCGGGAGAGCATTCATCGGTCAAAATCGAAAAGCCAAGTACCTTCATTCCCATATGAATAGCAACAATATCCTCTGGAACTGTTGACATTCCAACCGCATCGGCGCCGATGGTTCGAAGGAAACGATACTCTGCACGAGTTTCGAAATTGGGGCCAATCATTGCAACATATACGCCTTTTTGAATTTGGATTTTAAGATCTAGAGCCACCTCTCCGGTGAGTGCAATGAGATCTCGACTGTAGGGTTCGGACATATCGGGGAATCGTGGTCCAAGTTCGTCATCGTTTGGGCCGATAAGAGGATTATCACCGAGGAGATTGATATGGTCGGTGATAACCATGATGTCGCCCTTTTTGAAAAGTGGATTTAAAGCTCCAGCGGCGTTCGAGACGAGAAGCGTATTGACTCCGAGAAATTTAAGTACTCGAACCGGGAACGTTACCTGCTGAAGAGTGTAGCCTTCATACTTGTGAAATCGTCCTTGAAGTGCAATAACCTGTTTGCCAGCAAGTCTGCCGATAATTAGTTTTCCATGATGCGATTCTACCGTTGAAAGAGGAAAGTGAGGAATATCAGCGTAATCAATTTCACAATCGACGCGCATTTCTCGTACAAGTCCTCCCAAACCTGTACCAAGGATTATTCCAATGTTTGATGTTATTCGCGTACGATCGTGGATGTACTCTACGGCTTCGTTGATATTCTTTCTTAGTTCTGAAATTACTTGGCTTTGCGGTTTCATTGGTCCAGATGCAGATGCTTTTGCCTTGCTCATAATTTTTTTAGCACCTCCTCGATGTCCAACTGTTCCTTGCCTGTGCCTTTGGAAGTATCTTTTTCACCTTCTTCATCGTCGAGTTCGATTGCACGGAGTAAGTCGATTTCCGATGTAAGGAGCACCTTTAATTTACTGATGATGCTTTCTTTCCGTGCTTTCAAGGTTGTAATTTCTTCCTTGACGCGTGAAAAATCTAATCTTGCTTTTTCAAGTATTTGAGATGCTTTGAGCTCAGCTTCTTTTATAATCAATTCAGCTTCTTTCTTGCAATTCTCAATAGATTTGCCGGTTGTCTCTTGCGCCTGCATCAGCGTCTGCTGAAGAGTCTTCTCGATGTTCTTATAGTCTGAGAGCTGGGTCTCGAGTTCAATAATTTGATCTTTGTATTCTTTATTGAGTCGAGTTAACTCTTCCATCTCATTGGAAATCATCTCTAAAAAGGTATCGACCTCAACGGTGTCGTAGCCTCGCATTACCTTCTTAAATTGCTGTCGTTTTATTTCGAGTGGTGTGATTTTCATAGATAACCTCTTTTATGATTGTGGCTGAATGCGTTCTCCGAAAATTGCAGTTCCTATCCTCAGTAATGTTGCACCTTCTTCAATTGCAATTGGATAGTCGAAGGACATTCCCATTGAAAGATGTTCCATCGAAATATGTTCTATCCCAAGAGAACGAATTTCGGTCTGAAGCTGTCGAAGAATTCGAAATGAAGAACGAGATGCTTCAGGATCATCGGCTAAAGGTCCCATCGTCATTAAACCAAGTACGCGAATGTTATCGAGCATAGCTAATTCTTTTACAAGCGATGCTGTTTGCTCTGGCTTGACGCCATACTTTGTTGGTTCGTTCGTTGCATGAACTTCGATAAGCGCATCCTGTACTTTGCCAAGTTTTTCGGCTCGTTTGTTGATTTCTTTTCCGAGTTCAATATCATCAACTGTGTGGATAAGATGCATCGCATCAATAATAAATTTTACTTTGTTTGATTGAAGATGTCCAACAAAGTGCCATTGCAGGGGAATATCTTTGAGTTCCTGATATTTTGTTCTGAATTCCTGAACATAATTTTCGCCAAAATTTGTAATTCCTGCCTTCCATGCCTCTCGAATTGCAGAAGAGTCCCAAGTCTTTGATACGGCTACAATTTGTATATCCTGAGGATTCCGATTGCACCGTTTGCATATTTCGACAATGTTTTCCTGTAAATTTTTAATGTTTTCAGTTATCATATCCTTACTTAGAATAAAGTAATATACTCGAACATTGAGCGAAAATCAATGAAACCAACGGGATAGAATTTTGCGCTGACAATGATGGAATTGTGTAGAGTTGATTAAATCCAGATTATGCAATAAAGGTAGAAATAGAAGTGTAAGATGAAGTCAGATGATAAAATAGGTGAAAGAATTACACATCCCGAGCCCCTCTACAAGAGGGGAATTTTGTAGCGTGGCTTCGATATGAGCTATCGCTCACCTCAGCCACCGTCGAGGAATCGGTTGCCGAGGTGCGGCATATCGAGGCAACAGTCTTTTCTAGGTTCTAAAGTATAATCTGGATTAAAGATTCTGAAATGAGAGCAGTTCAGGAATAGTGTTGATATGATGCCGCTTTTCAAGATAGGATAGGTACTTGATAAGTACGAGTGAAGTTGCATAAGCATCGCCGGAGGCGCGATGTCTTGCTGGAATTGCTATTCCTAAAGCCGAAGCTACCTGTCCAAGTGATTTGCTCGGAAGGTGAGGAACAAGACGTCTGCTGAGTTTTACAGTGCAGAGAGTTTGATTCTCGAGATGAATATTTCGTTCTCGTTCCGCTGTTTGAGTTACGAATCCCCAGTCGAATGGCGCATTATGCGCAACAAAAATCCCATCGCCGAGAAATTCCACGATTGCCGGTACAACTTCTCGTGCAGTTGGAGCCGATCGAACCATAAGTGTATCGATGCCGGTGATTCTTGTTATTTCCAGGGGAACTGGCACGAGTGGATTGACAAGGGTGGTGAATTCATCGACAAGTTTGCCGTTTTGCACTTTCACCATTGCAATTTCGGTAATCCTGTCATTGACCGGGCTTAACCCTGTCGTTTCGACGTCGACAACAACAAACGATGTATGTTGTATATCTTCTATGGATTCCATAGTCTCATCGTTTTTAAATATCGGAAAAAATTATTTTTCATGCATTAGGATTTTTTTGGAGAGCGTAATTCCTGGTCTTTATATTGAAGCTCATAAAGTTTTCTGTAGATACCATTGAGAGCAAGTAATTCATTGTGAGAGCCTTCCTCTCGCAGTTCTCCTTTATGGAAGACCAGTATTCTATCTGCGTGTTGAATAGTGGAAAGCCGATGCGCAATGACAATGGACGTTCGTCCTTTTAACATCTTACGAATCGCTTTTTGAATGAGCTGTTCCGATTCTGTATCGATGTTCGAAGTTGCTTCGTCGAGTACAAGGATGCGTGGATTATGCGCCAGCGCTCGTGCAAATGCAATGAGTTGTTTCTGTCCTACGGAGAGAGTTGCGCCTCGCTCTTTGACGATGGTATCGTATTGATTTGGCAATTGTTCAATGAAGGAGTGAATGCCAACGAGTCGAGCCGCAGCCTGAATGCGCTCGAAAGGAATTTCTTCATTACCGAGACTGATATTGTCCCGAATTGTGCCGGAGAAGAGAAAGACATCCTGAGGAACTACAGTGATCTGCTTTCGGATTTCGTGCGGATGAATTTCCTTGATGGGAATACCGTCGAGGAGAATTTCACCACGTTGAACATCGTAGAATCTGGTAAGAAGATTCATGAGTGTTGTCTTGCCTGCGCCTGTATGTCCAACAATTGCTACGGTGCGCCCATGTTCGATTTTGAATGAAACATTCTTCAGCACCCAGTCAGGATTGCCGGCGGAATCTGCGCCATAAGCGAACCAAACATTTCTGAATTCGACATCGCCAATTGATTGTGCGAGCGTCTTTGGTTTGTCTGGAATGGCGATAGTGGTTTTATCATCGAGGAGGAGAAAAATGCGTTCGGAAGAAGCCATTGCTGTTTGAAGGATATTATATTTTTCGGATAAATCACGGATTGGGCGCCAGAACATTTCATTGTACTGAACAAAAGCCATCACGATGCCAAGAGAAATAGTTCCGTCGAAGGCTTTCAATCCTGAATACCAGAGAAGCAATCCAACTGCAATCGCGCCGATGAGGTCGACACAGGGATAGAAAATAGCATAGTAGAAAATTGATTTTATGTTTGCATCTCTGTGAGCCGCATTAATTTTTGAAAATTGATTGAAGGCATGTTTTTCTTTTGTAAAGAGTTGATCGACAAGCATTCCGGAAATGTGTTCCTGCATAAAGGCATTGATTCGAGCAATCTGAATGCGCACGTTTCTATAGGTTTCCCGTACTTTTTTACGGAAGAGAAATGTGCCGTAAACGAGAAAAGGTATTACGCTGAATGTAACAAGCGCAAGCTGCCAGTGCATGGTGAACATGAAGTAAAGTAATCCAAGAATTGTAAACAGATCGCTAAAAGCCATTACGATGCCAGAGGAGAACATTTCGTTGAGCACCTCGACGTCGTCTGTTACACGAGTAATGAGTCTGCCGAGTGGATTCTTATCGAAGAAAGATAGAGCTCGTTGCTGAAGGTGGTGGTAAATTTCTTTTCGCATATCAAAGATAGCATGTTGTCCAATCCATTGCGTAAGATATGCGTTGAAGTACTGAGCAATACCGCGAACGAGCATGACAATTGCAAGGAGTACAATTGTGATGAGTAATCCATGGATATCTTTCTGTGCAATGTTTTTATCTACAGCAAATCGAGTGAACGCAGGTCGTACAGCTTCGAGTGCGCTTGTAACAAGGCTCAGTATGATTCCGAGAATGACATACCATCGATATGGACGCAAATATTTCAAGAGGCGTCGCATAAGGCGAGAATCATAGGCTTTTCCGAGTACTTCTTCTTCGTGCATACAGTTGAGTTAGAGTGTCTCCAGTTCTTCTTCCAATAATTGTCTTTTGTATAAATCGGCATAAATGCCATTGAGGGCAAGAAGCTCTTCGTGATTTCCTCGCTCTTGAATTGTTCCTTTTTCGAGAACAAGAATTAAATCAGCATCCTTCACGGTCGAAATACGATGACTGATGAGAATGCAAGTTCGCCCTTCCATCTCTTTGCGGAGTTGATGGAGAATGCGATCTTCTGTATAAGTATCGACTGCAGAGAGAGCATCATCGAGAATGAGGATCGAGGGATGTCGAAGCAACGCTCGAGCAATGCTTGTGCGCTGCTTTTGTCCACCCGAGAGTGTAATGCCGCGTTCTCCAATCATCGTTTCATACTTATTTGGAAATTGCTCAATATCAGGCGCAATGCTTGCAATTTCTGCAACTCGTCGAATTTCCTCATCGGTTGCATTATCATCCGGTGAACCATACCGTATGTTTGCGCTGATTGTATCTGAAAAGAGAAATGTCTCTTGAGGCACAAATCCAATATGAGAACGGAGCGTTTCAAGCGGTATGCGCTGGATTGGAATTCCATCAATGAGAATTGTTCCGTCGGTTACGTCAAAGAGTCGAGGAATGAGATGAACGAGAGTTGATTTACCGGCGCCAGTGTGTCCAACTATTGCAAGACTCGATCCAGCAGGAATAGAAAATGAAATGTTTGTGAGAGCATTTGTATTAGAATTTGGATACCGAAAAGTAACGTTCTTGAATTCTATATTACCAGTAATTGATGTAATTGAAAAATCTGTCGACTCCGTATTGCGAATTTCTGGTTCAGTATCAAAAATTTTCCCGAGTCGTTTCATCGAAGCCGAGCCTTGCTGAAGGATGTTCGTAATCCAGCCAAAGGCAATCATTGGCCAGATGAGCATTGAGAGGTAGGTGATGAATGCCATGAGCGTTCCGATGGAAATTGTGCCGGCGATGACTTTCAGTCCGCCAAAGTAAAGTATCAGGATTAACGAAATACCCACGAGAAGAAACATCAAGGGCCAAAGTATTGCTTGAACAATGGCAAGTTCCATATTTTTCTTCCGATACTTCTTGCTTAAACCATTGAATTGTTGTTCGACGAAATTTTCTCGACCATAGGATTGAATAACACGAATTCCAGCAAGCGTTTCCTGCACATAGGATGTAAGTTGTGAATATTGTTCCTGCCGTTCTGTAAATTTTGAATTGATGCGTTTTCCTAGTTGATAAACCACTACTAAAACTAATGGCAAAGGAATAAGTGAAATGAGTGTGAGTGAAACGTTACTTGTGAGCATCATCGTTAATACCATTGTGAGCGTCAGAAATGTATCGGTTGGATACATAATTCCGGGTCCAAGGACATTCCGCACAGCGCCGATATCATTCGTGGCGTGCGCCATGAGATCGCCTGTAGAGGTATTCTGAAAGTACGAATAAGGAAGCTTTTGAAGATGTGCAAGGAAATCGTTCCTTAAATCATACTCGATGTGCCGTGAGGTTACGATAATTGTTTGACGAGTCAGGTACGTGCAGATTCCTGCGATAACTGCAAAGAGAACAATGAGCGAAGCATAGAGAAAAAGATTCGTTGAGCGGAGTGAACCCTGTCGTATTCCAATTCCAAGAGCATCAACGGCATAGCCTAAAATTTTTGGCTGGAGCGCGTTGAAAATATTGCTGCCGATGATTGTTAAAATACCAAAGAACAGCGATTTTTTATATCGCCGTAAATATGGAATGAGCCGTAGTAATGAACGCATGAACTACTGTCGAAATTTTTAGCCAATGAGCTCGAATTTTGTGTATGGATGGAGTACTTTTGGAATAATAACTTTTCCTTCGGGCGTTTGATACTGTTCCAGTAACGCTGCAACAACACGTGGAAGCGCTAACCCAGAACCATTGAGTGTGTGAACGTACTCAGGTTTGCCACCATTTGCAGGTCGAAACCGCATGTTCATTCTCTTTGCCTGGAATGATTCAAAATTACTGCACGATGAAACCTCTAGCCATCGTTCTTGTGCCGGCGCCCATACTTCCAGATCGTATTTTTTTGTTTGAGTAAATCCTAAATCGCCTGTGCACATTAACAATCGGTGGTAGGGAAGACCAAGCAACTGAAGGAGAGATTCTGCGTCATCACGGAGCGATTCTAGTTCTTCATAAGAAGTAGAAGGATGTACGATTTTCACGAGTTCGACTTTATCGAATTGGTGCAATCGGTTCAACCCTCGGACATCTTTGCCGTATGAACCCGCTTCTCTACGAAAACAAGGAGTATACGCAGCGTACCTCAACGGTAGATCACTTTCCTGCAGCGTTTCATCTCGATGAAAATTTGAAACAGGAACTTCTGCCGTTGGAATAAGATAGATTTGATCTCGTTCGACGATGTACATCAAATCTTCTTTGTCGGGAATTTGTCCTGTGCCGCGAGCGCTATCTTCGTTGACAACAATTGGAGGCATAAGTTCTTTGTAGTTGTGTTCACGAGCTTTATCAAGAAAGAAGTTAATCAATGCGCGTTGAAGCTGTGCTCCTTTTCCAACGTAAAAAGGAAATCCTGCGCCAGTAACTTTTGCACCACGCCCAAAATCAATAATCCCAAGTTTTTCCGCGAGTTCCCAATGAGGTTTGAGCTCGAAATCGGGCTTCGATATTGTGCCCCATTGAAATACAACCTGATTATCCGCAGGCGTTTTTCCAAACGGAACTGATTCGTGGGGAAGATTGGGAATCGAGAGAAGAAGTTCCTGAAGTTTCTCGTCAATGTCTCGGAGTTCTCTATCGATAAGCTGGATTCGTTCTTTGATAGATTCCATGTTGGCAATGAGGGATGAAGCATCTCCGCCCGTTCGTTTTATCTTTCCAACTTCAGCAGATATCTGGTTTCGTTTTGCCTTCAGGCTATCGCCTTCTTGAATCAATTCTTTTCGTTTGTCATCGAGCGATAGAAGAGCATCAATGTCAACATCAATTCCTTTCGATGCCGCTCCCTGTCGGACACGTTCAGAATTCTCACGGATAAATTTAATATCGAGCATAAGTTCTTTCTTTGATTGTTTAGTTTTTATGACAATCGTCTAACTCTTGTTTTAGTTTTATTATTCCTTCACGGGCTGTGAGGAAACGCATTCCTAATTCTTGTTCAGCTTTTTC
>DAOOUW010000009.1:54505-56739 GCA_035390885.1 Bacteroidota bacterium | reverse complement strand
CAACTAAAATTGAGAGGATGATGCATTGAAAAGAAAAAAACTTCATGCCCAAGTTGTCTGAGTAAATCTGCTAATGAAAAACCATAAGTTGCGTCACCGCCACGACGATAATAATATGTCTGAACAATAAGAATTTTCATCTTTCCATTATTGCTTCATTATTCCGATACGATTCTAAGGATTTGATAAATTTTAGTTCACTCTCTGTCAATACAAATTCAGTTCGAGAGTATTTTCTATGTATTAAAACCTTCTGGACAGTTGGAATTGGATAACGAACAATAATATCGGGAGAACTATCATTGATTACTATCCAGCGTTTTGTCTCTTCAGTATCATTAAGAAATTCATAGTCATTCCTGTGTACCATGATCCCAAATTTTTTATGGAAGTTTGTCGATACTGTCTTTACAATAGTGATACATTTATTATGAAATTCGGTCAAGGGAGGATACGTTTCGCAAATTATATAGTTTATGTTAGTTTCCTTAGCTATTTTAATAATATCAACACCTACTGAGTGGCTCCATATACCCCCACTATATTGCGCAGGAATTATTATTCCGCGTAACAAAGAATCAGAATATTCAAGTTCCCATTGCAGAAGTTGGAAGTATGCAATACCTTTCCAATTTTCTGTAGAATTAAAAATCTCCTGTATAAATGACGCAAATGGCCTTAACCAAGAATTTGTGAAAGTGGTGCATAAAAAATTGTACCATGCCTGCCAAACTTGAGAATCTATAGACACGGTTCTAAAAGTTTCTCCGGACTGTAAATTTATATTTTCGTTATATCCGGGAATATACATTTTCATTGTGTCATTGTTCTCGACCATGTTTATAGCATGGACCGGAAATTTATCCACAAAGGCATTCTGAAAAGTTACAGAATGCTCTTTACAAAAATCTTTCCATTGTTTTAGTACAGAAGGACTATAAACAGGAAGCAAATAATACATTGGTCTAGTGCGATTTGTCCACTCATAACGGTAGATTAACTTTGTTTCGTCAAATAAATAACCATTGATGTAGTTCCGCAATTTTATTAAAAATGACCCATAACTATTTTCAACCAAAGTATCTAATAGCCACTCAAGCGATTTAGGATTTAACATGTCAATCATTGGATTTCCTATCGAATCTTTCAATTGAATGATTGCTCCATTTTTTTCCATACCCCAAGCTTGATATTCCTTAGGAAAAGTTCCAAATGCATGTTGGTTAATTTTATCTATCAATCGCCAGTCACTTTCCCATAGATCAATTGAATGGCGGTGAGCTATGGTGGCTACTTCTTTGTGAATGTGAAGATTATTTACATCAAACCAAAGAGGTTCATATTCAACCCCATTAACTTTTAATTGATCAAGAAATGAAAAAATACGTTCAGCATCCGATATAGTATCTCCCTCGAATGGTATAGTAGTCAATGCTGAATACATCGGAAGATTATATGTAGCAATCGATTGTACTAAATAGTAGCCTTGCTGAGCGTACGTCATACAACAGTTCAAGTACGAAACAAATAACAATAATGGTAGTCTCCTCACTTCCATGTTCACATTATTCCATTAGTAGATCTATTACGTCGAGCATCGCATCAAGCGATTTTGAACGATTATATACTAATTCATTACTATCGAACAAAGGGGTATTATCACGTAATTGATTCATAATAGATCTCTTGAGAGCATCTCCATTATTAATCATTGGCGATGGTAGAACCCAAGATTCAGGACGATCATAACCATATAATTTGAAATATAATGGCGCAGGCAAAAAAGAGACAGGCTTTCCTAACGTCATAAATTCTATTCCTAAACCGCTTACATCGGTAATCAACACATCTGTTGATAGTAAAATGTCATCAATGTTATCATTCCAAGCTACTCTTATTCGTTTGTTCTGTTTTAATATCTGTTCAATTTTTTCTTTCCAGACCAATGCATTTTTCCCACGAATTGTCAATGGATGTAACCGTAATATTAAATTAACATCCATTTGAGAAATTGTCGATATCACAGTGTCGAACCATGAATCCAGTGAAGAAAAAAAACCCCAAGTTGGCGCATAAGTAACTACCGGTAAATTTTCTAATCCGTATCGATTTAAAAAATTTGAACGATCGTACCTTTGAGAAAGCTCTAATAACTTATCACCCCGCAAATAACCTATTTCATACATAGGCGGAAGTTTGACGTTATAATATTTTGCTGCAATTTCAAGCGCTTT
>DAOOUW010000009.1:44002-54405 GCA_035390885.1 Bacteroidota bacterium | reverse complement strand
CATACATAGGCGGAAGTTTGACGTTATAATATTTTGCTGCAATTTCAAGCGCTTTTTTTTGCATTGCTCCAACTAATAATAATGCTTTGTGCTTCTGAATATATTTGATGCTATAATAATCTTTTGAAAAACCGAGCGCTGCCATTCCATGCGCATACATCACCCTCGGTGTACGAGTGTCAACACCATAGGTGTTGAGAGAAGTTTCAATAATAAGCTTTAATGGAAATTTGAAAGTCCAAGGATGAGGAATAATATCGTGATAATATTCTAAGTTATAATTGTCCTTTAATTTTTTTTTATATGGGGTTTCCCTCACAATGTGAGAATCTAATGTTGGACCTAATACGATTGGTATATACTTATTTGATTGATTATATAATTTATCGAATATCAATTTTACATGTTCATAGGTGTGTAAAGCTGGCAAAGCAAAACCCAGAAGTGATTTATCATATAGCCGGTTATAAAGCGATAAAATGGATTCCTCTTCTTTATGATGATTTAATCTGTAAATATAATAACTCCAAATTCGAAGATATTTTGAATAATAAATAATGTTTTTATATCGTTCCCAATAAAACTTTCCTTTTTCAATGACCATAGACAACCCTGAGACTTTTATTCTATTTCAAACAGTGAGTCAACAAACTCTTCAATGCCTAAATTACCTCGGAAAAGGGAATCTAGTTTAGTAATCATAAGAGATTGTAAATCAAAATCTTTAGGAATTCTGCTAAGAACACACTGTATAGACCGAACGCCTTCGAGTACGACAGAACTTTTCATACTTTTAGAGTAAAATCCTTTACCGATAAGAAGTCCAAGAGTTCTGTTACGACTTAAATCGTTCAGCGATGTTAAAGCAAGATCACCTATACCACAATATTTAAATAATGTATCTTCTCTTGCATTGAGCAATATAAGGATCGATCTCATTTCATTAATTGCATTGCATAGCACTAAAAATCTAACATTAGCAGAATTAAAAAGCGCATCGACAATCCCAATAATAATTGCATAAATATTTTTCATAGCGCTTACTAGTTCAACACCAAGTATATCATCAGTGTAATCTACTAAAATACGAGAACCGATGAATAACTTTTTAATAACCTCATAGTTCCCAAGATCAGGAGATGCAAATGTTAAGCTGGTCGGTAGTCCATGAATTAATTCACGAGCAAAAGAAGGCCCTTTCAAAGAAGCTAAAGGATTTGGAATAATAGATTGTAATGTTTCATATATTGTTTTATTATTTCTGCCGAATCCTTTTGAGAGATTAACAATAAGTGATTGTGGATTTAAATAATTTTTGAATGTAAGAAAAGAATCTAAGATTGCAGATGAAGGTATTGCTACAAATAGAATGGGATAATTTGCTAAATCTTGTATTCGTAAAGTAGCAGTAATGTGAGAATTTAGCTTAATGCCAGGGAAATATTTAGAATTAATATGTTCATTGTTTATGGAACGAACGACTTCTCGTTCGATTGAATAAAGATGGACGGTATTCTTTTTAGAAGCGATAACGTTCGCAATCGCTGTACCGAAAGTTCCAGCCCCGATAATACAAAGTTTCATGGTGGAGCTACCTATATAGTTTTCATTAAAACTTTTTTCAAGATGGTTGTTGAAATATTTGGAGTGCGTGGTATATAGATGACTTCACAGGAATATTCTTTTAAAAAATCAAATTTTCCTGTCCAATCATCTCCAATAGCAAATACATCCACTCCGTATGTTTTAATGTCGAGAACTTTCTGTTCCCAAGAATTTTCAGGTATTACTTTATCTACGTAACGAATTGCCTCAATTATTGCAGCTCTTTCAGTATATGGAATAAAAGTTTTTTTATTCTTTTCGCTCTCGTTGAATTCATCAGTCGAAACGGCTACAATAAGATAATCTCCTAATTCCTTTGCGCGTTTCAACAAATTAAGATGTCCAACGTGAAATAAATCGAAGGTACCATAGGTAATAACTTTTTTCATATCAGCATTATCCTAAATTAATCTATTGTGGACAAATTACACAAAGAAAAAGACTCAAGATTTTACAATTAAACAATGTGAACCTGACAATTCAAGAATCGGTTCAGGTTTATCCCTAAAGAATTCATCAAAAGCTTTTCTCACACCATCAGCAGAAATATAATCATGGGAAATTATTACACCGCATTGGCTCATTCTTGTATAAAAAAAGGTTAAACAATTTAGAGTACTTTCATAGGTATCTACATCAAGATTAACAAAAGAGAATTTTTTATCTTTTATTGGTTCAGCCGTCGCTGGAAATAATCCTTTATAAAAATATACATCCGTATATTTTTCAAGATACATTCTCACCGCATCTATAGATGCTGCATATTGTCCCTTATAAAATCGCGAAGCATCAATTTGCTCGATTTTAGGGATTCCTTCGAATGTATCAAAGAGATGTAACGCTTTGTCCCCTTTTGCTTCACAAATAAGTTTTGCTGAACCACCCTTATATACGCCGACTTCCGCGACGTCTCCTTTAACTTTTTCCGTTCTTGTTACAGCCATAAAAATTTGATAAGCTTCATTGTTTGTTAACAACATCTCTGTTTCACTCTTGATTTTATCTATCAAATCAAAAGCTTTAGATTGATGAGGAGCATTGTAATAGACTATAACTCCATGCTTGTTTGAAATTGCATCAGTTACCAATCTTCTAAAGATACTTCTTGGGTAAGACAATGCTTTACTAAAAGCTAACCATTTAATAAATTGTTTTGCAAATCTTTCCATTGAAACCTCTGAATAAATTTAACTATGTAAAAAATACATGGAATTGTACTACTTCATAATATTATTTTTCAATATTCAATCTCCTTCATTCCATTATTTAATTAATCGTTTTACGGATATGCTTCCACAGTCGTGTAAGTGCCGTTAAAATATATGGCTCACCTTCGTCTCATCTTGTCTTTTTACTTTTTTATGGTAAAAACATTTATTGCTGCACAATTTGACCGAACTAATTTTTTATCTTATTTAATAATTTTTCGGATACTTCAAAAATAGGTAATGCCTCATTCTCTTTATCCTTTAGCATCTGCCATAATTTCAAGACAGAAACAGTAATGAATAACATACTTGCAAGAATAATTGAAATAGGCTTAAGTAGCACAACTACAATTCCTACAACAGTAAACAGAAGCATAAAACGTATATCTGACTTTTCAATAAATATGGTTTTACAAAGTAAGAATGTTCCAACGGCATAAATTGTCAATAGCACAAAATGCGTTATTATACTTCCAATCGCTGCACCAGAAGAGGCAAAACGAGGCGTAAAGTACAATAATGAAGTGATATTAGTAACAACTGAGATTCCGACCGCAATGCTTCGCCATTTTTGTTTACCAAGTATTGTAAGCATAATACCATAAGTTGTTCCAAAGAATCGAAGTAGAACAACTATTGAGAGAAGTTGTAATAAGATCTCTGCTTGAATAAAAGTGTCACCATATAAAACAAGAATAATTTCTTTAGCAAAGAGGAATAGGGACCCAGAGATTAGGAATCCAGAAACAATAATAAGCCTATGCATTGTTTTTACATGCTTGTTCATCTCAATGACGCTTTGCTGTAGAGCAGTTACAAGACTCGGGAAAAATGACGAAGAAATTAAATCGCTAATTACTGAGATCCCAACCACCAATCTCATAGCAGATTGATATAGTCCAACTTCTCGATTTGATGAAAAATATGAGAGAAAGACTGTATCCGACTGAAAATAGATAAGTGCAAGAATAGTCTGAATACCAAAGGGGAGAGTTTGACGCAATAGCTGAAAGATCGCAGAGAAATTATATTTCCATGACAAAGCGCCAAATTCATAGATAGCCTGTCTATATGAAAAGATTCCAAACAATATTCTGGAAAATGTGTAAGCTACCGTCATCCAAAAAAGAGAAGGGATTACAAATCCAATTAATACTAGAAGGATTTGAGCAATATTCAGAAGAATGTTTGCATTGGATTCTACTCGAAAATTATTAACAGCTCTGAAAAGAGTATTATAAAAAACTCCATACGAATAAAATATCATTCCAAGCCATACAATACCTATGACCACTATCTTATTTAATGAATAATTCAGTAAAAGAGAAATTCCAAAAATAAAAACCGTACAAATAACAGTAAGGAATAATTTTGCAGGTAAAATCCCTCTAGTTTTATCTATTATCTCTGAAGGTTTTTCAGCAACCTGAGTAATTATGTAAAGATTAAATCCATAATCTACAACGCTGGAAAATATTTGACTAATTGTAACTGCAAGCGTCAAAACTCCAAAATCATTGACGCCTAAAAATCTGCCAGCCAATGAAAAAAAAAGGATATTCCCAATAGCGCGTACAACAACGGAAACACTTCCCCATATCATATTCTTAAATACTTTCATTGTGCGGATGTTTTTCGATAATTTTGTTTTTCACTATTTGATAATGATATTACAATTCCTAAAATTGCAAAAGTAATATAAGCGCTCGGAGGCTTAACAAATTGCGGCTGTGCGATACTTTCAACCAATCCCTCTAATAATATTGTCAGACCAATCAAAGTGAACATTTGCGTTCGAATTGATATATTAGACTTAAAGGCTATGATTAATTGTCGGATTATCAAAAGCATAATTATAGAAAAAAGAATCAACCCCAAAATGCCTGTCTCACCTAAAATCATAGGCCAAAATGTATCTGCAATAAAATTTGGATGTTGAAGAGAAAGACCCCATATATTCGAAAGTCCATAATCATTGTAAACTGGGCTATAATTTACCCAAGACATCCAGCTACCGTATCTTCCAAATCCAACGCCTAAAGGGAAATAATCAATGGCAATTTTAACACTTCCAAGAAGAAGTGCATTTCTTGCTTGCAGTACAGCTTTATCTGTAAAGTATTCAGCAATTGTATATTGAAGCAAAGCATCAAGAAACGGGGACACTACAAACAATACAAAACCTCCGATTAATCCAAATGCGGCGATTTTTTTTATAGAAATCCGCCTATTGTTATGCGTAGTAAATAAAATATACGAGATCAAGATTCCGAAAATAAAACCTAATAGCGGCTTACGCCTTAACGATAGGAGCGAACCGATAAGAAACATTATGCCTATAATAAAATACTTCTTTTCCCTGAAAAACATAAAAACAATTGCATATATTAAAGTAACCACAATCATAAACCATCCATAATCCCCAGGATGATAAAAAAATGATTGTAGCCCTATCATACCTAAACGTTCAGACATAACTGAAGATTGCCATACAATAGATTTAAATCGTAGTGGGGATATGAATTCAATCATTGCTCCAATAAGAATAACTATAGAAATGGGGGCAAAAATTCTTTTTGAAACATGAATAAGTTCATCAGCATCATATTCATGACATTTGTAAATATAAAAAAGTATTAACCCCTTCAATGTCAAAAAAGATTGTTCTAAAGAAATTACCATAGAGACATTGTTTTTTATAGAAGAAAGTAAACCGACAATAAAGAACAGTAAACAAATGATCTCGATTTGAGAAATATTATGAAAGGATTTTTTAACCCCATTTCGAAATAAAGTTAAAATCAATAATAAAAGGATTACTGGCTCATCAATTTTATCGATCAATAAAGCATTACTAGATATGCGTGAACCAATGACAACAAAAAAATCCTGAAAGATTGAAAAAACGAGGAAAAAATATAAAATATAGGTCGGATAAAATTTATATAAAAAAACAAAAACCCCAACAAATATAGCCATAATAGGGACAAGTAGTGCATTAAATGAGTAGGCTAATAATGATATAATAACACTCAGTACAACGAAAACAAGAATCTGAAGTATATCTCCTTTACGTAAGGAAGATAATGTATCGTTTCTAAGCAACATTACAAAAAATCATTTTAAGTACATAAGCTTTAGCATCTTAACATTTTCTTCCAGATGCAAAACTGCAAAATAGATTCCACTGGATATATTTGAGTATTTATTCTGATTTAAATCCCAGCTTATATAATTCTGTCCTATTATTGCATCCCCTCTGAAACATGCAATGTTTCGACCTAATAAATCATAAATCCGAATCAGATATTGAGTCTTTTTAAAAGACAAAAATGTTAATGTTACTTTAGAATTGAATGGATTAGGAAATGATGAAAAAATGGTATAATCTTCCGGTAAAGCGTTATCTTTAATTGAAAGAATTATATTTTGATATTTTAAGGGATAAAGGGTATAAATTCCATTTACATTTGTATCTGCAAGCATTCTATAAAAATCTGATTCATCAGAAATAGACCAAACTCTTGGCAAATATCCTAAAGAACGCAACCATCGTGAATATTCAGGTGAATATTTTTCAAGAGGAATTCCAGCATAATCTCCACCAAAATGTGGAAAATTTATTAACCCACAGTTATCATTTAAGTACGAATTAGAGAAATGATTGATTTGAAAGTCTAATAAAACAGTCTTGCCTTGACTAATATAATCGACGTATTTGAGCGTAGAAAAAAGAAACTGTGAGTTATACCTGTCTACTGCGATAAAAATGCGTTGTTTAGGAGCCCAAAAAGTATTTGTATCTTTTTTAATTGTTATAATACATTTCGAATTCTCAAATAATGTAACACTGTCTTTGCAATGTTTAAGTGAAAATTTAAGATCATTTAAAGTCGTCAGAGTAGCTTTTGAGGAAAGATATTTATTATTACATTTTAAAAATAAATGGATCTGATACGGCGCCACATAATTAAGTCCAAGATACACAGTATCAATATTATGATTATTAACAATCCTTACAATTGGCTGAACAGATGTAATGGTTGAATCTAAAGCAGTAAAGTTTAGCTTTAGTTCAAATTCATCACTTTTGTAGAGTGATGAATCAGAGAATGAGAGTCCATACTCACCATTCAATAACAATCCCTCACTGTTATAATGAGGGTCAGGCTGCGCTTTGACAATCTGTGAAACGGACTTTCTCCACAGTATGGGTAAAGAACCGGAATAATTATTAAAAATAATTCGAGATGAATCAAAACCACTTGCCCTAATAATTGATAAAGTAGAATCTCGTAACTCTTTCGAATTTTCTTTTAGGTCTAGTATAACATCACAGGTAGAATGTCTTAGCGCGACAAGCACATCTTTTAACGAGGGGATATAGAATCTTTCATTAATATTTTTCTTAAATCCATTTCCTCGATCAATAGAAAGATTTTCAATTTCTTCAAATGTAAGTTCCGAAACAGCATAATCACGTCCATAGAAATCTAACACGTTAGTTGTGACGCTTAATAATGAATCATGACGTATAACAACTATTTTATCTCTTGAAAATCGAATATCAGTTTCAACCGCCTTAATTCCTGAGTCTGCTGCATAAGATAATGATTCAATAGTGTTCTCAGGATAATATTCAATACCACCACGATGTGCTATAATGATAGGATATTTTGTTCGATCTTGTGATAGGAGAAACTCAATATGAAGTATTACGGATAAAAAAAGAAAAGACAAGACCATTCTATTGTTCAAAATCATGCAACACCGCTATAATTATTTACTTTTCATAAAATAATTTATTAATAAATTTAGTAAACTTAGAAACTTCTTCATGGTATAAATTCGTTATCACTAGATAAACATAATGAATAATGATACTCAAAAAGACGGTAAGAAACACGATTATCGATCTTTTAGGCCGTTCCTTAAATCCTGCAATACGAGGAACATCTAACACATTCACAATGGGAATGTTTTTTACCTCTTCTAATTGTGCAATTTCATATTGCTTTTTCAATTCTGTATAAACTGAGGTAGAAATCGCTATTTGTCTTAATAACCTCTCCTGTATCAACATTAATGAAGGGGCAGTAATGAGTTGATTTTTTTCGCGAAATATCCGAAGAGAATCTTCATATAATTCAAGTTCATTTTTTACATCAATCAATCGTGTAGCAATCCATTCTTTTTGTTCTGTCGCATTACTCCGATGTTGAGTGCGCAAAAACATATCTAGATCATTTATAATGTTAGTAACAATATCCCTTGCAAGGGCCGGCTCATTCATCATAATAGCTACAGAAACAATCCCTGTTTTTACATCTGTTGTAATATCAAGTTCATCCCGTAATTTTTTAAGCGCTAATTCAAAAGCTTTAATTGAATCCTCATCTTGGTAATCCCAATATTCAACAAGATTGACAGATTTTTTAAATTTATCAGAATAATATTCTGTATAGATGACTTGTTTTAATATTGTATCACTGTTGATAATATCAGGAAAAAGTCGAGTCAAATCATCTTGATTGAGCGATACTCCCGCCATTGCAGCTAAGTTCGAGAGGTTAGCTATAGATTGAGACATTTGAAAATTATTTAATGGCAAAAATGTCGCTGATGATTTGTAATAGTTGGGCAACAATAAAACAACGGGAATTATTATTGCTAAGCTCACTATAAAATTCCATAAAAGTAATTTACGGTATCTAAATAGCAATTTTAAATATGGAGTTACTATATCGAGAAACTTATTCATTGCAATTTTATTTTATATGTTATCGATATCATTTTATTGAGCAAAAAAATTACATATTAGAAATTTTATTAGCTCAACTCACTTTGTTATCTGCACTATCGCCACCATCATTGTTGCAATACTGACAAAAATCGTTGCCCAGTCACGAATAATAGGTAATGTTTTATTTTCTTTTTCTATTTTCTTTGGAACAGTAATTACACTTCCTGGTAAAATATCCGGATCAGGAATAATAGACCAGCGTTCTTTCCACACGCTTCCATTTGGAAGTCTAACTACAATTCTTTTGCTATCTGCATTATCTGTTAGCCCACCAGCCTGATCAAGGTAATAACTTAAGCTAGCATGCTTGTTGTAAAGAACCGCTGCCGGTGTCATAACTTCTCCGGTGATCGTTACGACACTTACTGTTCGAGGAACATTGATTAAATCCCCATCCATTAATGCAATATTACTTTTCGAATGTGGATTATCTATAAGCTCGGAGAAATTTATCGGCACTAACCGGCGACTTCCATCTACTGTCCGATACATTTGTGCGCCAGGAATAAATGCATCGGGTTTAAATCCTCCTGCACGCAAAATAATATCTCTAAGCCGCTCTCCATTGCCTTTTAGTGAATATACGCCAGGATACATAAAATATCCTGACAGAGTAACTTGCTCCGGATGTTTATATTTTGGATTCATAGGTACATTTACTCGATCAAAATCTTCGAGAATGAGTTGTTTTGTTGTTGGATCATCCCAGTACTGACTATTTACATTGAATTTTTGAATAATTGCATACTTTTCTAAGCTCATTGTATCAATGCGGGCTAATTCCCAATTTTCAAGGTTAGCATCTTCGCGCAATCCGCCAGCAAGAATTACCAAATCGGAAACAGTCATTTTTTCATAACGAGGATATTGACCCGGTTTTTTCACGGCGCCATAAATTGTAACATATCGCTCTGGGAAAAAGACACTCTCTTGATAAATAATGATCTGATCTTCATTCGTGAGTAATAAATTTTCAGTTGTATCTCCAGCAAGAGCTTTTTGAGGGTTAAATTGATAAATCTCTCGACGAAGATTTGGCAACAATCGCAGAAGTGTTGCTTTTTCCATAAATGTATTTCGTGCAAAGCTATCTGCCTGCATAATCAGATCACGCACTCTCATTCCTTCCGTAAAAGCAAATGTACCTGGTTTATTAACATTTCCACTAATAGTTACGCGATTATATGGATAGTTCGTAATTGAGAAAATGCTTACAATATCTCCATCTTCTAATAGAAACGAACTTGTCTGTAAATCATTGACTGAATGAAATGGAATATCTAAGTCAAGGATATCTTTTTTTAACTGCTGGCGTTGATTGTATGGGACTAATCGCTCGATATGCACACGTTCTGTATATGCATTCACATGAATCCCACCAGCGAAAGATAACAAATCCGATAACTGCTCCTTTTCTTTTAATTCATAGATGGCTGGACGAATAACTGCCCCAACTATAGCTACTCGCTTTTGGACTGGAGGAACGAAAAGGATATCGCCATCTTGCAATCGGACATCATTTGTTTTATTCCCTTTGATTGCATAATCATAGAAATCGAGTTGAGCGATGACTTTATTATCTCGCAATAAATTTATTGTTCGCAGTGATCCGTTTACTGTTGGACCGCCTGAAAGATAGAGAGCGTGAAGCATTGTAGAAAGAGACGACAAGCTATACCCACCTGGTTTTGAAACTTCTCCTAACACAAATACCTGTATAGTCCTCAATTTTCCAAGTGATACATCGAGGAAAGAAGTTGCACCACGTTGTCCATTTCTTAGGCTTG
>DAOOUW010000009.1:38825-43902 GCA_035390885.1 Bacteroidota bacterium | reverse complement strand
CCAAGTGATACATCGAGGAAAGAAGTTGCACCACGTTGTCCATTTCTTAGGCTTGAAAATACTTCTGTCATCCTGTGAAGAAGCTTTTCCCTTACTTGTTGAATTGTTAAACCTGATATATTAATAGGACCAACATCCGGAATAATGATGCTCCCTTCCCGATTGATTGTTAGTTGATAATACAACTTTGTATCGCCCCAAACAGATAAAATAATTTCATCTCCGGGACCTACCATATAAGAGGGTGGAGTGGGAATATTAAGTACCGGCTCAAATGTCGATGCAGGATATTTAAAGATCGAATATCCAAATGGCTCCAGTCCCATTGCCTGTATTCTATCGGCAAAGCCGGGGATTAAAACTCCTTTTGCAGCGGATGGTTTTTCAATATTTTCCAACGTAATTGGAGGCGTGATATTTTCTGGTTTTATGACCTGCAACTCTCCCTGAGGCGCTTCTGATTTTGTTGGTTGAACTGACAAAGAAGTTAAATAAGACTCCAGGTCAACTCCATTTTCACGAGCAAGTTGAATTGCCTGTTCTCGCGTTAAATTGTATTCTTTCAGTTTCTTATCTATGTCGTCCGGAGACATTCTACTTACAACGGCTTCCACTTCTTCTTTTGTTTGAGCAAGAGAGTTATGACTATGATCAAATATTGGTATTCCAAGCATATTTACGATAAAAAGTAAAATTGCTAACGAATTAAATGGTAAACTCAATTTCATCAATGAGCTAGTATTATTGTTTGCATTCGTTCTCATACTTCGATCCCGATCTTAAATTTGAGTATATGTTCATACAAAAAAATTGCACTTGTTTGAAATATTTAATGTTAATATCGAAATGGGGTTAATATCACTATCAGTTCTCGCAAAATCATTTATGGTAAGCAGCAAGAGCTTTGCTTAATTTTTCGCACATTTTTTTAGTATCCTCAGACACTACTCTTACATCGCTAATGACAGGCATAAAATTAGAGTCGCCATTCCAACGAGGCACAAGATGAAAATGAATGTGTTTATCAATTCCTGCTCCGGCAACCTTTCCAATGTTAGCGCCAAAATTAAATCCTTGAGGATTGCAAATCTGGGAAAGCGCATTTGTACATTGAACGAACAAATTCATAACTTCAGCATACTCGTTTTGAGTCAATTGATTTGGTTTCCCTGTATGCTTATATGGTACAATCATAAGATGTCCACTGTTATATGGAAATTTATTCATCACAACAAAACAATATTTGCCTCGATAGGCAACAAGATTTTTTCCATCATTCTTTGAATTTTTTGCCAAAGAGCAGAAAAGGCATACTTTCTTTTTTGATGAAGAATTAATTGATTCTATATATTCAGATCGCCAGGGTGAAAATAGGTTTTCTATCATACTTGATGTTGCGCCTTCTTTTGAGTCAATATATCATTAAATGGCGTTTAATCAAAGTTGAGCTTAAGTAATTTCAAGACACAGATTTCATCAATCATTTTGCAAAATCTTTAAAGCTCCGCCCTCTCAGTCCCATTAAGAACTTACAAGGGCAAAATCTCAATATCTATTCAATAATTTAGTTTTGGATATCCTTTTCAGGATGTCCAAACTCTATGCTCAATCACTAGCTGCGGTATTGTTACTGCGCTACCGAAGCTATTTCAAGCGACGAAACCTGAAAAATGACGGAGTAACCTATTTCTTCAATACGAACCGCTGCTTTACCGTGGTCATTGCACCATAAAAGTCGCGCTGTAAATCCACTAAAAGGACCACCGGTAATTTTTACAAGTTTTTGTGCCTCAAATGATTCGGGAACTATTTCCACTGAAATAGATTCCTGATTTACTTTTTGCAGAAACTCGATCTCTTCGGGTTTTACAATAGCTTTCCTTCCATTGAACATTATATAACGAACAACACCAGGTACCTGGAGTACTTGTTCAATTTGCCTTGACGTTGGAGAAACAAAGACATAGGAAGAAAATAACGGCACTTCTACCCACTTTTTTCGGTCGCTCCATTTCCGCAATTGTTTCTGAATTGCAAGGAACGACTCAATCCCATCCATTTGAAGCTGTTCATAAACCTTTTTTTCATGTCGTGACTTTGTATAGATAACGTACCATCCCCCCACCGTCTGACACCTCCTAACAAACTCAAGTATTTAATTTTTGTCGCCTTCAATTTTTATGCACTTAATATATTACAGAAAGATTTACATTGCAACAACTTGATGTGATTTTCTTCACAAAACTTTTTAATAATCTAACCTAAGTGATATTTGTATAACAATATGTTGCAAAAACATCTTTGATTGAAGGAGATACATAAATAAAATCAAAGATAATTTTTTTCCTTCCTGTCTCATTGAAAAATTATTTACCTAGTTCAATCGAGGTAGTAAATCTCTGCTCAAAAGCAATGACGCTTCCATATTGTTTTATCTGAAATGAAGCATGAGTTGATAATTTTCTGTTCATTCGCGTTGCATTCCACGCTGCCTCTAACGCATTGAAGACATGATTTGCTACAAGTAAATACGTTGCGGTCGAAGCAACTGCATATAAATCATTCGCATCGCCGCGCATTGCACTATAGTGATGAAAGTGAGGCGAAACGTTGCTTGATAAAACATCATCAGGAGTATAATAAGCTGCATCATCCCATCCTCCGCCGTACTGCGAATATTTCCCGATCAACTCGTAATATTGCTGCTCGGGTCTGCGCGGAAGTCTATGAGTAAACCCTGTCGGCTGAGAAGTAAGAATAAGCTGACCAATAGCATCTTCAGTACTATTGAGTTTATCCCAATTTACATAGTCCCACGGATGTTCAACATTATCGGATGGATTATTAAGTAAAGTAGCGGGATCGAATTGTTCTGGATAGTATTGCGCCATCCACCGAGCATAACGTACAACAGACCAATGTTCGTCAGCAAAATGCTCGAATTCCTTTGTTTTGTCATCTCCTTTCGATGTGTATTGGGAATAGAGTATCCACATTCCCACTTCGAACCCAAAGAAGAGAGCGCTCTGCAAATAACTCTTTGTATAGAACTGTCCAGCGCCGGGAACAACTGCAGACATCAACGCAGCTCTCGATGGAGAATAACGATGAAATTCGTTTTGAATAGATGACTGAATCGAATCCTTTAGATCGATGTTACATAGATCGATTAGAAGCGATCCTGTTAATAGCTGATTTGATTGAACTTTTGTTGACGAGGGAATATCCACCCTTTGTCCCCAAAGTTCAAATGGTACACAGAAGAGAATAATAAAAAAGCATCTGGTTCGCATAACCCGTCTCCTTATCGTATACGGAATGTTTTCGATATGTCGGAAAGTTCAAATCCAAACAACACGCCGAGATAGAAACGCCATTCTTTCCCGTATGTTACTTTTTCGGAAGATAGCGCATCAATTTCTTTGGTAAATTGATTAAAGCCATAAGCTCCACTGAAGAATATTCTTGTTGGATAAGCATACCATGAAAATGATTCGAGTCGTATTTCAAACCCAGCATCCGATTTCCAATCGCTTCTTTGTGGAACAGCGCCAGTCCAGGCATTTCCAAAATCGTAGAAAAATACCCCATACATTTTTTTGAAATACATCTGAAGGAAACGAAAATTCAATTGCTCGCTTATTGGAAAGTGATAAGCAAGATTAACCGTTGCCATTTCATTTCCGCCGATGGCGTAGAATGGATACCCTCTCATCCCAACAAATCCACCAGTGTAGAAATTGAAGAACTCATCAACGCTATGTCCAGGAATTGTTCCACCATGGAATTTCATAACAAGGACATGATGTTTGATTGGCAATGGAATATTCTCTTGATACGATAATTCGAGTCTATGAAAATTATATGGCGTATAAATCGGCACACGGAAACCGTTTTTATATTCTGCGCTATCACGTGGATTGTAGTTATTCAGTTCATAGGAATACTTTAGTGAGAGTGATCTTCCAATAGGGTTGATGTCTCTATCGACCGTCGGGAGAATTCCATCGTATTGCCAGCGTAGAGAAAAGATATGGCTGATGAGGTACGTCGAGCGAGTGGCTTTTACTACGCCAAATTCAGCTCGAGGATGGAGCCAGCTGCCAAAATCTTGATTATATTTTGAGTACATATAGCGAAACTCGATATTGTTATTTTTCGACCAAATTGGATGCGTTAACGCAACGTCAAATTCAAACAGATCATAATCAACGTTAGTGGTAAACTTCTCGAGTTTGTCTATGTAAAGTTCAAAAGTATAATCGATTGAACGAGTAATATTGTAGAGTTCCAGCGTCAGAGTTGGAGAGAGCCCAAGTTGATAGAATATTGGTAATCGATCTCGATACTCGAGAATAAGGAAGATATCTCGCTCCAGCCTTTTATTTAGCGATGCTCCACCAAAGAGCGTCATATTGTCGAGCATTTCGTTCGAAGAAAAATATAATCCGGGCTTAATTGCATCGATTCCTTTATTCTTCTCATTGTATAAATCAACGCGAAGGATAGGAATGAGAGAAAGAGAAGTGAACTTCGAGCGATAAGGTTTTGCCACTAACTGATTCTCTGGAATCGATGGAACTTGATAAGAAGCTGGAAGTTGAATTGGCTCACGTGGTACATCGACTGAAATATTCGATAATTGCTCTTTTGTAAGGAGTGCAATTTTGTAGCCGGTTGACGTGTACAGTGAATAAACAATAGAATCGTTCTGATCAATCGCTGGCGCAAAAGCTCCACCAAGCACATTGGTCAATTGAACGCAAGAATCATTTGAAAGCGAGTATTCGTACAAATTAAAAATTCCTGTCCGATCCCAAGAAAAGAGAATTTTCGTACCGTCATTTGTAAAAACAGGATTTCTGCTATCGCCTGTTGATACAATACTCTGGAAATTTTCTCCACTTGTATCAATTAAAGCAAGTTGTTGTCCATGGGATTCGGAAAATCCAAAAGCAATTGTTTTTCCATCAGGAGACCACGATGGAGTAAACACCTGTTCGCCATTATTGAAATGAGTAATCGAGTGAATACCGCTTCCATCATTATTGCACATTCCAAGATTCAATGTGCCATC
>DAOOUW010000009.1:0-38725 GCA_035390885.1 Bacteroidota bacterium | reverse complement strand
TCGAGTGAATACCGCTTCCATCATTATTGCACATTCCAAGATTCAATGTGCCATCGTTACCGTACGTAAAGACAATCTTTGAACCATCCTTAGAAACTTGAGGATTAAAAGCGCGGAGTCCAAACGTTAATCGTTTTTCTTTCCTTCGTTTAATATCAAAACTATAAATATCGCTATAGCCGCTCATCCTTTTATTTTTCTGAGATATTTTTGAGTAGTAGATATATCTTCCGTCCGGTGAAAAAGAAATAGTCGAGTGCACGCCTGGAACAAGAAGTTTTTTCTTGCCTGTATTCCTATCATATAAATAAATACTACTTAAGGAGAGGTAATCCATATTTTTATTCGATATGTAGGCAATCCATTTCCCGTCGGGAGAAAAAGCCGAATAAACGTTTCCAAATCCTTCACCTTCGATTACCGAACCTTGAATTTCCTGAGCCTGAAGCGAATCTGCAATTCGAGTATATTGCGCAAACTTCTTTGACTTCCATTCTTCGTAAAGTTCATTTCCATTTTTTCCAAGGACTTTGTAAATAGCTTCATCGATTGTTAACCGCTGGACTTTTGAAAGCTCGCGAGAAATTTTCTCAAGAGAACCAACGCCATACTCATCGGCAATATATTGCACGAGAGAAAAACCAGCATTATAGGCGGATTCATTCCCAAGGCTATTTTTCCCAAAGACGCCCATTTCATTCCACGATAAAAGCGTACCTTTGAGAACTGCCATTCGTAAAATCATGTCTCGATGAGAATCCCAGTAGTCATACTCAAGTTCGGGACTATTATATTGCGCTACTCCCTCAGCAAACCAACTTGGAAGGACAAATCCAGAGATGGGATACGATACAAGAACGTTTGGATATCCATACAAGATATCCGGGCGTCGTTCACGTTCATAACCAAGCCACTGTAAATAAATAGACGGAACTTTCCTTCCAAATTTCATGAGAGTTTGAATTTGAACAAGGTGCGTATATTCATGGGTTACAACATTCCAGAGCCACGGGTGAATTCCCCGAAACTCAAAATCGAGAGCAGGCGCCCACAACTCTATTTTATTGTCGTAGAAGTACGATGCGCCGTTCGAATAATCATCATGGTCCCGAATAACAAAAGTGACTTTTTGATCAGGAACATGATGATATAATTTCGTAATTGTTGGAAAAACATACTCGGCAATTTTTGCAACTTCCCGAGCAGTACGTTCTGTACCATTATGATAATGGACAAAGAAATGATCTGTTTCGATTGTTTGCCACTCTAACTCTGGATGGTTAGCGCTCTCCTGAGCAAAAGCCAAATCATTTGCATTATTAATGAGAAGCAAAACAATAAAAAGAAAAAATATCGAATCGAGTTTAAGAAAGAGATTGTGCTTCAATATCATTTTACCACAGCAATTTTTATGATTGTCGAAGATGAACGGGTTGCGCTTTTTGCTTCAAGATGTGCAAAGTAGATTCCACTCTGAATATTGGTTACATTCCACTCGATTTCGTTATCAACGTTTGGTTTCCCGATTGTTTTTAGCGAGGTAATCGAATTCCCAGCAAGATCAAATATGTGAATCGTTACATCAGATTGGTCGGAGACATAAAAGCGAATAAACGTTGAGTTCCCCCGCACTGGATTAGGCCAGTTATAAGCTCTATTGGCTGGAAGCAATTCCGAAACACTCTGAATGCTATGAGTTGATGCATGCGCAAAACCAAATCGCTGAGAAGAACCTTGCTCTTGTGTCCAATAATTTTCAGAAGTGGAAAAAGGAGATGAGAATTTTATTCCCGATACAATTCCTTGAGCGTGCAGAATACATATTCCGGGAGAACCTCCGACATTCATAAGGGCAAGATTATTTGTTCCAACAGTTGATAGTTGTAATGGCGTTCCGCTGAGCATTGTGCCATCTTTTTTATATATGCGAAGAATGCCTTGAGAAGAAATCGTTAGTACTTCTGCAACGCCGTCATCATTGATATCGGCAATCAATGGTGTGCCGACGAATAATTCATTAGTGAGTAAATGGATTGGGAAGTTTTCGACCATTGCGCCATACTTATTATATGCAACCAGTGCACTGCCGCCGTTGATGAGGACTTCATTCCATCCATCGCCATTGATATCGCCAATTGCAATTGAACAAATGCTATCAACAGGCAGAGATGCGTTCCAATATTGTTCCTGAAGAGATGCCGAATAAACCGCAAACCGTTTCCCGAATTTTTCTCCAACAGCAATCCATTCACCGGTATTATCTTTTGTTGTTCCGATTACAGCAGTTGATGGTGAAAAATTCAATTCAGCTGAAGATGTTCTAGAGTAAATTTTATTTCCAGCCGCGACAAAAAAAGAATCCCGAGCATTTACATCAGAAAGAAATGCGATTGCAGAAATTGTCGTCGAAGCGCATTGAATAGAATCAAGAACAACACAGGAACTGTCGATAAACCACAGCATTCCATTTTCATTTCCGAAAGCAATTGCTGTGTTTCCATTCAAGTGAACAAGAGCAGGCGATGTTGAAATCGATGCAGAAAGATTCTTCGAATAATTTTGTATGTTTTCGTAAATGCCATCGTTATTACCATCTGTAAGAATCCAGCTATAAACAGTTTTTCCATGAACACTGGCGATAAGTAGTTCTGAATTACTTAAACGTTTACACGCAACTTCATCGCCACCCCCGATAGATGAAAACTCCCCATCCGAATTGGACACCAAGGATTTTCCAGTTGATGAAAGCACGTAGAGAGAACCACCGGATGTAAGAATAAGTATTGAATCGAGAGAAGCAACAGCGCCAGCAGTGCGAGGCTGTAAAGTACGCTGAAGCGATTCGATTCGATTTATTCCGATGCTGCCAATATCTACACTAAAAGTCATTATTGGTAAACGCTTGCTAAAATCTCTCATTGAAATTAAGCTTCTTGCTCCGGTATTGCTGTTCGTGTTTGGAAATGTTGATTCATCGAATCTATTTTTATAGATAAAAGCATTATTTTCTTCAAACCAACAATCCAGCGGACTTCCGTATTCTGTGCCAGAGCCAGCAGAATATTCTCCGTATGATTGTCCAATATCCTGAGAACCATCCGCTTCTTCTAAATCAATTCCATGAATTGTTCCAGCATTGATTGTATTCGTATTGCGATCAGCCTCAATGATATTGTCATCTATATGCCAGATGAGAATTCCACCGCCGTCGTAACGATGCGTTGAATCAATATATCCCGGAAGAGCCCAGTCAAAATCCTCGACGTCGATGACTGAACCAGAGATCGAGCTTATCGAATACAGATTAAATCCAGATGTATCGGCAAGAAAAGTTAAAGTTTTAATTTGATTGGAGCTATCTACAATAGTTAACGTCTGACCATTGTTGAGTGGATCGCGATTTCTGTTCTCGACAAGATAATATTCTGAAGGACTAATATCGATTTTATAGACTGTATCCATTCCAGTCGTTGTAAGACCAACTGCTGGAAGTGTAAGCGTTGAGGAATTACGAACTTGTATTGGTTCGAGCCAACTAAGAGTCATTTTTTCCCAAGCGGAAGGTTCAGGAGGAAAAATTCCGTTGTAAGCAAAAATTCCAGCGCCATCCATCAACCCGAACTGTCCAATTCCTGAACGTCCTGTTTTGGTATCGTATAGGTCTGGTAATCCAAGACGATTTCCAATCAGCGCAGCAAATAATCCGTTGATACTCAATTGTAATGTATCAGCAGGAATTATATCAAGAATTCTTGATTCAGTCTCAGGGAGAAAAAGCGTATGCGTTATCTTCATCTGACCATTATCGACGCTAATTCCTGATGAAGATTGTGATATAGTGGCTGAATCTATAAACAACGATGGCAAATCATAAGGCGTTGGATTATATCCGAGCAGATTGACAAGGTCAATATCACGACCAGAACCAGCATGAAAAATAACAAATGTGTTGTATTGGCTAAAATCAATTTCAGAAAAAAGGGAATCGGCGGTTCGCCAGCTTTCAGCAATACACTCAACAAGCTTTGAAAAATCATCTCCTATGGTCGGCGGCGCATAAGCAGACATAGGTTTAGAAAGCGTGATCACTTTTCCCCACACATCGCCGCTAATTGTCAATTTGCCATTCGAGACTTTCCGAAAATAATTAGAGACAAACAGAATTTTGTTTGCAAAGTAAGCTGAATCGTGAGGAGCTGGATCAAGAGAACCCCAACTCTCTCCTGATTTGAGGAAAGAACCTTTGCCTGCTGTTCGTGAATCTGTATCGGTTTGAAAATCCACCATAAGGGCAAGTATGCGGAGTGACGAAAGTTGTGAACTATTTCGTTGAACAGAAATTGCTTTAGTAGATCGATTAAGAGAATGCACAACATGGTTTTGTGCAAGCGCATTAAAACTAATGATCAACAATGCTAACATCGCAAATTCTATTCTAATCCTTTTCATCATCACTCCAAAATAAGATACTTGCAACAGCCAACAACTACGGAAGAATTAAATTGACTTTTTCACTTCCCGTTATTTACCGCCCCAAGCAATTGAAAGAGTAAACCGAAGCGTTTCGCCAAGAGGATGTTGTTCTTCAACTGAACTAATGTAACTGAAATCGAATCCATAAATATCATAGCGAATACCAGCGCCAAAGGTATAAAATTTCCTGTTGCCAGAGCGAGGATCTTCATAAAAATAACCTGCCCGCAAAGCTATAAGTTTTGGATTGCCATACCAATATTCAACACCGACACTTGTTGTAAACTTGCGTAGTTGTTCTGAAAACGACCCGCCGGTCCAAGTTGTATAGAGAGCCTCGTAAAATTCATCCGCCTTCTTTTCAGTTGTATCTCGATGAACAAGAAGTCGATTTACCTCGACTGATGCGGACAATGAGTTGTAATCATCATTGATAATTCTGTATGCGACTCCAAATCTTAAATTCTGTGGTAATGGGTCTGCCTGGTCTTTATCAACGTAGTAAATATTTGGACCAATATTAGAAACATTTAGCCCTAAACTAAGATTATCTCTTAAATCAAGTCTTGTGAACGGAATATAAACGTGTGCAGGCCTATAGAGTAACCCAACATCGAAACTGAATCCTGTTGCTGTGCCACGACCTGCTTCTTCGCCAGTTCCTTTATCAGCAAGGTGACTATAGATAATTCTTGCATTGACGCCAATCCCAAAAGTTGGATGTAATTTCGTGCTATATCCTGCCGCGACAGCAAGTTCATAACCTTTGAAGGTACCAACTGGGGTTGGATCATTTAACGTTCGGGTAAACTCTCCTAAATTTTCATACGTTAAAGATGTAGCAAGAACGCCATTCAGAGCTTCGACAGGTTGTTTATAAACAACATGAGCAATCCATAAATCTGAGAGTCCCAACGCTGGGAGCCACTTTGCATGAGACATCGAAATTTCAGATCCTTCCTGAAAAGCATATCCAGCTGGATTCCAGAAAATCGCCCATGCATCATCTCCTAACGCCACACCGCCTTCGCCCATTGCGCTTGCTCTAGAATTAGGAGCAATAAGTAAAAACGGAACTGCGGTAGTTGTTACATCCTGAGCTTGCAATAAAGATCCAAAGACCGCACAAAAAACAAACAAAAAACCGACTCGACGCATAATATATCTCCTTACAATTAAAATAAAATGTAACTTATTATTTTCTACATAACCCTAGCAACTTTTCCAATATATTCTTTTGATTCACGCGTATCAATATTATAAGAACTAATTTTATAGAAATAAATTCCATTTGCCACTTCATCGCCTTCAGCATCTCTTCCATCCCATAACACTTGAACAAAACGCTCTGAGACCAAAGGCAATTCAATACGCCGAATCATTCTTCCAGCGACTGTATAAATTTTAATTTCGATTGCTACTGGAGCTTCACCAGAACGTTGAAATGTGAAGTATGTTGATTTCGCAAATGGATTTGGATAATTGAAAATATGAGTTAGAGCAATATCCGACGCAGCAACAACCTCAAACGATACGGTCTCTTCTGAAGAATTGTTATATACATCCCACGCCTTCACTTGAACATAATTTTTTCCAATAGGAAGATTGGAGAGAGAATATCTTACTTCGCCTGATTGGTACGTATCGAGATCGGTCTGGTAATAATTGCTCAAATCTATTTCCTGTTGTGGATTAGCGAGAGTAGCTGTCAGTTTATGTCCAATGCCAAGAGTCGAAGTATTGATCCCGCTTTCATCCTCTAATCGAATAATCAAAGTTGTTGTTGGAGGTACAACATCTCCACTGCGAAATGATACGTTATCAAAATAAATGGATATGTTGGGTCCAACTGTATCCGACTCTAATGTTTCAGTTCCTGAAATCACCAAATTCTCAGTTACACCAGCAGCATCAAGATTATTACTCCAGCCATAGAGCATGATTTTCGATTTATTTCCATACTCAACGTCTTTAGGTATACGTGATACAGCGGAAATCTGACCGTTCTTGATTGAAACTTTTCCACTATAGAGTACTGAACCTGTAACTAAGAAAGAATCTGCCGCTGGCCAATTATTGAATTTTAATACTTTGGTAGGACCAAAAATTTTCAACAGAGATTCACCATTGAATGAATTGATAGGCTCATCATATTGTGTCCGAACTGTAGCAACTGATTTCACTTTTCCTAACGCACTCACAGAGACTGTGTTTGTTGCTGGAATATTATTTATGGAATCAATAGAGATTCTGAATTTTGGCGCTAATATCCGGATCGTAGGATCTCCAAAAAGGTGAAATTTTTTGTCATTCACACTATAGTAAGATTGTTTCACTGCACGTATCACATCGCCCATTCGGGGTGTTTCTCCTAAGACGGGGAACAACTGCCTGAAAATTTCAAGAGCCATTGCAAAATTTTGGTTTGCATAGACAGGACGTGAAGCTGAAATTTCTAAAATTGCCCCGCCGTTTTCCATCGTAATAATTTCTTCGCCCGCGCTTAGAATTAACGGATCATCGTAAAGTGAGAAGTCACAGGTTGCCGCAATTAAAAATGGAAGCATTGTGCGATTAGCGAGCTGTGGCAGAGTTATAGTTTGAGAGAGTATTTCTTCATGCGCCCATACTGTCTCATTCCCATGACCAAAGTAATTCAAGATGAGAGCCCCTTCATTAATTGCATTGATAAGAGCCTGGGATGCGCCGGGTTTTTTTCTACCGGAAGCTGTAATAACATCCGGATACTGTGAAAGAAAGATTTTGTTTTGCTGAAGAAACGAAGGGACATAGTACCTCGAAAGCGTTTCAGTATCTTCGGCATGGTTGTATTCTTTTCCAACCGATGCGGAATCGCCGACAACACGCGTTGCAAATTCATCATCGGCAACAAAGGTAATCCGATTTCTCCATTCATCAAGAGGCGATTCTGTCTCGTATCGAATAATTTTATCGACAGCAATTTTTGCTTCGTACAAGCTACGGACAGGAATTCTTCCAACCGCCATTGTTATTCGAGGATCGCCAGCATTCAATATCACAAGTGAATCGTCTGAACAATAGGAATTGATCTGATAATTCGATTCGTATGTTTCAAACGGAGGAATCCAATTTTTACGACCGCCTGTGATATCTTTATAATCATAATGCCCTGCTCCAAAGAGTAACACGTACTTCGGTGAAATTGTCCAATTCTGATTTGCAAATCTTAAAAAGTTTCGGATTGCAAAGGGATCAAGCAATCCACCAGAAAATTCATTGTATATATCTTCGATATTTGCGACATAAGTCCGAAGAGTATCAACAGTTTCGCGATGATTCTTTAATCGAAGAGCCTCATCACGAAATTCTTCTGGAGTAATGACGATAAACTTGATCGGTTCCGATACTCCGTGAAGATTAGAATTATTAACGCTTTCCAATGCCGCTGGAGTTTTCGACCCTTGCGAGCCCACAATAGCAAATCTTCGCATCGAACCAGCAACGTGATTATATGTCAATCGGCAAAGAGTTGGGTCAGCCGGTTCATACGAAAGATTCGTTATTTGCTGTACATTTGCATGGTCAGTTACATCAAAAACAAATACATCTCGAGATGAAAGATTTTTGATTTCGTATCGAACAAGCCCGGTAGTATCCTTTCCCCACCATAACAAAAAATCATTGACGGCAGCAAAACTTCGAGAGTAAAGAATTTCGTACCAATCTAACCAAGCAACTGCATTTGAATTGTTCGGTGTGTATTGAACTTTCAATATCGCACGATTATCCGTAACTGTTCCAGTTGTAGAAAGTGAAAAAGACTTCACTTGAGCATATGTTCCCGTATTGTCCGATGCATTAACAGTCATCGATGGCAATGAATTTGTTCCGATTGTTTGTCCATTTTCATAAATAGTTATTCTGTCCATGTTTGTTGAACGGGAATAGAAACTAAAGCGATATTGACGAGGAATTACATCAACGAAACCCGATAATGAATTTGTAAATACAGCCGAAGTCGTTGTTCCGTCGAAACGCTGTCCAACCCATCTACGCCCACTCTTGATGAGATTGTATTTTTCCTGCTCCACAAACACGCCATCAGTAAAATATTGCGGCGTCGTTGCAGATTCGGCGCTGGCATCAAAAGTTGCCATTGATTTTCCGCTGGTTCCTGAAGTTGATGTGAGAAAATAATAATTTACTTCCGAGTATGGATGAATATAATGGTATATCGTCTTTTGTTGTGAATTATAAGACCAATCACGAGTTGAGCAACCGTAAAAAAGAATATAATCTCCTTCATCAAAGACGCCGTCATTATCTGCGTCAATAACGAGCCGAGCGACTTCCTGTAAATCTTCTGGGTAAGATTGAGTCATATTTTGAGGTACCGCTCCGCCGCCATTTCCATAGATTCTGATTTCATTTATATTCGACCAAAATGACGTTGAGATTTTTTGATTCTTAAAATAATTATAATCGAGCTTATAGATACCTGTTTCCTGAATGCCAATCTTATACCAAGTTCCTGTCGCAAGAACAGAAGATGAAGCGAGCGTCTTTTTCATTGAACGATTAGCGTTCTTCTTTTGTTCGATTTCATTCATTCCTTGAACCGTTGTAAGAGCCAAAAGAGGATATTCCTGATTGAATACTACAGAAGAAGAAATCCTTATACGAATACGATTATAAATACGCACTGAGTTTTGCCCAAGATATTCAATTGGATGAATAACCAGCGAAGCCACAAAATATCCCTGTCTTTCTGCAATATCCTTTATTTCTGCAAGAGCGCTCGGGTTAGCTTTCTCCGAAACACTGGAAGGTATCCTAAAAGCCTCCGATTTCGGAAAACGTACTGAATCAACCGTTGTACTGCTTGCATCAAGTACCTGAACGGATACATCAGAACTCGGTAAAACAATAGGTATAACAGCAAAAAAACTTATAAGATTCGAACCTTGCTCGGATTCAATCTGAGAGTACTCAAAATTTGGCCAGCTATATTCCGTTCCATCCATGCCAATGCGAGTTGATATTTCAATCTCAGGTGCAAACTCAACATCAGCTATTCCACCAGACATTTGAATTACTTTGATAGTAGAAATCTGTTGAGCAGTTACTACCGAAGTCATACAAAAAATCAATATCAATATTTTATTTCGAACCATAATAATAAAAAAGCCAGATAAAAAGTTGTAACCTTTTCATCTGGCATCATTCTCGAAACTTTATACCGAGTTAGAAAAGGTTATGCTGCACATTCATTCTAAAGCATAATTCGCAAAGACAAAACCTTTATCAAAAACTCGATATCGTTCTCCCAACTCAAAATTTTGTATGACAAAGATAGCGATCGATGGTAAAAATGTCAAGTGATGCAACTCAAAGAAGATACGATTTTGATAAGCTTGAGTTTTTTCACAATGTGACAAAAATTCCATTGCGAAAAAGGCGATTATTCGGTACAATAGCACTATGAAGCTATGCACCCGTAGCTCAATTGGATAGAGCATCAGACTTCGGATCTGAGGGTTCAGGGTTCGAGTCCCTGCGGGTGTACATCATATTTCCCCTCGCCTCTTCCCAAAAATTCAAGGAGCGATTTATGAGGGTTAAATCTACATTCATTCAATCTTCCAAAAATTATTTTATTCGATATCCAGCAATGCTTTCTGGAATTATCATCTATTCCTACCTCTTTTTTGCAATTGTAGATTTTTTATTGAAGTTCCATCACGGAGGAGCAACATTTCTTGACGTTGTAGAGATGTTTGACGCACTGCCCTTTTTATGGCTACTTGCATACTCGCTTGTAAAAATTATTACGCTCCGCAATCAATATCTGGAGAGCGAGAACAAACGCTTACTTTCTGAGCGCGAAGTAATCGTTAAGGAGACGCAATTGAAAACTCTCCATGATGTCGCTCGCGCATTCAGGCATCGCATCAATACTCCACTTACAATTATTAATTTTGAAGCTGGTTTTCTGAAAAAGAAATATAGTGATGACCCAGATATTGGCAAGACGATTGCAACTATGAACGAAGCGCTCAATGATATTACAAAAGCTTCCATTGAATTTGCGAAAGCAACAGCATATCCAATTCAAAATATTCAGGACAACAATGGACAATCTGAAAAGCCTACCACTTGAGCAGTTAAAATCCCGTCATACTGACTATATGAAAATTGCACTTCAGGAAGCAGAAAAAGCCTTTAGCGAGGGAGAGGTTCCGGTTGGAGCAGTTATTGTTCATAAGAATAAAATTATAGCAAAAGGGCATAACTTAGTCGAACGTCTCAAGGATCCAACTGCACACGCCGAGATGATTACGATAACAGCAGCTTCAGATTACCTTTCATCAAGCAGACTTGAAGAATGCACTCTCTATGTAACATTAGAGCCATGTCCAATGTGTGCAGGAGCCGTCGTACTTGCAAAAATTCCCACATTGGTCTTTGGTACCTTTGATCCAAAAGCAGGAGCTTGCGGTACACTCTATAATATTGTTTTAGATGAACGGCTGAATCACAGAGTACATGTTATTAGCGGGATATTAGACGAAGACTGTGGAATGCTACTAAAAGAGTTTTTTAGACTACGTCGTTTATCTCATTGATTGACTTGAAGTTAGTTATCTTTTAGTGAAGAATTACCCATTAGTTGCGTTTTGCAATTTTTCTGCCCGATCGGCAAGTCTAAGTTGTTCAATAAGCTCGTCAAGATCGCCATCCATCACTCGATCGAGACTGTAGAGTGTAAATCCAATGCGATGATCTGTAACTCTATTCTGAGGAAAATTGTACGTTCGGATTTTTTCGCTCCTATCGCCAGACCGTACCATTGATTTTCGTTGCGCAGCCACTTCTTTTGTTTGTTCTTCAATCTTCATTTCGTAGAGTTTGGCGCGGAGCATTTTCATTGCACGCTCTCGATTTTGGAACTGAGAACGTTCCTGTTGACAAGCGACAATAATTCCAGATGGTTTGTGAGTTATCCGCACAGCAGTTTCGACTTTGTTCACATTCTGCCCGCCCTTGCCCCCAGAACGATATGTATCAATTTGGAGATCCGCTGGATTGATTTCAATTTCAACATCTTCCACCTCAGGAAGAACAACGACTGATGCTGCAGAAGTATGTACTCGACCTTGTGCTTCAGTTTCTGGTACTCGTTGAACTCGGTGAACGCCGCTTTCGTACTTCATCAAACCATAAGCGCCATCGCCAGAGACAGAAAAGACTATTTCTTTGAATCCGCCCATTCCTGTTTCATTCCAATCCATAAGCTCGACCTTCCACGCTTTTCGCTCTGCGTAGCGAGAGTACATACGATAGAGGTCCGAAGCAAAAAGAGCCGCTTCCTCTCCCCCAGTACCAGCGCGAATTTCCATTATAAAATTTTTACTATCATTTGGATCGGAAGGTATCATAAGAACCTTGAGCTCTTCCTCCAATCGCGCAAGTTCTTCTTTCATTTTTTCATATTCTTCCAAGGCAAGTTCTTTCATTTCTGGATCGTTCGAGGTTTCTAACAACTCCTTGCTCTCATTTAAATTTTGATAGGTCTTTTGATATTGCGAACCAACTTTAATAATTGGCTCGAGTGCATGCAATTCTTTGCCAAGGTCTTTGCTCTTCTGCCGATCCGATGCAATCGCAGGATCGCTGAGAAGCTTGTTAATTTCTGTGTATCGTTCAAAAATCTTTTCAAGTTTATCAATCATGCCTCAATTCCTCATCAACTTATTTATAGCGCTATCACATTTTTTGCAGTTGGTTCATATTGCGATGCGAACATCATAACGTCTTCAATACCTATTTGTGCATTAATTTAATTAACGATAATGAATTGCAAATTTCACTGAATTGATTTAAATATACTGAAGAATTTTTCGGTACCCAAATTCCGCCATTTCCATCGCTTGCCTTTCCTTTGAAAATCCGATACCTTTTTTGCAATGAAAAGTTTAAGATTAAAAATTGGAACAGGTTTTACTATTATAGTTCTGATCGGGCTTGCAACCAGCTTTTTTGCGCTATTAAAATTTGTGCAGCTTCGCAATGAGGTTGCCCCAATTATAAGGACAACGTATCAGAGCGCGCTTGGAGCTGAAAACCTTATTCGCTCACTTGACGATCAAGAGCACGCATTGCTCTCGGCAGTTATTGATGAACCTGAAATGTACAGAGCCTACTTCAACGATAGTCGCGATATATTTATCGATTGGCTCGTTCGAATGAAAAACTCTGCGCCAACTCCGACACAAAATGCTCTCGTTGACAGCATTATTACAACCGATAGCCTCTACAATCGTGCTGCAGAGACGCTCTTTACCTATCTTATCAATAAAAATAATATACGATTAGGTTCACAGTACCAAAAATATGTCGTCAGACCAATTGCTGAAAAACTCAGGAATCAATGCTCTCAATTACTCGAAGCAAATCAGACAGCGATGAAACAGGCTGAACACAGAATTGAGCGAACGACCCATGAAGCTATTGTATCGGTCATTATCGCAGCATTGTTATCTATTGTATTAAGCATTACAACGGCAGTTCGATTTACCCGTTCGGTGATACAACCCGCAGAAAAATTGACAAACATTGTACGCCGCATTAGTCAGGGAAATTTAAACCAAAAAATAGATATTGTTACTGATGATGAAATTGGGGTTTTGAGTATCGAGTTCAACAAGATGACCGAACGACTTCGGCAGTACGAAGAAATCAACATCAACAAACTACTTGCAGAAAAGAAAAAAACTGAAACAATTGTATCAAGTATTTCCGAGCCAGTAATCGTTACAGATGTAAACGGTACTTTTGTTCTCGTCAATCAAGCAGCTGCTTCCCTTTTTTCCATACCTCAAGATTGGGAAGGAAAAAAGCCACAGGATGTTTTCACGGATGAAAAAATACTCCAAGTTTTAGAGGGCAATAATTCCGAAACCGATGTACACGGTAACCGTGATGTGCTAATGGAGTTTGAAAAAGATGGAGAGACAATTTACTATCGTCCTCATCAAACGCGTATTATGGACGTAAATGGAGAAATAGAATTTGTTGTAACTATTTTCCATGATGTAACTAGATTTAAAACTCTCGAACGTATGAAGTCAGAATTTATTGCCACAGTTTCCCATGAACTGCGCACGCCGCTTACCTCGCTTGCAATGGGCATCGATATCCTTTTGAAAGAAATAGCCGGAGCAGTAACTCCACAACAACGGGAACTTTTAAACGCCGCAAAAGACGACGCGGAACGATTACGAAAGTTAGTAAAAGACTTGCTCGATCTATCAAAATTAGAATCTGCAAAATATGAACTGCAAAAGGAATTAACTAATTTCGCGCACATTACTGATACCGCTGTAAAAGCTTTACGATTCCAGTTTCAAGAAAAATCGATTGACTTACAGGTCAATGTACCGCCATCTCTTCCCTTCTTATATGTTGATGGAGAGAAAATTACATGGGTGCTTACAAATCTTTTAAATAACGCTCTTCGATATACTGATCCGGGTGGAAGAGTTACGATTTCTGCAGAGGTAAAGAACAACCTACTCGTTGTTAGTGTGGCAGATACCGGGAAAGGAATTCCTGAAGAGTATCAGGAGATAATTTTCGAAAAATTTGTACAGATTAAGCCTGCAACAGAAACAACGCCAGGCAGCGTTGGACTCGGATTAGCAATTGCGCGTGAAATTATCGAAAACCATAAAGGACAAATCTGGGTATCAAGTAAAGTTGGAGTCGGAAGCACATTTTACTTTACGATTCCTTTGAATGGATGAGAAAAAATATGGATACAACATTATCAATCCTTGTCGTTGATGACGAAACAAATATTCTCAGTATGGTTGGCATCTGTATGCAAACGCTTGGCGTAGATGTAACATTGTGCGCCAAACCGCAAGAGGTATTACATTTACTTCAAACAAAACATTTCGATATTGCATTTGTTGATTTGAAAATGGCGCCGATGGATGGTATCGAAGTGTTACAGGAAATTAAGCGCTACTCTCCAGATACCACAGTTGTTATTATGACAGCTCACGGATCGATAGAAAGCGCTGTTCAAGCAATTAAACTTGGGGCTTACGATTATCTTCAAAAGCCATTTAACTTCGAGGAGCTTAAACTTTTTACCGAAAAAGTAATCGAGTATCACAAACTTCAGCGAGAAGTTCAAGAATTACGCGAACAAGTCGAGACATTGTCTCATACTTCTGACATCGTTACACGCAATCGCACTATGCTCGAGCAGCTAGACTTTGCATCCAGAATTGCAGATAGCACGCTTGCAGTACTCATCGAAGGAGAAAGCGGAACAGGAAAAGAACTTCTTGCGCATTATATTCACAAGAAAAGTCCGAGGGCTGACAAGCCATTTGTAAAAGTTAATTGTGCAGCAATTCCTGAACAACTTCTTGAAAGCGAACTCTTTGGGCATGTAAAAGGTTCGTTTACTGGAGCGCTCAAAGATCGAGAGGGGCGATTTGAAATCGCAGATGGAGGAACAATTTTTCTCGATGAAATTGGAGAATTATCTCCTGCAATACAATCAAAACTTTTACGCGTCCTGCAAAGCAAAGAGTTTGAGCGAATTGGTGAAAATACTACGCGAAAAGTCGACGTCCGGGTAATTTCTGCTACAAACCGAAACATCGATGAAGCTCTGAGAGAAAATACATTTCGAGAAGATCTTTTCTTTAGATTGAATGCAATTCGCATTAAACTCCCTCCACTTCGGGAACGACCTGACGACATTCCTCTGTTAATTCATCATTTCATTAATAAATTTGCACAGGGCCGAGCTATTACACTATCTCCAGAAGCAGACAGAGCGCTCAGGACGTACCGTTGGCCCGGAAATGTACGTGAACTTGAAAACGTTATTGAACGCGCTGTTGTTCTAGCCACGGATGATACAATTACGCTTCAGCATCTTCCAGAAGAAACGCGAAATGCCGAGGAATCGACTGCACTTTCACTCGAAGAAATAGAAAAAATCCAGATTAAAAAAGTGCTTCAGGTTGCTCAAGATTTTGATGAAGCAGCGAGGATGTTAGGAATTGATAGAAAGACTCTTTTGAATAAACGGAGAAAATATGGACTCCTCTAATTGCGTGAGGAATTTTTCCCTATGCTGTATGTTTTTTTGTTTCAAGGGGTTATACGTTTTATTTTGCAGATGAGACAAAACGTGAGATTTTTTTCCCCAAGATAATCTTAAAACTATTCATTCTTTTTCAAAAATCCTTAATTTCCTTGGCATTTGAATTGCTTAAAAAGAAAAAGACATAAACTAGAAAGAAAAAAAATATGTCAACTAAATTAATGACTTTGAATAGTCTTGAGATAGCGATACTTGAGCCTCGCGGTTCACTCATCGGAGGCGATGAAACAGACGATCTAAAAACTAAAGCAAAAGATTTAATCGAACAAGGGAACCGCAAGCTCATCATTGATATGGGCTCTGTAAATTATGTAAACAGCGGCGGTATTGGAGCGTTAGTATCCATTCATTCTATGTATGAAAAAGTAAATGGCAAAGTAAAATTATGTAATCTGGGAAAAAGTGTTCAGAATGTCTTTGTTATTACAAAGTTGACTGCAGTATTTGATGTTGAAGAGAATCGAGAAGAAGCAATTAAAAGTTTTAAGTCTTAAATCATTTATCTAATTAACAATTATCATCAATAATGATAGGAGTAATTTCATGAAAAACGCAGTATTTAACGTTATTGTCTTTGTCGTCGCTTTGGTTGTAGGCTATTTAATCTTTGAGTACGCTTTGCCGAAGTATATTAAGGATGGTGGACCTTTAGTCATTTTACTTATTACGTTATTTATTATGCTCCTTGCCGTGGTTGTCGAACGATTTCTTTCACTTCATAAGGCAAATGGCAAAGCTCAACTTCCAAGTTTCTTACAAGCTGTACAGAAAGCAGTAAACAATGGCGACATCGATGGCGCTATTACACTGTGCGATAAGCAGCGCGGTTCATGCGCTAACGTTATACGAACTGGACTAGAGCGCTACAAAACACTCGTCGAAGAAGGCGATATCAAAGGTCAAAGGGATATGATGGAAAGCATTCAAGGAGCTATCGAAGAAGCTACAATGTTGGAAGTTCCACTTCTCGAACGTAATCTCCCTGTTATGTCAACAATTGCCTCTATTGGAACAATGGTTGGACTTCTCGGAACAGTGTTAGGAATGATTCGGTCGTTCTCTGCCATGGCACGAACTGGAGCTCCTGACGCAGTACAATTAGCTCTTGGTATTTCTGAAGCTCTGATTAACACCGCTGGCGGTTTGCTTTCTGGTATTGGTGGAATCGTGGCATACAATTTCTTTGTTACAAAGATTGACAACTTTACGTATATGATTGACGAAGCAAGTTACGCAATTATACAGTCACTGGTTTCTCGAAAACCATCAAAAAAGTAATCAACAAAAGGTGTAACTATGCCAAGACATAAAAAAGGTCGCGTATCAGTTCATATCGACATGACACCGATGGTGGATGTCGTAATGTTACTGCTTACGTTCTTTATGATGACCACTCAATTTAGGCCGCCTGAGGAAGTTGCAGTCGAGGTACCGGCGTCACACTCTTTGGCAAAGGTTCCAGAAGGTAAGGTTATTACAATCTATGTAAATAAGGAAGGGAATATTTACATGGGTGTCGACTCTCAGGTAATTATGGCCCGTATTTTTGGAGAAGAAAACCGTCTAAAACGCGAAATTGAGGTTACAAAGGAAACTCTTCCAAACTTACTTATTCAGGCGCGTATAGCAAATCCTGGATTATTTACAGTTATTAAAGGAGACAAACGTGCTCCTTACGGACCGATGGAAGATGTGATGTCCATACTTCAAAAAGTAAATATTACGCGTTTTAATTTAGTAACAGATTTAGATAAAGGAGCATAAAACTATGGCTTCTGTAGAAACTGGCGAACCACGAGCTGCTGGAAAAGGCAAAAAGAAAAAAGCCCGAATGGGAGTACGCATTGATATGACTCCTATGGTCGACGTTGTTATGCTGTTGTTGACATTTTTTATGTTGACCACGGTGTTCAGCAGACCTCAGGCAATGGAACTCAATTTACCACCGGATTATAAAACAAAAGTGGAAGTTGCCGAATCCGCATTGCTAACATTACGTGTAACAAGTGATTTTCAAATTTATTGGAACATTGGAAGCGATCCAAAACTTCAAAAAGTCGAGTTCAACGAATTACGACAATTTTTGAGAGATCGACTTCAAGCAAATCCAAAACTAATCACTCTTATTAAAATAAATCGCGACGCAACCTATGAAAATATGGTTGATCTTCTGGATGAAGTGAATTTAGCAGAAATTACTCGTTTCAGCTTAGCTCCAATGACTCCAGAAGATGAAAAACTTTTAGCGCGTGTAAAAGGATAGGAGGGACATTATGGCACAATCAATTTCATCGTTAGTTCCCTATCAAACCAAAGGATACGGCGCTGCTGAATTAAAGGCTCTGTACCAAAAATACTATTCGATTGGACTTCTGATATCGATTTTAATCTGTTGTTCACTCGTCGGCACATATCATCTTGTTGTTTGGTTGAGCACTGAAGAGGAACCGGTTAGGACAGTGCGTGTGGTTAAAATTTCAGAATTAGGACCGCCGCCTTCTCTTCAGCAGCAGGAAGTTGCACCAGCAGTTGCATCTTCAGGACCAATTGCAAAGCCCAGTGTTGGTGTCCCTGTTCCTGTCCCGGATGCTGAAGTAAGTCCAGAACAAACAATCGCAACACAAGCAGAACTCAGTCAACAAGTTGGTCCAATTGCAGATATCAATGAAATCGGAAGTGGCAACGTCCAAATCCAACAAGATATTGTCATCGACGAAAACGAACCGCCTGCTGATTTCGTACCTGTTGAAAAAGAACCTGTAATTGTAAAAGAAGTGAAACCGAAATATCCAGAAATAGCGTTACGCGCTGGTTTGGAAGGAAACGTTTATGTGAAAGTCTGGGTTGACAAAGAGGGAAAAGTTAAGAAGGTCGTTGTACTAAAAAGCGATGCCGAAATTTTCAACGAGGCTGCAATTGAAGCTGCTCAACAATTTGTCTTTACCCCTGCAATTATGCAAAATAAGCCTGTTCCAGTATGGGTTTCGATTCCCTTCCGGTTCAGACTGAAAAATGCAAAATAACTTTACTTGATACGCTCGGAGCTGGAAAATCCAGCTCCGTTTTTTATTCTATGAAAAAAATTCGGATTAAATCTTTACTTGGATACTCCGTATCAGTTGTAACATTCATCCTTGGAATAGGTATCTTCGTTAGAATATTCCGATTTGATAATATCCCCCCTCAGCTGCGTTATTCCTTTGCCTTAGTGCTTGTACTATGGGCAATTTACAGAGCTCTTACAACATATTTTAAGGACAAACAATCGGAACGAGAAAATGAAGTATGAAGCCAACTATTTATTCTTTTAGCATACTGCTCATACTGTTACTAGGAGGTTGTGAAAGTTGTGTAAAAAAAAATACTCCGCGTGTAATCGCTGGCAAAACTACAATCTTTGTTGCAGATCCTTATAATAAAATTCTCACCGAGGAAGTAAAACTTTTTACAAGTTTATATCCTGATGCACACATTACACTCCATACAACTTCCACAGATGAAGCAATTGTCAGTTTTCTCAATGATAGCGTGAAAATCATTTTTGTCGATCGTCCATTTACTGATGAAGAAAACCAAATTATCCAGCAGTACTCAATTCCTGTATCCTCGACAATTGTAGCTCGAGATGGTCTAACAATAATCGCTCATTCATATAATCCAATTCGACAAATATCGCAACAATCCTTAAAAAAAATAATACTAGGGACTGAAACGAATTGGCGAAATATACCGGAGTCTCGCTGGGGAGGATCAATCCAACTCGCACTCACGAATAAGCATTCCGGTATTTATCGTCTTCTTCAACAAAATTTTTTTCCTACACAAACTGAATTTCCTATCTCTGCAGCGCTCTCCTGTCAAGAAGAACTTGTTCAGTTTGTCACGCAACACCCACAATCGATAGGGGTAATATCTTTTACAACAGCACAACAACTGCCGAAGGAAATCAAAGTTCTTCCGGTCGAGGCAACATTGCCAGATAGTACACAAGGATTTTTAAAACCAACACAAGAAAATATTTATCAAAAACTTTATCCATTCCATTATTCTTTGTATCTTTATTCTCGTGAAGCTAAAGGAGGACTGGGCTTGGGTTTTGGTACGTTCCTTTTAACCTATTCCGGTCAAAAAATTATTCAAGACGCTGGAATTGCCCCAGTCAATATTCCAAGTCGTCCAATTCAAATAACTGTGGAGTAATGTATGAAACGATCACTTTTCTTTCTTTCTTTACTATTCACATTCGTCACGGCATCATATGCTCAAACAAAGTATGATCAGAGCGAATCTTTGTTGAAAAACAAACAATACAAAGAAGCGCTCGATGCTATTCAAGTCATTCTCAATGCAGATCCAAAAGATGAGCGCGCCTGGTATCTTTCCGCAAAAGCACACTACGAATTAGGTCAATTGGATCAGGCAGAAGAGGCAGCAAAAAAAGCAATCGAACTCAATAGCCAGCTTTTTGACGCCTATGTTGTACTCTCGGACGTACAACTTTCAAAACAAAAACCGATAGATGCATACAATACTGTTATGGAAGGAATAAAGCAATTAAAAAAGAAGACGTTTCCTCTCTTTTCTCTTCAATTAGGGAAAGTGTACCTCCAACTTGATTCCGCTACGGCGGCATTAGTTTCGTTTACAAAGTATGCAGAAGATTGTCCAAATGATTACCGTGGATATGAGGGAAAAGGCGATGCCTATGCCTTAGAAAATTTAAATCCATTAGCTATTGCACAATACGAAAAAGCATTGGAAATAGATAGCGCCCAGACAGGAGTTCTCCTAAAACTTGCAAGAACTCTTGTCAAAGAACGCCAATATACTGAAGCGGGAAAAGTCTATAATCGAATTTTGCAACTTGAACCAGAAAATTCAAAAGCACGGCTGGAGCTTGCAGAATTGTTCTACAAAGCAAAAATGTGGGGACATTGCGCTGCAACATTAAAAGATTACATAGAAAGAGAAAAAAATCCATCTCAAGATGTCCAGAATATGTACCTTGAGGCGCTGTACAATGGAAAATATTATAAAGAAGCTCTATCCGTTGCAGAAACAATGGCTAAGAAAAATATTAAAAATCCTATTGTACTGCGAGCATTAGGTAAAGGCTATATTGACCAAAAACAGTATCAAAAATCAATCGATGCTTATCTGGCATTACAGAAAACCGATACTCTGAAAGTTGATGATTATCGATGGTTAGGGTATAGTTATCGTCAACTAAAAAAAGATTCTCTTGCAGTAAATGCACTCCTTGAAGCGCTCTCCATAGACTCTACTGATAGCGACTTACTTGGAGACATTGGTGCTATCTATATGAATATGCGAAAATGGGATCGGGCGGCTTATTACCTTGAACGACGCGTCCAAATAGATACTGCCGCTATTGCTGGATATATCAATCTTGCTTCATGTTTAATGCAATTGGAACAATATGATAAAGCAATTACATATCTTCTGAAAGCAGTAGAATTGAATCCGAACTACCCTCCTACTTATGTCAATATTGGCTTTTGCTATTCCGGGAAAAAAGAATTTATAGAATCAAGGAAATGGTTCGAAAAAACAATTAGTGTTATTGACACCGCTCAATTTCGTTATAGACTTCAGTTAGCGGATGCTTATAAAATGATAGGATTATCTTATCTCGTTGATAAACCAAACCCTGATAATCCAAAGAAAAAATGGGAAGATGGCGCATTATATCTCGAAAAAGCTTTGCAATACAAAGAAGACGATGCAATGAGTCATGTATGGTTAGGACAAGCATATCAAAACCTGCAGAAGAAAGAACTTGCATTAAAGCATTACAGACGTGCATTGAAACTCGACCCGAAAAATCTCGAAGCACAAAAAGGTGTAAAGGTGCTTGAAGGAACAGAATAATAACGATGTTATTTATACACAAATAAATCCGTAGGAGGAGATTACATTATGAAAAGATTTGCTTTATTGGGGGGTATTTTAGCTACTATTCTTGTTGGATGTGGAGAAAAGAAAGTAACCATTCAGGAATGGGATCAGTATCAAAATCAATTTTTTAAAGTTTCTTTCACCTATCCTAAAAATTGGTACGTAGTAACGGAACCAAACCGAGTAATGGTGTATTCATCGATTGAAGCAGCAGATAAATTTTTTACCCATGATCCACGAAAAGAAGACGGTGTGCAAATCATTGTCGCATCCGATCTGGACGATTCCACACATAATCTGGATAAATACGTAGAAAACTTCTACAACGATCAGAATAATGCCGGATTTACCATGAAACCTATTGAAGCCGCAACACTGGAAGGCTTACCAGCCAAAAAAGTCGAATTCAGTGGAGCATACGATCGAGAGACGAAGATTTCATCTATTCGAATTGTTACGTTTAAAGATTCTACCATTTACTACGTACAATATTCAGCATTCAATAAAATGTATGAGCCATACAAATTCGTTTTCGACAGCGTGGTTCATACTTTAACTCTTCCTAAAAAAATTGTCGCTAAAAAAGGAGTTGATCCTGCAATACCATTTGCTGAAACAGAGAGATATTCATGTGAATATTACGAGCTTGAATACCCAGCAAACTTTGGAATCAATGACTTGCCAAGGAAAGGCAATGTACTGCATTACATTCAAATCATTGGAAGATTAGAAGGCTACCGAAAAGATTGCGACATTCAGATTGATGTGCGCCCCGCTCAAAAACTTAGCGTTGATAAAGTTGTAGAGCAAAATTTGAAAAATTATCGTGTTCTTTCCCGAGGTGAGACAAAGATTTCTGGAGAAAAGGCAATTTATTTAATCTATTCTCCTCTCAAAAATATCGAAAGTCGAGTCTATTTTGTTGTCAAAAACGACAGAATTTACCGAATTACACTCAACTACTTCGCGCCACTGAAAAAGGACTTCCTCCCTGCCTTTGAAAAAGTAGTTGCTTCAATCCGCTTAAAGTAGTATACTATATGCCGAAAAAAGCCGAGTTCCTTTTTGGGAACTCGGCTTCCTTATGTTGAACTCGGAAGCTAATTAATTGGATACAGATAGTACGCATTCTTCCACACCTCACAAAGTGAAAGAATTAGCCACTAGTAGACCTCGGGTATTAGGTTGGCTGCGCAGTGCAGCAATCTTGGATGGGGACTGGGGAACCAGTGTTGCCTATGTAATGGGAATTGGATTTGCTCTTGCAGGGTATGCTAGTTATTGGCACCTTGTTGCAATGATGCTTCTTACAACTCTTATTGCATTCAATTACATTACTATTTGCAGACTCTATCCAAACGGCGGCGGCGTTTATAGCTCCGTTTATCATCGTTCCCATTTGCTCGGAGTAATTGGAGCGCTTCTTCTTTCCGCCGACTACATAGTAACAATGTCATTATCCGTTCTGGATGCTTGCCATTACTTAAATGTAAGTAATCCGCCATTAGCAGCAGCATTGATCATTATTGGCATTGGAATTCTTAACTGGTATGGACCAAAACATTCTGGTGGGCTTGCTCTTGTAATTTCGTTTTTTACACTACTCGTGCTTGCTACAATCATCGGCTTCTCTTTTCATACGGGAATAACTCAGGCTCACATTGAGAGACCAACAGGCGGTTTTTTTCATAATTGGAGTATTTTTACTGGATTCGTGCTTAGCTTATCAGGAGTTGAAGCTATTTCCAATATGACGGGACTCATGCGCGATCCAGCACGCGATTCACGGCGCACTATATTTGTAGTTTTAACTAAAGTGGTAATTGCAAACCTGTGTCTTGGATTAGCCTTGCTTGCTATACCAGGACTTCACCCTGGTGAGCATCTTGAGGATATGCTTCGTTTCCTTGGCGAACATTACGTTGGTAATTGGTTCGGTTGGGTTGTTGCCTTATCTCTGGGTGTCCTGCTTATTTCAGCAGGTAACACTGCCTTGAATGGATTAATTTCTATACAATTTCTTATGGCATTAGACAGGGAATTACCAACATCGTTGCGAAGGCTCAATCGCTACGGGGTTCCGATTATCCCTCTGATTATTGCAACATTAGCTCCAATTCTTGTAATTATGTTTATTCGCGATGTCGAGACAATGTCTCACCTCTATGCTATTGGTGTTGTTAGTGCAATAACAATCAACCTTGGTTCTACAGCCACAGATCCAGATGTTAGTTTAAAACCATCTGTAAAATATTTTACGACGGCATCAGCAATCATCATGTTTCTCATAGCAATTTCAATTGCTATTAATAAACACGAAGCTACAATTTTTGTGCTCATCATATTGGCTGTAGGATTAACAGCTCGTTATGTTGCTCAAAGGAAAATCGTAGCGCAACCTATCCCAGCAGAAATACAAGCTGCAGAGCCACAGCCGACGAAAAAACGTCGCCGTATTTCAATCCCGTCGGCTAAATTTTTAGTTGCAATAAAAGGAATGAATGAACGGCTACTAAAATTTGCTATTGAAGAAGCAAAACAACGAGGGGCTTTGCTCTTTATTTTACACGTAAAAGAGATTGCTGTAGGCACATTACCAGAGCGATTAGAAATTCAAACCAATGGATTTGAAGACAAAATCGAGAAAGCTTGCCTGGATGCTGGTATCGATTTTCAGATCATTTCAATACCAAGTTACGACGTTGGATATACCATAGCAGAACAAGCGGCAACTTTTGGCGTAGATCGGGTGATCCTTGGTGCAACAAAGCGAAGCGTGCTTGAAAACATGCTTCGTGGAAATGTAATTCGCACACTGAGCGCCCTTCTCCCAGAAGATGTACAGCTAATTATTTTTGGCGGTTAAAATTTCTTAACAATCCTCTCCTCTTCCTTTTCCACTTTGAATTGGAAGAAGTTCTTAATATCTTTCAAAAATTTATATACGGAGATAAAATGTTACTGTGGATCGGTTTCATAATACTAATCTTGTTTTTGCTTTCTATTGATTTAATCGTTTTCGATCGCCATCCGCATGAGATTACTATTAAGGAATCTTTAATTTGGAGCCTTATCTGGATTGTCATTGCCTTGCTCTTTAATGTGGTAATTTACTTCTGGAAAGGTCCGACTCCGGCTCTGCAATATTTTACTGGCTATATCATTGAAAAGTCTTTAAGCGTCGATAATTTGTTTGTCTTCCTTTTATTATTTTCTTACTTCAAAGTACCTGCAAAATATCAACATAAAGTATTATTCTGGGGAATCATAGGCGCGCTTATTTTAAGAGGAGCGATGATCGGAGTCGGCGCAGCGCTTATTTCTCATTTCCACTGGATACTCTACTTCTTTGGCATCTTTCTCATCTATACTGGTATCAAAATGGCAACAGAAAAACAAGAGCGAGAAGTTCATCCAGAGAAAAATATCGTTGTTCGTTTCTTTAAAAAATTATTTCCCGTCACTGCAGGATTCCATGAAGAAAAGTTTTTTGTCGTCATTAATAACAAACGATATGCAACTCTCCTCTTTGTAGTGCTTATTGTTATCGAGACAACCGATCTGGTGTTCGCTATCGATTCTATTCCAGCAGTTTTTGCAATTACTCAGGATCCTTTCATTGTTTTCACATCGAATGTCTTTGCAATTCTAGGACTCCGCTCACTCTACTTTGCACTCGCTGGAATCATGGAACTCTTTTACTATCTTCGGCACGGATTATCCGTCATCTTAACATTTGTGGGGTTGAAGATGGTAGTAATGGATATCTTCCCTATTCGAACTGGTATTGCATTAACTTTTGTCGCAAGCGTTCTCATTGTTTCAATTTTGGCTTCGATTGTTAGAAATCGTCGTCAAAGGAAGCAACAACTCACAATCGACGATCATATTTAAATTGCTTCAACTACCTTTTCCCTTCTTCTCTGCAATACATTTATCAAGAAGAAATCTTTTGCAGTTATTAAGATTTTTGGCTAAATTATTAAAAACGATAATAAAAATGATACTAAAGGGCGTATGTCGAAAGCACTCAATGTTCTCTTTGTTACAAGTGAAGTAGAACCCTTCTCCAAAACAGGAGGACTTGCAGATGTATCAAGTTCTCTACCTAAAGCAATCAAAAGTTTAGGTCATGAAATTCGAATTATTACCCCACGATATAGGTTTATCGGAGAGCGCAAATTTAAGCTCCACGACATCATCCGTTTGCATGAAATTCCAGTTCCAGTCGGAGCTACAACGCTCGTAGGTAATGTAAAATCATCCTTCATCAACAATCAAAAGGATAAAGTCCAGATATATTTTCTTGACAATCAGGAATACTTTGGAAGAGATGGCATTTACCAGAGTCCGGCAACCAAAAAAGATTACAAAGATAATGATGAGAGGTTCATCTTCTTTGCACGTGGCGTATTAGAAACTCTCAAACAACTTGGCTGGACGCCCGATATTATCCATTGCAATGATTGGCAAACGGGACTTATTCCAGCGTACTTAAAAACACTCTATAAAGACGAACCTCTATTTAAGGCAGTACGAACTGTTTTTACTATTCACAATATGGCATACCAGGGTGTGTTTTCCCGGGAATCATTTGAAAAGTCCCATCTTCCAAAGGAACTTTTTTCTCCTGATGGCGTCGAAGCATATGGTAATTTTAATTTCCTAAAGACTGGAATAGTCTTCGCCGATACAATAACAACGGTAAGCAAAAAATATGCACAAGAGATTTGCTCGAATGATGAAATAGGTGCAGGATTAAGCGGGCTTCTTTCAACACGAAAGAAAGATCTCTATGGCATTGTCAATGGAATTGATGATACTATCTGGGATCCGATCAATGATAATTTTATCTATCGAAAGTATGATGCTAAATCTCTTGAAGCAAAGTACGATAACAAACATGCTCTCATTGAGAAATTCGCCCTCGATAATTCGAAAGAAATGCCCTTAATTGGCTCCATTGGTAGAATGGTAGAAATGAAAGGTTACGATCTCATTGCATCGATTATAGATGATATTATGAAGCTTGATGTGCTGTATGTGATGCTATCTTCTGGAGATAAAGAGTTAGAAAAAAAGTTTGAACAAATACAGAAAAAATACCCTAAAAAGTTTGCCTTAGTGCTTGGATATGATGAAGAACTTGCCCACCTCATTGAGGCTGGCTCCGATATATTCCTCATGCCATCAAAATTTGAGCCTTGTGGTTTAAATCAGATGTACAGCATGAGATATGGCACAGTGCCGATTGTGCATGCAACAGGTGGGTTAGACGACACTGTTGAGGATTATCAGGGAAATGGGAAAGGAACAGGATTTAAATTTTATAAGTATGACACAAAAGAATTGCTAAAAACAATCCAACGAGCGCTAAAAGTATATCAACAGCCCGAAGAATGGAAAAAAATTATGCGAAACGGCATGGCTATGGATTTTTCTTGGCACCGTTCAGCGTTGGAATACATCAATCTCTATAAAAATATTTTGAAACAATAATTTATTTTTTGTAATCAACCGCCCCTTCGATATCGCCGTGTTTTGCAACATCTCAATATAAATACGATATTTTATATCAGGTAATCAGAGTGAAGACAACAATCAATCATCTTTATAGTTCAATCCTTTTTTTCTCATCGATACTTCTTCTTATTCTATTCGTTATTCTACCAGGCTGCGTAGATGCGCCTAATCCAATTGGAGCAGAAATCCTACCAGAGACTGACCTACTTTTACTTAAACAAGATACGCTCTATGCAACCTCGCATGAAACTCGATTTTTCTTTTCTAACAATTCTTCCCTCGATAAATTTTGTGTTGGCAAATTTCAATCATACGAAACATGGGGATTATTGGGATTCTTTGGCTTGCCGGACTCTCTCACAAACGTTCGCGTTCTAAATGCATCAATTCGGCTAAAAGCAGCGTACCATTTTGGCGATAGCGCCAGCAATATTTCTTTCCGAGCCTACAGAATGGTAACATCATGGGTTGGAGACTCGCTTACGCTTGATTCTCTGCGCAATTTCCAAAGTAATTACTACGATGCAACGCCTCTTCAACTTTCTTACTCCGGAGCGATTGGAGACACAGATTATATAACTATTGATATTCCTGATACTTCAATAGTACGGCAATGGTTAGCTACTGTAAATGATTCTACACAATATAACTATGGATTACTCCTTGAACCGACAAACAGTTCAGTAATTATGGGATTTGCATCGTATTACACATTAGATACTGCATCCATGCCGACTCTTACAATCGAATACGAAAAAGACGGAGAAGTTCAGACGTATGTGCATTACTACAGTCTGTCCAGATTTTTATCGTCCCCAACGCCAACTTCTGCATCTTTCTCAACTATTATTAAAGATTCATCGGAATTCTTCTACGCACAGAATGGTATCCCCTACCGTGGCACCCTTACTTTTGATGTATCTTCGATTCCGAATCCCTCGAATATCAATTCTGGATTCCTATATTTAACGCTTGAACCAACACGGTCATTGTCTAATAATTATATGCACGATTCCGTAATGGTAACACAATTGAACTCAGATGGCACTCTTTCCTATCCATGGATTTCTTTAAGTTCAGTGACTACAGATTCACTGGGGAATCGTGTATATAAAATCGACATTAAGAAAGGAATTGCATATTGGATTCGTAAATATTATCCAGCGCAGATAGTGATATTTGGATACGGCGAAAGTTCTTCTTTCGATCGATTCGCATTTTATGGCTCCCAAGCGAGCATTAACTTAAAACCAAGGTTGGAAATATTGTATTCTACAAGGTAATATTTATGAAGAAAACTTCTCTACTTTGGATAATAGGCTTTTTCCTTCTATCACAGAATAGCTTTGCCGGAGGCTCTTCATACTCACGGTACGGAAAAGGAGATATTCTCTATTTTGGAGGAAGCAGGGCATACGCACTTGGCGGTTGCGGCATTGCAACAATTGGAAACAACTATTTAAATCAATTTAATCCAGCTGGACTCTCAAGACTACTTATTACTCAATTTTCTGGCTCATTTGAAAATTCAACTATTTCATCGTCAACTCAAAATGGTTCATCAAAATACAATACCTTTGGAATTCAATCGTTCTTTATTGCAATACCAATTTCTATAGAAGATGGAATTGCATTAAGTCTTGAGTACACACCCTATAGTCAGGTAGCGTATGCGATTCGGTCAACATCAGAACAAGCGGGATATCTTCGCACTAATACATTTTATGGAAATGGTGGACTTGCAACGCTTGCCGCAGGACTTTCGCTTTCCATTACAAATGATATTCATATAGGAGCAAAGGTTGTCTACGATTTTGGTAGAACAGAACAGTACATCAAAACTGACTTTACAAATTCAGACATTCTCGATACCGAAATTGAGCATTCTTACGGCTACCATGGCTTTGGCAGCTCATTTGGAATTATTGTGGAAAGAATTGGAAAACACCTTAACATCAAGTGGCTCGAGCCGCTTACGTTAGGATTGACATTTTCGCCGCCTCTTTCTTTATCAACTGACTATCAAGCATACTATCCTACATATGATACGACAATTACACTCCAATCAGGTTACTCGGATCTTCCTCTTTCCTTTGGCGCAGGCATGTCGTATAATCTTAATAAATCATACATACTTGTATCGGATATACAGGCACAGCAGTGGGATCGTGCAAAAATCTTTGGTCAACCTGAGGCATCTTTGAGAAACTCGATTCGATTTGGAATTGGATGTGAACGCGTCCCCAATAGACAAGAGACAAGTTTTTGGAAGCGTTCTTCTTATCGTGTTGGAGCATACTACCATTCAACGTATTACGATATCAATGGAAAAGGAATAGATGAACTTGGAGTTACCGCAGGCATAGGTTTCCCAATTCGAATGTTAGGGAAACTTGACCTTGGTTTCCAATATTCAACACGGGGCGTTACAGATCAAAACTTACAAAAAGATTCTTTCTACAGAATATCGCTCGGACTTACTGTGAACGAGCGTTGGTTTTTAAAATTTGAAGAGGATTAAAAAATGATAGCCATAGGAAGCGACCATGCTGGATACCGTTACAAAGAAAATACAAAATTACTCCTTTCATCATTGCATGAGGAATTTATCGACTACGGTACAATATCTGAAGAATCAACGGATTATCCTGATTATGCTGCACTTGTTTCTCAGGCAATCATTTCAGGAAAAGCTACAAGAGGAATTCTGATATGCGGGACAGGCATTGGAATGTGTATTGCTGCAAATAAATTCCCTGGCATTCGTGCCGCCGTATGCGAATCAGTGGCTTCTGCTCGGTTAGCACGAGAACACAACAATGCAAATATTCTTTGCATTGGTGAACGTATTACTCCTTGGGAAAAAGCAATAGAAATAATTTCGGTATTTTTGAATACTCCATTTGATGGCGGAGAAAGACATTGTCGTCGAGTCGAAAAACTGAATCGACTTCCAAATTTATAACATAAGAAGAAAGATATGAATACTTTACAATTTTCCGATCCACAAGTATTTAATGCAATCAAAAATGAAGTTCAACGTCAACACTCAAAGCTTGAACTGATTGCTTCTGAAAATTTTGTAAGTCTTGCAGTACTCGAAGCTTTAGGAAGCGTGCTCACTAATAAATATGCCGAAGGTTATCCTGGAAAACGCTACTATGGCGGATGTGAATTCGTCGATGTGGCGGAAAACCTTGCTCGCGATAGAGTAAAACAACTATTTGGAGCTGAATATGCAAATGTCCAACCCCACTCGGGTTCTCAGGCAAATATGGCTGTATACTTTTCATTCCTTAAACCAGGAGACACTGTATTAGGAATGAATTTATCGCATGGCGGGCATCTTACCCATGGTTCGCCAGTAAACTTTTCGGGTCAGCTCTATCGTTTCGTAGCTTATGGCGTTTCACCAGAAACTGGATACATCGATTACAACGAGGTTGAAGAACTTGCAAAGCGTGAAAAACCTAAAATGATTACTGTTGGCGCAAGTGCATACTCACGAAATATCGATTACAAAACGTTCCGTGAAATTGCTGACAAAGTAGGCGCATTCCTCTTTGCAGATATTGCACATCCAGCAGGACTCGTTGCAGCAAAGCTCCATAACGATCCTCTTCCCTATTGTCATGTTGTTACATCAACGACACATAAAACATTACGTGGACCACGAGGGGGACTTATTCTTATGGGAAAAGATTATGAAAATCCATTTGGACAGGTAGCAGCAAAGAGCGGACGAAGAAAAATGATGTCAGAGCTGATTGACTCGACGGTAATTCCTGGCATTCAAGGCGGTCCCTTGATGCACGTTATAGCGGCAAAGGCAGTAGGATTTGGTGAAAATCTTCGACCAGAATTTAAAATTTATGCACAACAAATTATTAAGAATGCTCAAACACTTGCTCAAGCTCTTCTCGATCGTGGGTATACACTCGTATCCAATGGTACAGACAATCATCTGATGCTTATCGATCTTCGCAATAAAAATTGCACTGGTAAAGAGGCACAGGAAGCGCTCGATCGAGCAGGAATCACCGTCAATAAAAATGCTGTTCCGTTCGATGATAAGTCGCCATTGATAACAAGTGGAATTCGTGTTGGCACACCTGCTGTTACAACACGCGGAATGAAAGAAGCGGAAATGAACCAAATCGCAGAACTCATCGACCGCGTCATTCAAAATCGTACAAACGAAACAATTATAGAAAAAGTTAAAAGTGAAGTTGCATCTCTTTGTGAGCGTTTTCCTCTCTATCCAGAGTTACGAAAGTAGTGGTACCGTATGAATTCTTTCAGCGCAGCGCTCAATGCATTGTTCAAAAAACGAGCTGACGCTTCAAATGATACAACACAGGAAATGAGTTTCCTTGATCACCTTGAGGAATTGCGCTGGCAAATAATTAAAGCTCTCATCGGTATTGCAATTGCATCAATCATCTGTGGAATTTATGCCGATTTCATCGTCCAAACTCTCCTTCTCTCTCCAGTAAAATCTGTAGGATTAAAGACTCAAGTACTATCACCGTATGGAATCGTGCTTCTTTATATGGAAGCAATTCTTGTTTGTGGCTTTATACTGAGTATGCCTTACACTCTTTATTGCCTCTGGAAATTTGTCGCCCCGGGACTTCTTCCAAAAGAACGACATTATATTTCAAGAATTGTTGGCTTGACTTCATTTTGTTTTTTTGCTGGAGTTGCATTCGGTTATCTTATTCTTCTTCCTGCAGCATTAAAATTTTTTGCGGCATTTCGCACCAGTTACATCGAACTAAATATTGCACTCGATCAATATGTCAGTTTTATGCTCATGCTTATTCTAGGCGCAGGACTTGTATTCGAGTTACCAATGGTTGCGTATTTCCTTACAAAAATGGGGATACTTACTCCTTTTTTTATGAGAAAATACAGACGACATGCAATCGTTGCAATAGTCATCATTGCAGCTGTCGTAACTCCTACTCCAGATATTGTAACGCAACTCTTACTTGCGATTCCGATGATTTTTTTATATGAAATAAGTATTATTATTTCATCAGTGATTTATAAAAAACGAAATCAAACCTTAGAGCATCCATGACCAAAAAAGATACTATAACGCTTGAATCAATTCGGAAGCCAGTAGCAAAAGAACTTGTAACGTTCGATCAGGTTCTTAGAGACTCGTTGCGTTCTTCTATTCCTCTTGTACGTCTCTTAGAGCGTTACCTTGTACGACAACAAGGGAAACGAGTACGACCTCTTCTTGTGCTCCTTAGCGCAAAATTGTGCGGAGGCATTACAGAGCGAACATTTCGCGGAGCTTCCTTTATCGAAATCCTCCATATTGCAACGCTCATCCATGACGATGTTGTCGATGATGCAGATTTACGACGAGGAGCCGCTTCAATCAATGCAATATGGAAAAACAAAGTTGCAGTTTTAATGGGAGATTATCTCCTCTCTCGAATACTTTTACTTGCATTACACAATCAAGACATCGATTTTCTTGAAACTACTTCTATCGTCGGAAAACAAATGACAGAAGGAGAATTACTCCAGGTTCAAAAGAGCAGACAACTCAATACAGACGAAGAAACATATTTTGAGATCATTAGCGGAAAGACAGCAGAACTTTTTGCCGCTTGTGCAAAAATCGGGGCAGCCAGCGCAACATCTGATCCTGCTGTGCAGATAGCGCTTTATGAATACGGCAAAAAAATTGGCATTATTTTCCAGATTAGTGATGATATCCTCGATTATACAGGACATCGTTCTATTATGGGAAAACCAATTGCCGCAGATATCAAGGAAAAAAAGGTAACACTTCCACTCATTGGCGCATTGAAAAATGTAGATTCTGCCACCGGAAAAAAAATTATACTGAAAATTAAAAACGGCGCCTCGCCTCGAGATATTCAACAAATAGTGAAGTTTGTGCATCAAAATAACGGCATTGCTTATTCCCTGCAAAAAGCAGAATCAATAGCTCAAGAAGCTATTGAACATCTTGCTATTTTTGAAGATTCACCTGCAAAACAATCGCTTATAGATTTTGTTACTTACGTACTCAACCGCTCAAATTAAATTTCAGATTTATTTTTACATTCAACACATTCACAGAGGCAACGTAAAATTTCCCAAGTATAGATTCCCGCAGAATGCCCATCGCCCCATATCAATTGAAGTCCATAATTTCCGACAGGCTGAATATTTGTTAAGAGATATTTTCCAGGAAGCTCGGGTTGCGGCACAGGTTTATATGTGTGAAATAACACTGACTCACCTTGGCATTCAGCGCAAGGACAATGATCCCGTAGCTTTTGCAATGATACTTCTTCTCGATGCTGGTCATCCCAGAAAACAACGAGACAAGAATCATCTTTCAATCGTATTTGTCGTGGTTCCATACTGATCCCTTCATTCGATAAAACAATCATACAAAGAACTAATAAATTTTTCAATGGCAAATATTGGTTCGTTCATTAGAAAATCATGCTTTCCACATAAAGCAATATTCAAGAAGATTCACACACCTTGTTCTCTTATTTCTTTTTGAATACATTATACAAGGAACAATTTAGTACAAATGATGGAACAAAAGAATTCACGACAATACAAGAGTCTCTCTTCCTATCTTCAAGAAGCAAGGGAAGAAGAACGAAAGACCATTGCAAGGGAAATTCATGATGAGTTAGGGCAACTCCTTACTGCGATGAAAATACAACTCTCGTTACTTCCAGAAGAAATAAAAAATGATGCAACCGCTGCACTTGAACGTACAGAAGCAATGAAAAAACAAATCGATGGAGCTATTGCAACCGTAAAAAATATCATTACAAAACTTCGACCTGGACTGCTCGATGATTTAGGATTAGCAGCAGCTATAGAATGGCAGGCGCATGAATTTCAAATGCGAACCGGTGTTGTGTGTGATGTAAAGCTAACATCAGATAAAATCTCGCTCGAGCAGGAAGTATCGACTGCGGTTTTCCGAATATTGCAAGAGACTCTTACTAATGTTGCCAGACATGCAAAAGCTACTCGTGTGCAAATCGAATTAGTACAACAAACATCAACCCTTCTGTTGACCATACGAGATAATGGTAAAGGTATTACCGATGAAGAAATTCATCACCCGGAATCATTCGGACTTATAGGAATCCGAGAAAGAGTTTCTTCATTTAACGGCGACCTTGAAATCTGTGGTACGCCAAATAAAGGAACAACTATTCGTGTATCAATTCCGCTGAATATCGAACCATAAATATGATCAGAATATTTTTAATTGACGACCATATCATATTCCGAGAAGGACTTAAACAAATATTAGCAAAACATTCCGATCTTCGCGTAGTAGCAGAAGCTGGGAATAGTAAAGAAGTTATGGAAAAAATACAGAAGGATAAGTATGATGTTATCGTGCTTGATATTTCTCTTCCAGGACGCAATGGACCAGAACTTCTGCAAGACATCAAAAAAATACTTCCGCAAGTCGCCGTCTTGGTTTTAAGTATGTATCCTGAAGATCAATATGCTGTACGAATGATCAAGGCAGGAGCATCAGGATATGTAACAAAGGAAAGCGCTCCGGAAGAGCTTATCAATGCAATTCGTAAAGTAGCTCAAGGTAGAAGATATATCAGTTCAAAATTGGCCGAGGAAATGGCTGTCGCAATTGGAGATAATACTCCTGAATTTCCACATCAACTATTATCAAACCGAGAATACCAGGTTATGCGAATGCTTGCATCAGGAAAAACACTGAAAGACATTGCCGAGGAGCTGATGATTAGCGAAAAAACGGTTACGACCTATCGCGCGCGCATTCTAGAAAAAATGCACTTGAAAAATAATGTAGAACTGACAATTTATGCCATCACTCACAGACTTTTGCCTTGGTACTATTCCGTCCGAAATCAAAATCAGTCTCACCAGGAATAGAATTTTACCCTCATCTAAGTCTAACGATACTCAACGATGCTTCTATTGAAAAATTTGGGCTAATCGCAATTCAATTATTCGCCTTGATCGTCAGGTATTATTTTTGAATTAGAGAAATTATCTGATGAGTCTATACTATCCAAAGTATCGATAACAATTCGGCGCCAGCAATTGCGACACATTAACGAATGGTCAACACTTAACATTACCTGTTGCCAGAGTGTTAGTTCCGCTCCGCAGTTTGGACAATGATCTATCTTCTGGAATTCTTTTGGCATAGCGTCATTCAGGCTTTTTGATAATTCCTTTTTTTTGAGCGGCGTTAATTCGAATATCCAATGGTTTCCCAAAACGATAGTGTTTGACAAATTCCATTTGTGCATACGGTTTCTGCTGTAACAACCAATTCCAATCTATAAATCCTTGATTCCTTGACTCATTGATTGTAAGAAAGCCAACCTGAAATGAAATAATGTTTTGAAAAAAGTGAGTTGCCTGAGAAGGAGAAACTGCAAAATCCTTAATAGAAGTCTCTATTATTGTTTTCGCTCCACAAATATCCTCCCACGTTACTGGAATTCCAAGCCATGGATCTAATGAACCAAGTCTTCCTATCACGATAAGTAAATAAGGACGATTTTCATTCAAAAGCTGATAATTGAGTTGTGCTATTTCTTTTGCTATAAGTTGCGTCTTGGCGCGATCGAATGCACGCGGATCAATTGCAACAACATCGCACACGTCTGAAATTTTCCCATGTCCTAACACTTCATTACTTTCACAAAGCAACGATGATTTGTCGATGCCTTGCATTGTCAACTCCTCCAATTCACGTCTTATTACTAAAGGACGTATCTGGAGAAGTGCAAACTCAATCTGGGGAGAACGAGCAGAATAAATATTTGCAGCAAATTCTATTTCGACCGGCGTACCTATTCCCCACTCTCCCATTTCCAGGAGCAATTCAATAGTTTTAGCAAATGGCAATTCGGTTTGCTGAAGTAATGGAGCAAAAGTTATAACTCGAGTACCATTGCGACCTGTGCCAGGATAAATAGTCTCGTTTTCCGGATCGTATGTTGACGCCACATACGACAATACTCCATCCTCATCTGCTACATGGAGAGGATACCGAATTAAATCACTCATTGACAATAACGAAACATCCTCCTTACCGAATATTTGCAGCGCAAAAAAATCCTTTTGACTTGTATCTAATGTCTCCTTTACAGAAGAAAACTGTAAAATATCTTGAGGATACTTAGGGCAAAAACGAACCGTATTTCCACCTTCAACAACCCATTTCCCTAAGCCTAACGCAAGGGAAGCTATTCCGTCTTCATATTTTTGTCCAGGATTTGGATAAAAGTTATAAGATCTTGCAACACCCGAAATATCAGGATAATAGCGATCTCCATGTTGCTTACCCACAAGGCGCTGAATAACGACGCCCATCTTCTCTTCAGTTGGTTTGTATGAAGCAGCCCGTAAATAGTTCTTTGCTCGCTGAAAAAATGTAGACGCATAGACTTGCTTTATTGCATTGAGAAGTTGTAGAAGACGAACGTTGATATCAGGGTCATTGTTTGGAATCATATAAGTTTCGTACACACCTGCAAATGGATGGTACTGCGAATCCTCGAGCATGCTCGAAGAACGGACGGCAAGTGGCGTACGAACGATTTCAAGAAATGTCTTTAACTCCGAGAGAGCTTCTGGCGGAAAATAATCTGAGCGAACAAATTGACGACAAATTTCTTCATCGTCATTACATGCTATAGCAAAATCCAACAGATCGTTATGCGCCAAAAACTTCTCAAAAATATTTATTCCAAGTCCTACCGCTGGTGGAATAAAAATTTTTACGTTTTCGAATTCATTCTGAACATTGTAATCAGTAATGAGCATATCGACAAACCCAAGCCCACGAGCTTTCCCGCCAAGCGATCCCTGCCCAATCCGAGCAAAATTAGTAATAACACCAAACGTTTCTTTAGAAAATGATGTAACAACTCCTCTTTGACATAAGTGTCTATAATGATGTAAAGTTTTGATAAGATCGAGTCGTAGCTCTTCGATTGTAGGGAAATCCGTAACTTTTCTTGGACGAATTTTATCCGCTATCCAGAACTCAGTACGAGCTTTTAACCATGCCGAAAAGTGGTTTCGTTCTGCATGGTAGCGCACACTTTCCTCTGGCACAATCTTTAATAATTCTTCCAGACTTTTCATATCTTGCGCACGAGCTATTTCTTTGCCATCGGGCATTTGAAAAACAAAGTCGCCAAACCGAAATTGATACTCTAAGAATCTTCTTAAGTCATTGAGAAAATTTGATGAATTCTTTGCTATAAATGAAACATTCAATCGCTCTACGAAACGCTTATTCTCAATAGCATTTGAAAGCAGCAGTATCGGAAGATCCATGCTCTCTTTTCGTATCTGACGGGTTAAATAAATGCCAGCCTTAGAATCTTGAACGCCACCGCGTGGAAAATCCACATCCGAAATTATTCCAAGGAGATAATGTTTATATTTCGCATAAAAATTCCATGCTTCTTCGTATGTATTGCACAGAAGAATTTTCGGGCTTGCTCTCATTTGCAGAAACTTACGTCCCAGATCGATTCCTTCACTTGCTAACCGCTGCGATTGTTTCATAAATTCAGTGTAAAGTAAAGGCAGAAGGAACGAATAGTATTTGATATTGTCTTCGACAACAAGGAGAGATTGAACTCCAACTGATTTTGTATCATACTCAACGTTGAGCTTATCTTCGAGCGCTTTAATAATCGCAAGAATAATTCTGAAATCCCCTTGCCAGATAAAGATATTCTCAAACATCTTTGTATCATGAGTCTTAAGGAAGTAATTCAACTCTCTGTTATCATGCATCAACAGTACGACTGGAATATCGATACCAGACTGTCGAATCATTTTCGCAAACTCATCTGCATCCATGTCGTCAATATGGAGCGTTGTAATGATTAGATCGAATTGGCGTTCATGCTGAACGAGGTAGAGAGCTTCTTTCCCACTTGATACGCAAATTAGTTCAGGAGTTTGTGTAAAATTACTGACTTCTCCTTCAGGGTGAGTAGCATCGTATAAACTACCATCTTCTTCGAAAAGGTACAAATCGTAAAGGCTGGAAACTAACAGGACGCTGGTTATGCGAATCCTTTTAGGATTTTGCAATCCATAAAATAAATTGCCATAACCTTGTTCATGTATGGTATGAACAATAGGAGTCTGAACTATATTTCTTTGTTGCTCTTTCATTCTCTTCCACACAAAGAGTGGGCGGTTATTACCACACCGCCCACAAATTATTTAAGTTCCGTTTTAAGAGGTTGCTTTACACAATACCTTGATCCAGCATAGCGTCGGCAACCTTCAAGAATCCACCAATATTAGCGCCATTGACATAATTGCCCGGCGTACCAAACCGTTCCGCCACCGTTACGCAGGTGTAGTGGATGTTTTTCATAATTTGTCGAAGTCTACTATCCACTTCTTCACGTGTCCACGGTAAGCGCATACTGTTCTGAGCCATTTCAAGTCCTGATGTTGCAACACCACCCGCATTTGATGCTTTCCCTGGGGCATAAAGAATTTTAGCATCAAGGAATAACTTTGCACCGTCAAGAGTCGTCGGCATATTTGCACCTTCAGCAACACAATAGACACCGTTACGAATTAGATTTT